>NZ_JBIAXT010000041.1:0-68428 GCF_042896945.1 Streptomyces sp. NPDC001222
AATCCGCGACGACATCCACGAAGCGTTCCTCAGCCTGGCCTGCGGCATCATCTGCTGGCGCCGACTGGTCAACCTCTCACTTTGTTAGGAGTTCTAAGGGGGGCGGGATCTGAAAGGTCCCCGGGTCCGCCTCGGGACTGTAGTGCATGCCGGAGCACCGCCCCCCTCCCCGTATGCCGTGCCGACGAGACCTCTTCGTCCCGAAGCAACTTGGGTGGGTGCCGGACCTTGGGCCGATGTACCTCTCACCTGCTGGGATCGTCCGCAGGCGTCCGCGCTCGTCCGCTGCTGTCTGTCGACGTTGTCACGCAGTTAGACACTCACCCGCACTTCGTACCCCGCCCCTTGCTGCGCCTGCTCCGCGGCCTACTTGAACCAGTAGCGGACGCCGTGGTGGTGGGAGCAGGTGCCCTGCGAGTGCCGCGAGTAAGACAGCGTGGCATCCACGCACTTGGCGGTCTCGTACTTGTCTTTGGGCTTTTGGTGGTGTGTCCAGCCACAGACGCCCGTGGTGTGGTGGACGCAGTGGTGGGCGGTGTTGGTGGACGGCAACGTGGCCGCAGACGCGGTCGGTGCGCTGAAGAAGACGCCGACCACGGCGACAGCTATGGCTGAGGCGGCAAGACGAGCACGCAAAGGGACCCCCCCTTTTGAGTAGGACAAGTGCAGGGGACTGTATACGGGTTTCAACCGATCGGTGGCTCGTATGGGATTACCCGCACGCGCGGTGGGGTCACCGGGTCTGACCGTTGGTCGACGGCGGCCACCCTCGAACGGTCCGCATGAACCTCAGCCGACGACAGTCAGCCATGACGGCGGGTGCGCCGACCGACCATGCGCGCGTATGTCTTGCTGCACCCCCACCGGCGCCTCCGCCACGCTGTCAATGCTGTTGACCAGAGCAAGCCGTGGGGCCGGCTCGCGACGACGGCACCCGAGCTCTCAGCTTGGGAATCTGCCGGCTCAGCCTTCCCAGGTTCGAATCCTGGCGCCGCCACAGTAACGGGAATCAGCCCCTGACCAGCAAGTTTGGTCGGGGGCTGATCTCGTCTACGGCTACCGGGAGTCTCCGTGATTCCCCGCGGCTCCCCCCTCGATCTGGCACGCTCGTGGCACGGCTCGGTGACCTTGATCATGCGGTCGGCGCAGTCTCAATGACCGAGTCAAGCGTCGCTCAACCTGTTCGCCCCTCGATGCGAACTATGGGCAGGATGGTCATTGTCAGGTGGGCTGGTCAACTGGTCGCCAAGGACCGTTGGCGGTCGGTGGCGGTCGTGGTGGTTGCTGTAGTTCACTGCTGTACTGCACTGGGTCGTTCCCCCAGGTCAGAAGTGCTGCGTGACCGCATATCGAAGGACATCGAGACGCCGCACTCATCACAGGTCGATTGGTCAACCGATGGCGCTATGCCGTCAGCGGGTTGACGTTTGATTGCGATCAAGGCGGCGTCGTCGTCGAGTCGGCCGCCGACGTGGTTGAGAAGGTCGCCGCGGAGGTGGTTGAGGAGTGCCGTGGGATGGCGGTGGTTCTGGGGGGTGAGTCGTTTGGCGAGCGGGTAGAACTCGCCGTCGGTATTGCGGGCTTCGATGGCACCGTCGGTGTAGAGGAGGAGGGTGTCTTTGGCGCGTAGGGCGAAGGTGTCGAGGTGATAGGTGGTTTGCGTCAATGCGCCCAGTCCCAGCGGGGGCGCGGGTTGGCCGGCTTCCAGGGTCACGACGTCGTTCCCTCGTAGGAGTAGCGGTGGGGGGTGTCCGCAGGTGACGCTCCGCACGAGGGGCTCGGCGTCGGGGATTTCGAGGAGAGTGGCGGTGACGAACGCCTCTTCGGTCTGTTCGGGGCTCACTGCTTCGGATGCGTTGCTGCGGACGCTTGAATCCAGGTAGGCGGCGAGTTCCGGCAGCGTGGTCAGCCGGCGGGCGGCGTCGCGGAACGTGCTGATGGTGTGGGCGGCGATGCCGACCGCCGCCAGGCCCTTGCCTCGTACGTCGCCGATGATCAACCGTGTTCCCGTGGGCGTGCGCACGGCGGCGTAGAGATCTCCGCCGATGCGTGCTTCGTCCTCTGCCGCCAGGTACGTCGAGGCCAGGTGAAGAGGGCCGAGTCGGTGGGGGAGGGGAGGCAGTATGGCGCGTTGCGCGGCCTCGGCGACTGCGCGCAGCTGGACCAGCTTTCGCTGTCCGTGTTCCGTCAGGTACCGGGCGATCGTGACGGCCACCGAGGTCGCAAGGAGGGCAGCCGTCTGTGGCGGGTTCACCGTTTGGCGGACCAGGTAGATGGCCATCAAAGCCGACACGGACATGAGGGCGACAAGTGAGGTCACCCGGGAGCTCGCGTACCAGGAAGTGAGTACAGGCACCATGATCAGCAAGTCGCCGAGATGAGCTGAGCCAGGCACCTGAAGATCGGTGAGCGTGATCGCCAGAATGAGCAGCAAGGCGACTGTCAGCACGGATCGTGGTTGCGGCAAGGTGCGCCAGTGAACGAGTGACGGCCTAGCTCGGTGATGCATCAGGTGTGGCTCCTGCACGCAACCTGGAGCCGTACACGCAGGCTCGAGGAACGTGAATGCCATGTGCTGCTCCGTCTCTAAGGGATCATATCCTCGGTTCTGATGATTCTATCAATTAAACGGACATATACGGGCATGCGGGGTCGTGTGTGGCAGGTCACAAGCGTTGTGGATGCTGGCCGGGCTTGATCAGGGCGAGTCTCCGCCGCTGGGCAGGGACGTTCCGCGGCTGGGGTGACGACTGACCCGCCGTCCCTCGTGGTGCACGGAGCCGACCGCCCCAGCCCCGACGTGTTCTGACCTCATGCCCCGTGTGCCTGCCTCTTGGGCGGGAGCGGGCGGCCGGCGGAGCCGAGCGGGGCGGAGACATGAGCGCGGGCGCCGCCGGCCGCCCGCGCCCGCCCGGAGGAGCGAAGCGACGACGGGTGCTTGATGAAGGAGAGAAGGTCTTATCCCGCTGCGATGAGGTGCTTGCCGTCGTGGCTCCGTACGTGGGGGCCGTTGCCGTCCAGGGCGTCCAGGAGTCTGATCGCGTAGACCTCGGACATGCGCTCGCTGACCTCGTCGGGTGTGAGCCAGGAGACGGCCGTGGACTCGCTTGAGGTGCGTTCGGTGCCGCCAGAGGGCTGTTGAGTGTCGTTCAAGATGAGCACGGGCTTGCCACTCAAGATGAGCATGTCCGGGGCCGAGGAAGGCCCGCCGACGGGTCTCGGCGGGCCTCGTTGATCTTCAACGTGTCACTGGGATGCTCGGGGTGCCGATCTCTCCGTCGAGGTTTGGCATGATGCCCAGATGATCGTTCCGATACCTGCTGTTGTGCCCCCGGGCCGGATGAGCCGGACCGACCAGCCCGTGTTCGGCCTGGCCAATGGCCTTGAGCTGCGCCCTTGGGGCCCTGATGACGCCAGGGTCCTCGCGGACTCTTGCCAGGATCCGGACGTTCAGCAGTGGAACCGGCCGGGACATCTGTCGCTGGATGACGCGCGCGAGCGGATCGCGCGGTGGGAGAAGCGCTGGCGGACCGAGGAGGCGGCGATCTGGGCGATCGCCGAACCCGGGGGCGGTAGTCCGGTCGGCCTGACCGGACTGGCCGACTTCGATCTCCACGGAGGCAGTGCCGAGTTCCTGTACTGGCTCCTTACTGCTGGCCGCGGTCGCGGGGCCATGGTCGACGCGGTCGTCCGCGTCAGTCGTTGGGCCCTGGACGACCTGGGTCTGCATCGCCTCCGGATCACCCACTCCATCGCCAACGCCGCCTCCTGCCGGGTGGCGGAGAAGGCGGGGTTCGCCCTCGAAGGCACCATGCGAAGCGCCCTGCTGCACTCGGACGGCTGGCATGACGAGCATCTGCATGCACGTGTCCAAGGTGACGCCTGGCCGTGGTGAGGTCACCCGGTCATTCTGCGGTGACTTCGGCGACGGCGGCTCTGGCGCTGGCCTCGTCGACGATGGACTTGTTGTCGGCGTAGGCGGACAGCAGGGCCTGGACGGCGAGGTTGTTGACCGCGCGCGGGTAGCCGCGGGAGGTGTCGTGGATGAGGGTGATGGCGTCGTCGGAGAAGGGGGCCGTGCACTTCCATGCCGTCGTACGCCTCGACGGCCCGGAGGGGCCCGGAACGCCACCGCCCGCCTGGGCCACGGTCGACCTCCTTACGGACGCCGTACATGCCGCCGCAGCGCACTCGTACACGTCCGTCTCGGTCCCGGCTGCCGGTGACGAGCCCGCCCGTACCTTCCGCTGGGGCCGACAGCTCGACGTCCGGCCCGTGAAGGCATTCGGTGACGGCTCCGACATCACCGAACAGGCCGTCGCCTCGTACGTGGCCAAGTACGCCACCAAGGCTGCCGAGAACACTGGCACCCTGGACCGCCGCATCGGCGAACTCTCCGAACTCGACCGCCACCAGGTCCCGGACCACACCCGGCGCCTCATCACCGCGTGTCGCGACCTGGACAGCCTGTACCCGGACCGGCGCCTCTGGGCCTGGGCCCACATGCTCGGGTTCCGCGGGCACTTCTCGTCCAAGTCGCGCAACTACTCCACCACCCTCGGCGCCCTGCGCCAGGAACGCGCCGACTACCGCGCCGCCCAAGAGGCATCCGTCCTCGGCCTCGACGACCGCGAGCCCGACACCGTCCTCGTGCTGGCGGACTGGCAGTACGCCGGCCACGGCCACACGCCGGGTGAAGCCGCCCTCGCCGCGACCATTGCCCGCGACCTCAAGACCAACCGCGAGACCGCTCGCGAAACCCTCCTGACCGAAGGGAGCACGGAATGACCACGGCCATTCGGTCACGCACCATGCTCACCCTCGCGGAGGTCTGCGAGGAACTGGCCGTCTCACGCTCGACCTTCTACGACTGGCGGGCCAAGCGTCGCGCGCCGCGCTGCATCAAGCTCCCGAACGGCGACCTCCGGATCCGGCGGAGCGACCTCGATCACTGGCTCGACGACCGCGAGGACGCCGCCTGATGGAGACGACGTATGACGTGAAGATCTACAAGATCCTCCCGTACAAGGGCGCTCGGAAGAACACGTACACCGTGCGCTGGGTGGTCGCGGGGAAGCGCTGGCGCGAGCCCTTCGACACCGTCGCGCTCGCCGAAGGCTTCCGCTCCGAACTCATCCAAGCCACAGGCAAGGGCGAAGCCTTCGTCGTCGCCACCGGCCTTCCGGTGTCGCACCGTTCCAAGGCGGCCGCCATGAGCTGGTACAAGTTCGCCGTCGAGTACGTGGATGCCCGTTGGCCTCAACTCGGCGGAAACAGCCGCAAGAACATCGCCAAGACCCTGACCGCGACCACCATCGCGCTGTTGCGGGTCAAGCCCACCCAGTTCGCACCTGCCGCCGTGCGCACTGCTCTGCGTGAGTGGGCGTTCAACACGAACCGACGACCGAACGCGCCCCGAGACGTGGTGGCCATCCTCAGATGGGTTGAGCGGAGCTCCCTGCCCGTCTCGGCCTGGGAGGATCCGGAGAAGGTCGACCAGGTCCTGCACGCCATCGACACCCGCCTCGACGGCAAGCAAGCGGCGGCCTGGTCCCGGAAGCGCAACCGCCGGATCCTCAACGTCGCCATGAAGTACGCGATCCGGCGGCGCATCCTGCGAGTCAACCCCCTTCCCAAGGGCAAGGAGTCGACGGCCGTCACGAAGACCACGAACGCCGTGGACAAGCGGTCCTTGCTGAATCCCGAGCAGGCGGCGGCGATCCTCGACTGGATGCGGCGCCGACCGCGTGGCGGAAAGCGGCTCCACGCCTTTTTCGCCACGCTCTACTACTGCGGCCCACGACCCGAGGAAGCCGTGGCCATGCGCGTGGCGGACGTGACCCTGCCCGAGCCGGACGCTGACGATCAGTGGTGCGAGCTGCTGATCCACACGGCGACCCCGGAGGTCGGCAAGCAGTGGACCGACACGGGGGAGATCCACGAACAACGCGATCTGAAAGGCCGTGCGGAGGGTGAAACACGCACTGTGCCGGGGCATCCCGCCCTGACACGCATCCTGCGGCAGCACATCGTGGACGAACAGCTCCAGCCGGGTGATCTGCTCTTTCAGGGTGAGTCCGGCGGCATTCTCGCCGGTTCCGTCATCCGTCGGGCGTGGCGCGGTGCACGTAAGGCCGTGCTGCCTCCGCACGTCTTCGAGTCGCCCACTGGGCGGCGCGTGTACGACAACCGGAACACGCGCCTGACGAAGTGGCTCAACGACGGCATCCCGCCCGCCCAGGTGGCGGAGTGGGCCGGGAACAGTGTCGCCGTGCTCTTGGCCACTTATGCCCGCTGCATCGACGGGCAGCTGCCTGACCTGAAACGGCGGCTCGAAGCCGCGGGCGACCTCCCAGAGGTGCCGGGCGCCGGCTGATCTCCGGCCGAGAACTTCGACACGTATTCGACACGGCCACCCGCGAAAACCCGGTGACAGCCGGACAGCCCCGGAGCCTTCCCTTGATCGTCGGGGGAGCGCCCGGGGCCTCGCCGTGTTGGGCTGCACCCGCTCTGACCAGCAAAAAAGCCCTCCCCGAGGGAGGGCTCTCAGTGGCGCCCCCGGCAGGACTCGAACCTGCGGCCAAGCGCTTAGAAGGCACCTGCTCTATCCACTGAGCTACGGGGGCTGGCCTGCGAAAACGCAGTCTTCCGGGGCGCTCGTCCCAGGAACCTATGGGACGTATGTGGGACCTGGCGATCCCTGGGAACTGTGGGAGGCAGGTGCCTCGCGTTAGCCCGGGCGCAGCTTCTCACATCATCTTCACTCCCTCGAAGCCCCTCACGGAAACAATCCTGCCTCGGCTCGGCGTTGGTGCTCTCCGAGCCGAGGAGGGGAAGGTGTCGGGTCTGAAGCTGTTCCACACGACGAAGAGCGGCATGACTGAGGTCATGCCGCGTCTTGCTGAGGTCGAGGCGGACGTGCAGAGCCTCGTCGAGGCGCACATGGAGACGATGCTGGACGTCAGGTGCCTTGTGAGCGAGTACGTCATCGACTGCGTCGATGGAGGACGCATCGACTCGCTGGGGATAGACGCCAACGGGGCACCGGTGGTGATCGAGTACAAGCGCGGCACTGACGCCGGTGTGATTAATCAAGGCTTGTACTACATGGCCTGGCTCACCTCCCACAGGAGCGCCTTCGAGGGCCTGGTCCGCGACCGGCTCGGGGTATCAGCCGCGGCCCAGGTCCTGTGGAGCGCCCCGAGGCTGATCTGCATTGCCGGTGACTTCACCCGCTACGACGCCCACGCCGTACGCGAGCACCGCCGAAGCATCGACCTGGTGCGCTACCGATACTTCGGCAACGACCTTCTCGGGCTTGAGACCGTGGCCTCGGTGAGAGGGATGTCGGGTGGGTACCGGCGTGCTCGCCGGCGCGTGGACGTGCTCCAGGTGCCTCAGCGGCAGGCCGGAGCCATGGCGGAGCTGGCCAGGGCCGTCGACGAGGTTCTCCTCGGTGTGGGTGACGGTGTCACCCGGGTCCCGCGCAAGACGTATGCGGCCTACCAGCGGTTGCGAAATTTCGCCTGCGTCATCCCGCCCCAGCAGACCAAGGTGCTGGTCTATCTGAAGGCCGATCCGAAAGCGGTGGACCTCGTACCCGGGTTCACCCGGGACGTGTCGGGGATCGGCCACCACGGCACGGGCGACCTGGAGGTGCAGCTGCGTACCGAGCGGGACTTGGAGCGTGCCCAGGACTTGTTCCGGGCGAGCTACGCGGCGGCGTGATCCTTCGAGGGCGCGTTGACTGTCAGGTGCGTGTTCTGTGGTCGACTGGGCGGTCCCTTTCGACGGGTGGACGGGTGGTGGCGGTGGGATATCTATGATGCGCGGGATCGCCGGTTAGGCTAACCGGCGATCCCGCGTTACTGTCCGCGGCTCTCTGCCTATGCAGAGGTGCTGCGGCTCGGCGCGGGCTGGTAGCGCCGGGCATCCAATTCGGGACGACGATTATGCAGACTGTGCGCGGTCTGCTTAGTAAGGTGCTGTCGGTGGCCCCGCGATATCCCCCGTTCGCGGGGCCGCACTGTTGGTAGGCCAGGGGCGACCGCTGCCCGGTGCGCGCGAACTGCTGGGACCCGGTATCCCAGATGTCCGGCCAGAGTGAGGTGCTTCAACGCCGGGGGCGCCGCGCGCTTGTCCCTGCGGAGCGGGTAGGCGAGAGGTGTTGGTTGCCCTCTTGTCGCACGGCACGACCGGGGCCGTCTCCAGGTGCCCCGCCCTCGAATGGTCCTGGTGTTGGGCCAGGGGCACCCTGAAGGGGTGGCGGGTGGAGGTACTGCTCCGATCATTGTGCACCGGCCTTCGGCGGTTGGTGGCCGGCGCGTCACTGTGCGCACTCGTGGGTACGACGAATTCCTTGGTACCGCCTATTCAGACCACGACTTGATCGTCTTCCTCGAGGCGTCGGGCGTCACAGACCCGGAGAGCAAGCTCGACGATCCGCTGTGGGTCGAGTGGTCCGGCGGGCCAGCCCATCAGTGGTCAGCCGCTTGAGTGACGGGGAGCGGCGAACCTCACCAAGGGCGAGCGCATTGCGGTGAACCATCCGTGTCAGCTGGCGTCGGGGCGCATCGCGGCCGCGGTGTCCGTGGCAACGGTGAGCGGGTCGGTGAGCGGTCGGCCGAGTAGTTGGGCGAGGTCGGGGCTGGTGGTGCTGAGGAACCCGTGGCGGACGCTGGTCGCGATCGACGCGAGCATCGGCGGCTGGAACGGCAGCAGCGTGTCGTCGGCGAGGAGTCGGGCCCGGTACTCCCCGAGCCCAATGGTTCGGTGCGCGACTCCGAGGGATTCGGCGATGTCGGCGGCGGTGATCGGTTCGCCGACCAGGTCATAGGTCTTGCCAGCGTGCGCGGTCGGATTGCTGGCTACGACGGCTGCGGCCGCGGCCAGGTCCGCCCGGGCCACAGCGGCGAGCGCTCCGTCACCGAACGCTGATTCCACGCCGTCAGCGGTCCAGGTCAGGAGCGCCCCGAAGAGTTCGGCGTAGAGCCCGTTGCGCAGGATCGTCCACCCGAGTCCACTGGCCTTGATCAGCTGCTCGGTGGCCCGATGGGCGGGCGCGAAGCCGAGGTGGTCACCGTCGCCGGTCAGGCTGGTGTAGACCACGTGGCTCACGCCATTGCGCACCGCAGCGTCTAGAGCTGCCTGGTGCCGGGGGATGACCTGGTCGTCCTCGGCGTACCCCGCCGAGACGAGGACCAGCGTAGAAACGCCGGTGAGGTCGAGGCTCGTGGGGTCGTCGAAGTCGAGTCGCCGCTGCCCTTCTGCGGGCGATCGAGTGCCGCTCAGGGCGGGCGCGTGGCGCTCAGCCAACTCCTGGAGCGTGAGAGAGGCGAGCTGTCCGTTCGCGCCGGTCACCATGATCATTGTGGTTCTGTCTCCTACCGTGGTTCTCTTCGGTAACTACGGTGAGATCTTCAACCGGCCCATGTCGGCCTACAAGGAGGCAGTTTCGTGTCAGTGACGCACACCGAGGTAACCGCTGGAACCGCTGAACTCGAACCCTGCGGACAGCAGGACCACCCCGATTGCGGAATCCGCGACGTCCTTGACCGGGTCGGTGACAAGTGGTCGGTCCTCGTTATCGTCGAGCTCGCCAACGGCCCGCGGCGCTTCCGGCAACTTCAGCGCGCCATCGATGGGATCTCCCAGCGCATGCTGACCCTTACGGTGCGCCGGCTGGAGCGAGACGGCCTGGTCCTTCGGACCGTGTATCCGACCGTGCCGGCCCAGGTCGACTACCGGCTCACCGAGACGGGCGCGAGCCTGACACACCTCGTCAAGGCACTTGCCGACTGGTCACTCGAACACCGGGCTCACATCGCCCGTGCCCGTGAGAGCTACGACAGCGAGCACCCCGACAATGAGATCCGCTGATCAGCGAAACGTCATCAACCTCCTGACCCGCAACAGCTAGTTGGTAGTGCGGCTGTCGGCCCAGGTCGCGCACAGGGTGTGGAAGTCGGTGCGCAGACGGTCCCGCTGGACCTCGTATGCCTGGCTGGCCAGAGGCAGCAGGTAGACGTTGTCCCGGTAGTGGGTGAAGCCGACGCTCCTCCAGGCTGCGGCGATCTGTTCGTTGATCCGGTCGAATTCGGCCTGTTCGGGCTTCCAGCCGTCCTCGTGTGCGCTGATGCCAGGGGAGCAGGCGACGGCTCGGATCCCGGGAGAGAGCCGGTTGATGGCTTCGGCTGCTAGCACGGGGCCGAGTCCGAAGCCGCGCCAGTGGGGGGAGAGCGTCACGCGGTCCATGACGAGCAGGTCGGTGCCCACGTATGCGAGTTGCTGGTCGACTTCGGCTGTGAAGTAGCCGGTGTCGGGGTCGAGCAGCGCGTTAGCGATCTCGGACAGTTCCTCGGACTCTTCCTCCATGGCTGTCCAGGCGTTCATGCCCTGGGTGAGGCGGACGCGGTGGAAGACCATCGATCCGGCCTCGTGGGTGGCGCCGTCGTCGTCCTCGTACTGGATGCTGACGTTCCACTGCTCCAGGGTCTGCTCGTGTGGGCTGTCGAGCAGCCCGTGCCGGTGGTGGTACTGCAGGTGCAGCCGCGCGGGGGATGCCGGCAGATCCTGGGGGAGTCTGGTCACTCACCGAAGCGTAGCCAGCCCGCGCAAGCCCACCGGCCTCAGCTGCTGGCCCCCGATGGGTCAGAGGGGTCGGTGGCGGTGTGGCGGGGCGAGTGCCGCAGGCAAGGACGCGGGCGTGGCCTTGAGATGGGCGGTGGGCTTCGACGGGGCGGGGGTGCGCTGCCCTGTGCCGTGGGCGAGTTCTTCGGCGAGGCTGGCCAGGAGCGCGGAGGGAGTGCTGGGCGAGGCGTGGATGGTCCAGGTGGGTTGGTCCAGGCTGGGGCCGGCCCACAGTGTCCAGGTCGGCAGCGTGCCGTGGGGGCGCTGCGCGGCGATGGAGTCGAATTGGACTCCCGCGCCGTCCGGGGACTGCCAGTGCATCCACCGTCCGGTGACGGCGTGCTGCCATCCTGACTCGGTGAGGGGGCGGACGGCGTCGGCGACGGTCTTCTCGGTGACGGGGTCACCGACGGCAGTGTCCCCGGCTTCGCCTGAGCCGAGTGCGGTGAGCAGGGTCTGGAGCACCGGAGCGGGGGTGGTCCCGGTCGCGGTGAGGTGCCAGAGCCGGTCGGAGACCGGGGTTTCGTACGCGGCCACGGTCCAGGCGGTCTCGCGCGGGTGGGCTTCGTGGACGCGCTCGATGCGCAGCGTGTGGTCCTCGTGGAAGGCGTGGGTGGTGATGTCGTCCCAGGTGCGCCACTTCTCCCAGTCGCGGTGGGCGTCGAGGAACTGGTCGAGGAGGCGGTCGTGGTCGCCGGGGTCGGCGGCGTAGGCGGGTACGGTCTCCGGCTCCGGTACCGGCGGTTCGGGGACGGCGGTCGTGGGGCCGAGGGAGGTACGGGCTTCCTCGGCCTGGCGCTCGGTGTCGGTGGCCGGCGCGGGGCCGGGGCGCAGGCTGTCGCCGTGGACCTTCTCGAAGGCGGTGAGGGCTTCGGCGAGTGAGCCGAAGGTGTCGGCGACCTGTCGCAGGTGGTTCTCCCCGTGGAGGTAGATGCTCTGGCCGGTGTCGAGGTAGGTGCCGACCGCGACGGTGGTGTGGTTGTCGTCGGCGTGGGCGTGGATGAGGAGCCGTCCGCGGCGGATGTCGTCGTAGATCTTCTGGGCCTCGTTGGAGACGTCGCGGACCTCCTGCCTGGTGCACCAGGACATCGGGTAGTTGGCCCACTCCCATTCCTCGTCTATCGCGTCGCGAAGACGGGCGGTGATCTCGGCGGTGACACCGTGGGCGGCGAGCTCGTGGGCGGCGTGCTCGGCCCAGTGCGGCTCCTCGTGGTCGATGCGCGCCATCACCAGCATCTGGTCGTTGAGGGGCTCGAAGCCGTGCGCGGTCAGCATGCCGCGGGCGAGGTCTCGCCGGGGTCCGGTGAGGGTGGCGACCACGGCGCTGCCGTGGTGGGGGTGGACGTCGAAGCGGACATGGGCGTCGACGGGGGATGTGGTGGTCATGTTGGGCGTCGTCTCTTCTGCCGGTGGCCGGGCCTCTGGGGCCGGCCACCGGCAGACTCGGGGTGCTATCGGCTTGCTCGCGCGGTCCGCGCGGCCGTGGTGGTCGGGGGGCCGGCGCGGGTGGTGGGCGCGGGGCGCGGTCGCTGCGGGGGGACCAGTTCGGTGGCGTGATGCCAGCGGGTGCGGATGGCGCCGATGTCGGCGAGGGATCGGCGGGCGCCGACGACGAGCTGGAACGGCGTGTTCGCCGGGTCACTGGCGTACGCCTCGATGTGCCGTCCGGCGTGATCGGCGGTGGCCAGGAGGGAACGCTGCAGGGCGCGCTCGCCCCAGTGCTCCACGGAACCGGCGGGTTCGGCCAGCAGGCGGAGCACTTCGCCCGGTTCGCTGCCGTCGTCCAGCAGACCGCGCTGCTGGGCTTCCCACAGGACGGTGACGGGGTCGACGGGCTCCTCGCGGCGAGCGAGGGAGGTCAGGCACTGCCACAGTCCGGCGTGCAGCGGCTGGGTGAAGTCCTCCGCGATCAGCCACCGGACGGAGTCGATGTCCGCGGGGGAAGCGGTGGCGGTCGCGAGCAGCAGCTGCTCCTCCTCCACCGCCTCGGCGTAGTCGCCCGCGAGGGCCGGCGGCGGGGCTGGGGTGCGGGGCAGGACGCCGGCGCGCGGCGGGAAGCGTGCCGCGATGTCGTCCACGACCGCGGCGAGCGCGTTGGCCTCGGCGAGGACCGCCTGTACGGGGTGCGGGAGGGAGGCGTCGTGGACGGTCTGGACGAGATGTTCGGCGGCGGCCCGCAGACGGCGGCGGGCATGCTCGGCCTCGACCATCCGCGCGTACGCCGGTGCGTGTCGTGGCCAGGGGCAGACCTGGATGAGAGTGTGCAGGTAGGAGGCGGTCAGTGCGCGTGCCTGCTGGCGGGCCGTGGCCAGTACCTGGTTGAGCCACTTCGTGTTCTTCGCGTGCTCGGCCGGGTCGGGTGGGGGCAGCGTGCTGATCGCGGTGAACAGGGCGGCGTGCGCGGCAGTGGAGAACGAGCCGGCGGCGATCCCGGTCACGAAGCCGAGGCGATGCGGATCGAGAAGGAGGGCGCCGAGGAGGGCCTGCTCGACGTGGAACACCGGGTGCCGCCGAGGAACGGTGTCGGGGTAGTCGTTCCCGTCGGGTTCGGGTTCGGGTTCGGGTTCGGGTTCGGGTTCGGGGGTGCGGGGCATCAGGCTGCCAGGGTGAAGTCGGCGGGGTCGAGGGTGACGCCGAGGTGCGGGGCGAGGAGGTGGCCGGCGAGCAGCGGGGGGACGGCGTTGCCGATCTGCGAGAACTGCTGGCCCTTGTTCCCGGCCCAGGGATAGTCGGCGGGGAAGGTCTGCAGGAGGCCGGCCTCGCGGGCGGTGATCCGGATCGGCTCCGGCGCCGCCGGAGCGTCCGTACTCTCCGTCTGCGGCGAGGCCGGCTCAGCGACCCAGGTGCACTCGTTGGCGCGGTGCCCGAAGAACAACGTGCCTGCCGGCTCCTGGATGGACCGGACGGTGGCGTTGGCCTGGTTGTTGCTGCGCAGGGACCAGGACCAGCGGTGCGTCTCGGCGGAGAACGGCGGCGCCGGGGCAGACGCGCCACGGTCGTTGCGGGCCCCGTGGCGTGCCGCCCAGCCGGCTTCCTCGCGGCGGGACTGCGGGACGACCCCGTCGGTGCGTGGCGTCCAGGTGCCGCGGTCGCGGGCGTCGGACAGTGTCTTGCGGGAGCCAGAGGGGAATGGCTCGGGGCCGCCGCCGGGCCCGCCGCCTGCGCAGACGGTAGGAACGGGCCGGTCGGTGGCGCCCCACCCGAGGGCTTCAGCCATGCTGACCCAGCGGGCGCGGCCCGGCCCGAACAGTGAATCGGGCTCGGCGACTTGGGCGTGTGTCGGTTCGGGAGGCTGCGCCATACGGACCCGGGAGGCGAGCAGGATCGCCCGCCTTCGCGTCTGCGGAACGCCGAAGTCAGCGGCGTTGAGGATCCCGTACCACACCGAGAAGCCCCAGGACCGCAGGACGGCCGCGTACTGCTTCCACAACGGGAGAACGTCTGGCACCTCCTCCATGGCGACCCACTCGGGCTCACCGACCGCGTTCAGTGCGTGGAGGTAGCGCATCGGCTCCGCCGCGAGAAGGGAGCGCTCGTCGCGGCAGGCGCCGAGGAGACGCTCGCGGGTGTCGCGTCCGGCGGAGAGATCCTCGACGGCCTGGTGCACCAGCGGCTGGTCCACCAGGCCGAGGCGTTTGCCCGCCATGCTCCACGCCTGGCACGGAGGGGACGCGATCAGCCCATGTGTCCGGCCGATGAAGGGCCACGTCGGATACATCGCCACGTCGGTCCGGATAGTCAACTGCCCAGCAGCGGTGCGCGTTTTG
The DNA here is from genome assembly GCF_042896945.1 of Streptomyces sp. NPDC001222. Taxonomy (NCBI): domain Bacteria; kingdom Bacillati; phylum Actinomycetota; class Actinomycetes; order Kitasatosporales; family Streptomycetaceae; genus Streptomyces; species Streptomyces sp. NPDC001222. The sequence goes on from NZ_JBIAXT010000041.1 coordinate 14,397, forward strand.
CAGGCCCAGGCGTCCCATTCCAGGCCGATATCCCGCACGCCCAAGACGTCCAGTGCCCTGCTCCAGCCACCCGGTCCCGCGAAGAGATCGAGTATCAAGTGGCCAGCCTGAAGTCGTCCTGCGTCAGTGCGTCCGCGTCTCCACGACATGCCCAGGGCGAGCAGCCGTCCACAACGCCGTTCTCCAGCTCGTCGGCATCGTCTGCCTCGATGTTGAGGGCGGCACGTTCGGCTGCGGTGACGTGGTCGATCGGCGCCTGGCTCAACGGGACACGGGAGCGGTGCAAGAACGCCTCACCGAGCAGTCGGCTGCCTGATGCGTTGGCCCGGGCATTTCCCTGTCGGATGGCCACGTCGAATTCGACGACGTCCGCCCACTCGGCTGGGGATGTGTCCCTGATATGCCTCCACTGCGCATTTCCGTGGAAAGGGCATCCGAGGCAACTCGATTTTGGTGTTCCGGCCAGCCCGAGAGAGGTCAGGTAACGGACGCAGTCCGCCCTGCTCCAGCCCATATCAAGAAGCGGATGCCGATTGCGCATGTACTTCACATCGGCATCCTTGGCCCGATGGAACTCGTCGGTGGAGATCCCCACCCACTGCTCGACGAACACCCCCTTGGGGACGCGCGAGGGATAGGGGTGTCCGAGTAGCTCACGAACCTTCTTCTTTATCGGCTTTACCTTATATTCCCCTGTACACTGCCTTCGGGTCATTCCAGGTCGCCCATCCTTGTTCAAAATATGGAGGGGCATGGAGGCGAATCGGTGGTCAGGATTCAAGGCGTCGCTGCGAATGTTGCCGGATGCGACGCGGAGAATGGGTATGCCAGCGGGCTTGGCTATCTCCTCTTCTAGGCGGTCCAGGTGGGCGTAAACAGTCCGGGGTTCCCATCCGGTGTCGGCAAAAATTGCGTAGTCGACCTTAGGTAGGATCCCTTCGGCTGAAAGAGCGAGTAGGGTGCTGGACTGAACTCCTGCACCCAGGGAAAGGGCGCGGAATCGGGGCTGATCTGAAATGGTCTGTCCTGAGGGTGGGGAAATTGGGGAGCGCCCTCAATGAGGCTGGTGCGGCAATGGCCTTGGCGGCATGAGCTCGTCCCGGTGTATTGCGTGGTAGAGGGCGGGGACGCGGTCGAGGAGATCGGCGGCCGACTCGATGAACTGCTGCGGCGAGGGGCCGATAAGGACGACCGGCTCTGATGCGCCGTCGACTCGGAGGCGTTGGTTCTCCACGGCGCGGGCGAGGGCGGCGGTCAGTTCGGCGCCGGCGTCCTGGGCGGCCCTGGCGATGTGCGCGACGCGGTCGAGGAGCAGCAGGTTCGCGGGCGTGGTTCGCGGCGATTGCTGTGCGAAGTCGAGGAAAAGCCGCAGGGCGGTGTCGGCGAGGTCTTGGGCGTCGGTGATCCGCGCAACCAGCGCGTGCGCGTGGGCGGTGGCGTCGGTGCGCAGGGCTCGACGAAGGGCCACGGCATCGGCGGTGATCCGGTCGAGGGCCTCGGCCGGAGCGGAGCGATCAGGCATGGGTCCCCGTGAGAGTGGTCGGGTGCAGGGCCTGGGCGAACGCGGCGGCCACATCGGGTGCTTGAGCGGGGTCGGTGGCCAGCGCGCGGACGATGGGGGTGCCGATGACGACGGCCTTCACCAGCGGGGCGACGCGTGCGGCGAGGGCCGGGGTGGAGATCCCCACTCCCGAGATCACGGGCAGCGGGCTCGTGGCGCGAAGGCGCTGGGTGAAGTCGGCGAGGGCTGGGATGTCGAGCGGGCCCTGGTAGCCGGTGGGGGCCGTGCTTGCGGGCGCGTAGAGACATCCGGACGCGCCGGCGACCGCGGCCGGGAGGTCGGCGTCGGGGGTGGTGCGCGGGATGAGGCGTGGGGTGCGAAGGCCCGCGTCCCGCGCGGCCTCGTGCCAGCGGGCCGCCTGGTGGGCGGGCAGGTCGACGACCATCACCCCGGCAGCGCCAGCGTCGGCGAACAGGCGGGCCAGGTACTCGGGGCCGTGGCGGCTGATGGTCTCCCAGTAGGTCATGACGACGGTCGGCCGGAGGTTTGCGGCATGCCCGATGGCGCGGACGGTGCGGTCGAGGACGTTCCCGCTGTGCAGGGCGCGGTGGTACGCGGCCTGGATGACGGGTCCGTCGAGGAAGGCGTCCTCGGCGGGCAGACCGACCTCGAATACGTCGGTGCCCTCGCGGGCGAGACGGTCGAGGTATCGGCGTTCCACATGCGGTGGATGCAGTCCGGCGGGGACGAACACCCCGAGTGAGCAGCGACGTTGGGCAAGGACGGATTGGAGGGCTTCGGTGGGGGTCAGGAGGGGCCTTTCGTATGGCAAGGGGCGATGAGCGGTTTCGTCAGGAAGAAGGCAGCCGGTGGGGGCCGCGACAGCGTGTGCGGCAGGGCGGCGGGAGGGACGTGTGGCTCAGGTCGGAGGTGCAGTGGCTGCTGTCGAGGGCGGCCAGGCGTGCCATGGCGCGGTGGGTCAGTTCCTGCGCGGTCGTGGGGAGGCTGGTGAGCTGCTGGCGTGCGTTGCGGGTCGCGTCCCGCGCGCGGCGACGCCAGGGGTGCGGGTGGGGCGGCCTGATGCCAGGCGGAATGACCTGCAGCGTTGCGATGCCGAGGTCGACGCGGACGGGGATGCCGTCCACCATCAGGTTGGTCTCGGCACGGATCACGGCTGAGAGGGTTTCGGGCTGGGAAAGTCCGGCAGGCAGCGCGCACGTTCCCGAGGTCACCTGGTGGGTGAAGCCGTGCTGGGCGAGGACGCGGACTCCCGCTGCCGTTGTCGTGGTGGCGTGGCCCCGTGGCCGGTGAACCGGATCGTCACCTGGGGCTCCTTGCTCGGTTCGCGGCTGGCCCAGGCGAGGTCGGCGATCTCCAGGGTGTGGTTCATCAGCCCGTATACGGCGACACCGATCTGCTCGTGTGCGTCCTGCGCGGATTCGGGTGGCAGGAGGTACAGCGTGCGGCCCTCGTGTTCGCGCCGTTCGACGCCTGCAGTGGTCAGGCTGCGATGGGCGGCGCGGATGGAGCGGTTGAAGACGACGAAGGTCCATCCATCGCCGGTCGACTCGATGAGACGTCCGAGTGGTCGGTGAAAGCCATCATTCTCCGTTAATCAAGGTTCGCGGATGGCGGTGGAGTTGGGCGGGGCTGCTGACGCGGATCGGCTGACGAAGCTGCTGGGGACGTCGAGTTCGTTGCACGTGGGGCCCGATGCGAGGTGGCCGATGCGGGTGCTGATGAGCGCGTGGTGGCGGACAGGCAGCGCATGCGTGGCACGGGGGAGGATCTCCAGGCGCGCGTCGGGCAGCTGCTCGGCCAGCTGCCTGGTCTGGGCGGCGGGGATGTGCTGATCGTCTGCACCAGCCATGAGCAGCAGCCGCCCGCCGAGCCGTTCCAGGACCTGTAGGTCGTGTGCCTGGTAGTCGTGCAGGGCTTGCCAGAGCACCGCGAGATCGGCGGTGGGAGTGTGGTGCACACCGTGGCGGCACGGCGGTGGGCCGTCCTGATGAGCAGCGCTGTTGTGGGGTGTGAGGGCGTAGCGGCGGGTGACGGGCAGCCTGCGCCGCACCCGGTCGACGGCCTGGGGAGTGTGGGCGCAGGCCAGTGCGAGTAGGCCGCGTCCCGTAGCCAGAAGCAGGGCGCGAGGACTGCGGCCGGGCAGCACACTCGCCCCGTGCGCGGTGGCCGACAGCAGCACCATGCCGCGGATGCGGGGCAGGAGTTCGGGGCGCAGGGCGGCGAGTTCCTGGAGGACGAGTGCACCCAGGGAATGGCCGACGAGTACGAGGGGACCGTTGGGGGCGAAGGAGCGCAGGACTTGGTGCAGGTCCTCGGCGAGTTGCTCGATGGTCAGTGGCGCCTCGCCGCGTGGAGTATGACCGTGCGCTCGCTGGTCGTAGCGCAGAACTTTGAAGCCCAGATCAGTGAGGTGCCGGGCATGGGCGCGCCACAGATCGGCGGTGACCGACGCGCCGTGCACCAGCACGATCGTCGCGCCGTCGGGTCGCGGACGGGCCGGAGTGTCGCAGTAGGCGGTCAGTCGGGTGCCGTCCGTCGCGAACGCCGGCAAGACCTCGGTGGCGTCAGGGGATTGGGGCAAGGGGGACCTTGGAGTGGAGAAGATGCACGAACGGAACGGCCGGATGGCAGGGGCTGCCGTGCCGCTGTGGCGTGGGCGGGTATGGTCCGGGAATTGCGCTGTGGGCAAGCTCGGTCAGGCGGCCGTGCCGCAGTCGTCCCGCTGAGGTGCGTGCTTGGTGATGGCGCGTGTGGTGATGGCCTTCGACGCTCGGGAGGAGGCGGCGGCGAGATCGCCGGCGGAGGGCTCGAGGTACCAGGGGCGCAGGTCGAGCATGGCGGCGCGCATGCCGGTGGCGAAGAGAAGCGCGGTGCCCTTGGGCAGGGCGCGGATGGCGTCGGCGGGCAGGATCCGCTCCTGCCGCATGCTCAGCGAGGTCGAGGTGCCGGAGTCGGAGGTGGACGTGGAGGTGGTCTCGACGTCGTGGTCCCCGATCAGCCGGGACAGCTTGTCTGCGAAGTCCGGATCATCGATGCCGGAGCCGATCACCTTGACGGTGGAGGCGGACCACATGGCATCCATGCCAGCGTCGCCCCAGACCTTCTGGCCCTGCCGGTAGGACTGCAGGATGGTGATCGGGATGATCCCGCGCGAGCCGAGATGCGAGTACAGGTCCGGGAGATCGGAGATCTTGCAGACGTTGGCGGCCTCGTCGAGGATCGCCAGCATCGGCGGGTCCAGGCGCCCGCCGGCGCGCTCGGCCTCGGCGGTCGCGGCCCGCATCACTGAGTCCGCGCACGCGGCGATCAAGGCGCTCGCTCCGCCGCCGCCGTCCTTGGACAGCAGGTAGAGCGTGTCGGTGGAGGTGACGAATTCGGCGGGCCGGAACTCGGGGACGCCCTTCTGCGGGGTGACCCAGGCGGCGATCTCGGTGTTCAGCAGCGCGGAGGCGTACTGGCGGGCGGTCTCGTAGATGCCGTCCCTGGTTTCCGGCGGTCCTTCCACGGTTCCCTTGAGCTGGGCGGCGACGGCGGCAAATCCGTGGTCGCGGAGGATGTCGAGCGGGGTGCGGTCGGCGGGGAAGGCCAGCCAGCTCATGACGTCGGTGATCGGCCGCTCGTCCAGTGCCGCGGCGAGGAACAACTGGCTGAGAACGTTGGATCCGGCCTTGGACCAGAAGTCGCCCTGCTGGCTCGCGTCCACGGAGGCGGCGAGGAAGTGGCCAGCCAGACGGCCCGCGCCGTCGAGGGTCTTGGCGTCGGCGAGAGGGTTCCACCACATCTCGCGTGCCGCGTGCGCGATCTGCTGCGGGTCCATCGCCCACACCTGCCCGACGCGGGCACGGGCGTCGTAGGTGGCGGTGAAGGCGTCGCCCGCGGCCTTGTTCGAGGTCAGCAGGACCGGGCCGGGCGCGGCGAGTATGGAGGGGATCGCGAGCGAGGTGGTCTTGCCCGAGCGGGGCGCCATGATGGCGACGGCCACGTCCTCGTAGCCCATTCGCACCTCGTGCTTGGTGCCCTGCAAGTTGCCGAGCAGGATGCCGGTGTCGCGGGCATCGATGTGCTGGGCGTCCGCCAGGCTCGGGCGCAGGGAACGTGCCTTGTCGGTAATCGCCTTGGCCATCAGCGGTTCGATGTCCCGGGCCGTGGCCATGCCGGCGACCTTCTTCCGGCCGCCGCTGCGGTTCTTGTGGCGGGCCCACAGCGCGCCCGCTGCTGCCCCGAGGGCAAGGAGGAGGAGAACGGGAACGATGCGGGTGCCGATCAGCAAGGACGTTGCTCCCGCCTCGGGCCAGACCTGCTCGGGGTGGAGCAGGGCATCGGTCGGCTGGTACGGCGCCCAGCTGGCTCCGGTGAGGTAGGCGGTGATGTTGCCGGACAGCCAGGCGAGGTGGGACAGGGGGACGACGACGGCGAGCACGCCGAGGAAGAGGCGCAGGACGAGGTCGTACCCGTCGGTGGAACTGTTGGAAGAGGGCGGCAAAGGGCTACGTGCTTTCGGGCGGGCGGAGAGATCAGCGGCTGCGGCCGTTCGTGGCCGGCGGCTGTCGCAGGGTGCTCGGCACGCTCACTTCCGTGCTGCGATTCGGCGGTCGGCTGCGGGGGCCGAGAGCGAGGCCGGCGTGGGAGCTAGATGTGAGGGGGCCTTGTAGGCAGCGGAGTTGATCTCCCGGAGCGCCTTGCCGTGAGTGGCCCAGTCGTCGAGGTAGCTCCACGATTCGGCATGATGCTCGGCGAGGGCGTTGTCGAAGTCCGGCGTACCGGGCTTGGCAGTGGCGGGGAGGCCGTCGCGGGTCTTCAGCCACTGCTCGTGCAGTTCGTCGAGCCGGTCGAGGGCGGCGTGTAGGACGCCCAACTGGTACACCCAACGGCTCTGCACGGTGTTCTCCGGCAGGTGGGCCAGTTGAGTCTCGGCCGTGGCCAGCAGGTGGCGAGCGACGTACTGGAGCGGCTCGAACGCGGTGAGGGTGTCGGCGTCGCGCTGGCTCGCGCGCATGCCGTAGGCGTGGTCGTCGTACGGCCAGCCGTCGAGGTCGGTGTGCTCGTCGGAGTAGACGTTCCAGGCGTCGAGGATCTTCTTGCTGTCGCTCAGGTAGCGATCGAGGTGACGGAGGAAATCGCGATGTGCGCGGTGATCGGTGGAGATGAGGAGGGGTCCTGTCGGTTCAGCGGAAGGCGGCCAGCCCGGCGGTTCCCGTCGGTGCCGGGGTCGTCGCGGATCTCGTCTGCTGTCAGCGAGTGGAACGCGCCTGGCCACGAAGGGACTTGATGCGGGTGACGTGCGCGTCGACCGTCTGTTGCGGCGTTAGCGGGCTGGGGGTCTGCACGACGCCGTAGTGGGCGGTGCGGTCGAACATGCCGCGCTGCAGCGGCGTGGCGTCGGTAAGCGCGGTGACGGAGGCGGTTACGAGGTGTTCGGGCGTCTGGCCGTCGAGGAAGGCGTGCCACAGGCGGGGGCCGCGGACGAAGACCTCGGGGCGGTCGTTCACCTGGAAGTGCCAAGCCACACGGCCCTATGCCGTTCGCTCAGCGGCCCCCGTTGCATCCCTGCTCGCTCGCGGTGGCGCTGCCGTACAGGCTGCGGAGACCGTCCAGCACGTAATGGAGGGTGTGTTGGTCGGACTGCTCCCACGCGGCGGTGCGCAGTTCCGTGATCAGAAGGTTGAGCTGCGGGGTGCGCGGAGTGCGCGGATGGTCCTGTACGGCGCGGGCGAGGGCCCGCAGGGTGTCGGCGAGCTGGACCGGCAGGCCCGTGTACTCGTCGAGGAGGGGCTCGACGAGGGCGAGCGCCTCCTCGGGGTCGGGGCTCTCGCGCAGGTAATCGGTGAGGTGGGACAGGGTCTCGGTCGCGGTACGGATGGCGTCCGGGGTGAGTGCGGGCATCGGGCTCCTCGGTGCGGTGGGCAACGGAGTCAGCGGCGGGTTCGAGCGCCGCCGACGGGGGTGTAGGGACGGGCTGTGGTGCGCGGCCGGGTAGTTCGGGCGCTGTTGCGGGCCCAGGTGGCGGCGCGGGCGGCCGTGATCCGGGCCTGCTGCCACGCGCTGAGCTGAGAGGGGCGGACGGAGACAGACCAGGTTCGGATCTGCGTGCTCTGCGGAACGCGTCCGCGCGGGCGTATCACGGGATCGGGGCTGGCGAGCTCGGTCGAGAAGGCTTGCACCAGGTGCATCGGGGTGCTGGGCGAAAACTGGGCGGTCCAACCGTTGCCTTGCTCGTCCTTCGCCCCCGACCACCACATCGCCTCACCGTCCGGACTTTGGTGGTACTGCATCCATGCGGTGCCATCGGGGCTGATCGCGGTGTAGTGCTGGCCCGCGGGACGCGCGTGCCAGTTCTGCTCCTTCAACGGCGCCCAGACGTTGGGGGCGTGTGCGAAGCGGGGACGGGTGAGGGCATCGGTCAGCCCGGCGACGATCTCCACCGGTGTCTGCCGGCCGAGGTGTGCCCACCACGCGTCGTTGTGGTCGCTCGCGGCGCCGTGGACCGTCCACCCGCCGGGCAGGGCATGGGGGGGCGTAGACAATGCGGACCGCGCGGTCCGGGCTCTCCATGACGAGCGGGCCGCCCGCCTTGGACTGGTCCCGCCATCCCGAGGCGCGCAGGAACTCGGAAACGTGCCGGACGTCGCCGCCGCCGGCGAGGGCGCGGGGCTGGACGAGGTAGTGCTGCTCGGCCTGCTCACCCGGTCCCCAGCCCTGCCAATGCGTCTTCTTCACCGGCGCCGGCGGACGACGAGCGGAGCGGGAGCTGGCGGTTTCGCTGTTGTTGTGGCGGGCTGGGTGCCTATGCGTTGGAGGACGTCGTGGTGTTCGTCCAGGTCGAGGGCGATGTCGTGGAGTTCGTTCGAGGCGCGGCCGAGAGCCAGCCACACCTCGGCCGGGAGAGCGCCTCGTTCGGCCTGGTCCTTGGCGAACACGCTGCCGGTGGCCACGAGGTGGGTGATGCCGCCGAGGACTCCGTCGTCCGGGTCCATGACGCGGGCGATGACCTGTGTGGCCTGGTGAGGTGGGAGCTGGGAGAGGTGGTCGGAGAGCTGGCTGAGCTGACGGGTGATCTCATCGGCCAGCATCACTGGGTACGGCGTGGGGAGGGACATGCTCCTCCAGGTCGGGGGCGGTTAGTGGTGTGGTCAGTGGTGGTGGCGGTGCCCGGCCCGCTGGGATTCGGCGAGGACGGCCTCCGGGCGGGCGCCCGCCAGCAGGGACGTGCGGTCGGGGCCCGTAGAGATGCAGGCACGCAGGTAGCGGCGGAACAGCGCGGTCGCGAGGAGGGGCTTGAGGTGGGGGGTGATTGGTGGGGGTGTGCGGGGAGCTACGGGTTTCTCCGATGGTTCGGGTGGTGAGGGCCGGGCGACCCGGCAAAGATGCCGGGTTCGCCCAGCGGGGGCCATGGGATGCGGCGCAACCTGGGATGGCCTTCACGGTGCTGCGACGGAGGGGCAAGCGTGATCCGGGCGGCCCACCGACCTGGATCCCCGAGGGTTCCGGCAGTGCCGGCCCTCGCGCCGAGAGGGGCAAGAGCCGCCGAGTTCCCCCGGTCGTGTGAGATCTCGTGATACGTGAGAGGGTCTTCGGCGTGAGTGAGACACCGCCGAACACCCTGCAATACCGCTTTGACGGGCCAGAAGACGCCCCTGTCCTGATCTTGGGTCCCTCACTGGGTACCACATGGCACATGTGGGACCGGCAGATCCCCGAGCTCGTCAAGCAGTGGCGGGTCTTCCGTTACGACCTGCCGGGTCACGGCGGCGCCCCGGCGCACCCGGTGGGCTCCGTCGCCGAGCTCACCGCCCGGCTGCTGGCCACGCTCGACGGGCTCGCGGTGCAGCGCTTCGGCTACGCGGGCTGTGCGTTCGGCGGTGCCGTCGGTATGGAGCTGGCCCTGCGCCACCCCGAGCGTCTCGCCTCGCTCGCCCTGATCGCCGCGTCGCCCCGCTTCGGCACGGCCGACGAGTTCCGCCAGCGGGGCGTGATCGTCCGGACGAACGGGCTCGACCCCATCGCCCGGACCTCCCCCGAGCGCTGGTTCACCGCGGGCTTCGCGGCCGCCCAGCCCGCGATCACGGAGTGGGCCGTGCAGATGGTCCGCACCACCGACCCCGGCTGCTACATCGCGGCCTGCGAGGCCCTCGCCGCCTTCGACGTTCGTGCCGAGCTGGGCCGCATCGGCGTGCCGACCCTGGTCCTCGTCGGCTCGGAGGACCAGGTCACCGGTCCCGCCGAGGCCCGCACCCTGGTCGCCGGGATCCCGGACGCCCGGCTCGCGGTCGTTCCCGGCGCCTCCCATCTGGTGCCTGTGGAGCAGCCGGCGGCGGTCACCGATCTGCTCGTCCATCACTTCTCGACCGCCTGGCAGCCCGCCTTCGACGCGACCACCGGCCAGCTGACGGCGATCACCGCACCCGCGGTCAAGCCGGCGCTCGCCCCGCCCGCCCCGGTGGCGCCCGTGGCAGAGATCGCCCCGCCCGTCATGACGTCCGAGCCCGCGGACCGGCCCGACCAGTACGAGGTGGGCCTCAAGATCCGCCGTGAGGTGCTCGGCGACGCGCACGTCGACCGGGTGCTGTCCTCGGCGGACGACTTCTCCGGGGACTTCCAGGAGTTCGTCACGCGCTACGCGTGGGGCGAGATCTGGGACCGGCCGGGCCTGGACCGGCGCGCCCGCAGCTGTGTCACGCTCACCGCGCTGGTCGCGGGCGGCCATCTGGAGGAACTCGCCTCCCACACCCGGGCGGCCCTGCGCAACGGGCTGACCCCGGCCGAGATCAAGGAAGTGCTGCTCCAGGCCTCGGTCTACTGCGGTGTACCGGCCGCGACCAGCGCGTTCAAGGTGGCGCAGGAGGTCATCCGCGAGGAGACGACCCCGCAGGGGTGATCGTCAGCCGGGTAGTGGGAGCACCACGTCGGGGGGACCCCGGACGCCCGGGCGGGGGCAGGATGGTGTTCATGAAGCTCACGAAGAAGTCGCACGCCTGCATCCGGCTCGAGAAGGACGGGCGCACGCTCGTCATCGACCCCGGCACCTTCAGTGAGGAGGACGCCGCGGTCGGCGCCGACGCGATCCTGGTCACACACGAGCATCTCGACCACTTCAACGAGGACCGGCTGCGCGCCGCCCTGGACACCGACCCGGGCGCGGAGATCTGGACCCTCGCCTCCGTCGCGGAGAAGATCTCGGCGGCCTTCCCGGGCCGTGTGCACACCGTCGGCCACGGCGACACCTTCACCGCCGCGGGCTTCGACGTGCAGGTGCACGGCGAGCTGCACGCGGTGATCCACCCGGACATTCCGCGCATCACGAACGTCGGTTTTCTGATCGACGGCGGCAAGGTCTTCCACCCGGGCGACGCGCTCACGGTGCCCGACCACCCGGTGGAGACACTGATGCTTCCGGTGATGGCCCCCTGGAACAAGATCTCCGAGGTGATCGACTACGTCCGCGAGGTCAAGCCGCAGCGCGCGTACGACATCCACGACGCCCTGCTGACGGATCTCGCGCGACCGATCTACGACAACCAGATCGGCGCGCTGGGCGGCGCCGAGCACCTGCGCCTGGCCCCGGGCGGGTCGGCCGAGGTCTGACGGCCGAGGCGCGCCGGTTGGGGGGTCCGGCCCCGCCGCCCCCGGCCGGTTGTCGTACCCGCCCGGTAGGTTGGGGGACATGCGCATCGCCACCTGGAACGTGAACTCGATCACTGCCCGTCTGCCCAGGCTCCTGGCCTGGCTGGAGAGCAGCGGCACGGATGTGCTGTGCCTCCAGGAGGCCAAGGTCTCGGAGGCCCAGTTCCCCTACGAGCAGCTCCGCGAGCTGGGTTACGAGGCGGCGGTCCACGCCACCGGCCGGTGGAACGGCGTGGCGGTGCTCTCCCGCGTAGGCCTGGAGGACGTGGTCAAGGGCCTGCCGGGCGATCCGGGCTACGACGGTGTCCAGGAGCCCCGCGCCGTCTCGGCGACCTGCGGCCCGGTCCGCGTCTGGTCGGTGTACGTGCCGAACGGCCGTGAGGTGGATCACCCGCACTACGCGTACAAGCTGCAGTGGTTCGAGGCCCTGAAGGCGGCCGTGGCGGGCGACGCCGGGGGCAGCCGCCCGTTCGCGGTGCTGGGCGACTACAACGTGGCGCCGACGGACGAGGACGTCTTCGACATCGCCGCCTTCGAGGGTGCGACGCATGTCACCCCCGCGGAGCGCGCCGCCCTGACCTCCCTGCGCGAGGCCGGCCTCACGGATGTGGTCCCGCGCCCGCTGAAGTACGACCACCCCTACACGTACTGGGACTACCGCCAGCTCTGCTTCCCCAAGAACCGCGGCATGCGCATCGACCTGGTGTACGGCAACGAGCCGTTCGCGAAGGCCGTCAAGGACGCGTACGTGGACCGGGAGGAGCGCAAGGGCAAGGGCGCGTCGGATCATGCGCCGGTAGTGGTCGACCTGGGGTTGTGACGGCCTTGTGAGGGCGCGGCGGCCGGAGTCCGCGCGCCCTGTGGTGCGAGCCGTGGCGGTGGTGTCACGCTGGGCTTATGAACATCCCTTTCTTGGGCGACTGGCGCAAGAAACGAGGCCTGTCCCGAGGGGTCTCGGTGCTCTCCACCGGTGACCCCGACCCGGGCAGCGTCGCCGCACTTCTCTCCGAGTGCGAACTGCTGCGCTCCCAGGCCGACCAGGCGGGCGTCGAACTGGACGACTCGGCGGCGTCGTTGGAGGCACTCGACCAGATCGTGCCGCGCTGGCGCGACGACGACGAGATCGTGCCCTGGCTGGGGAACGACGCGGGCCTGTATCTGGGCACGGTGATCGTGCGTACGGTGCCGGGCGCGACGTGGGTGGTGTGGCCGAGCGGCCATCCCGTGGTGCGGCTGACCTCCGGGCGGGAGATCGACGTGGTCGAGGCCGGCCACACCTGGGCGGACACCGGCGCTCCCGAACTGACGCACGTGTACGCCGAGGTGGCGGAGTACTAGTGCCCCGGCAGGCCACGTCCGCCCCGTCGCGGCGCCTGGCACCACGCCGCCGCTCTTTCATGGGTGAACGTTGCCTGCCGGGGCACCAGCCCTGAGGACCACCGGCCGGAACCTCGACTAGGATGGGCCGTTCGTCCCCGCGATCTCGGTGGCGGTGGGACATCCCCCCACGGCCACCCGGACCGTAGGGGGAGGGCAGCACCAGCTCATCGGGGTGTGCCCGGCCGGTGGCGGTCGAAGATCACTGCTCGCGCAGCGGAACGGACACGTAGGACGGGTCCTCCGCGGGCGAGGAGAAGGTCAGCTGCGCGCCGGACGGGTTGTGTTCGATGTAGAGCGGGTCGACCGTGTCGACGACCATCGCGAGCCGGTGCCCGGCCGGGACGTCGTAGGCCGTGGAGAACAGCTCCAGGTCGACGCCGAACGGCTTGCCGGGCGTCAGCCCGTGCCAGGTGTACGGCGCGTTGCTGACCAGTTTGCCGAGGCCGAGCGGGCCCACGTCGTAGAGGTACGCGACGAGGGTGCCGCTCTCCTTGGTCGGGGTGAGGGTGGTGTGCAGCTTCGCGGTGCCGCGGATGTGCTGCGCGGTGGCGTACCTGGGCGACTGCCACACGGCCGCGTAGCGGCGCGGCAGCAGCGGGATCGAGGCGATCGGCGGCACCTGGGCCAGTTGGTCGAGGATGCTGGACAGGAAGATGACCCCGCCGTCCGCGCCGGAGTCGACGTTCGCGTGGATCGTGGTGGTTCCCGCGAGGTCGATCTTCCGCTGGGTCGCGCCCACCGACTTCCAGTCGGGGTAGCCCTCGTATCCGCCCGAGGAACGGGGCTTGAGCTCCACCGGTTGTTCGCGGTCGATGCCGTTGTCCTCGCCCTTGAGATAGTGGTCCATCCAGCGCTCGGTGTCGGTCCACACATCGTTGGGAAGCCCGAACAGCCCGGTCAGTTCGGCCGTGGCGTGGTCACCCGGACGCAGCTCCAGTCTCTTCGGTCCCGTCAGTTTCTCGTAGAAGTCGACGTACTGGTTGGGCGGGAAGATCGTGTCGCCCCAGGCGTTGGCGAGCAGGAGCGCCGTGCCGTTCTTGTTGAACTCGTCGACGTAGGTGGCGGGCGAGCGTTTCCTGCCCCAGGCGATCAGATCCGGCTCCTTCGCCAGGTTGGAGGCGAAGAAGTCCGTGAACACCTCCTTGAGTTCGGGGCTCGGACGGCCGGTCAGGGTACCGGCGCCGTCGAGCAGGGCGCCCGCCTGGACGTGCTGGGTGCGCTGGGAGTAGATCGAGTCGATCAGGTCCGCCCAGCCGCTCAGCGAGGCGACCGCCTTGATGCGCTTGTCGTGCGCGGCGGCGAGCAGACTGATGCCGGCGCCGTAGGAGACCCCCGCCATCCCGATGTGCCGGGCATCGGACGGGGTGTTGGCGAGCGCCCAGTCGATGACCCGGGACGCGTCGGCCATGTCGGGGGGCCCGGCCACTTCTATCTGGCCGCCGGACTGCCAGAACCCCCGCACGTTGTACGTCACCACGACATAGCCGGAGTCCGCGAGCTTCTGGGCCTGGGCGAGGTACTCGACCTGTGGCAGGCCCCAGCTCGTCGGGAGCACGAGCAGCGGATAGCGGCGCGTGCCGTCGGCGCCCGAGGGCGTCACCACGTTCCCCTTGAGGACCGTTCCGCCGTCCCCCGTGATGTCGACGAAGCGGACGTCGTTCGACGCCGCCTGGGCGGTCGGGGCGAACCCGAGGACGCTGCCGGCGATCAGCGTCGCCGAGACGGCACCCACGGTGGTCGTGCGCAGGGCCTTGCGGTGGTTTCCCACGGGTCACTCCTCACGTGTCAGTGCAAAGTGACCAGACGGTAACCTCATGTCCTTACCAGAGGTAACCCGCCGGTAAGTTACGTGCGGGTAACGATTGTTGACGTCTCAGCAAACCTAGGGAACACGTGAGGAGTCGGAAGGGGATTCCTCCGGTGCGGGAGCATGTGCCGCCCGGGTGACGTCCGCCACCAGCTCCACCACGTCCGGCCCGTACGCCTGGGAGTTGACCACCTTCAGCAGCAGGACGAAGGACCCGGTCCCGTACTTGCGGGCCAGTCGCTCGTGGTGGCGGGCGAGATAGCGGGTCGCGGCCTGGTTGGTGATCGCGCGCTGACCGCAGAAGAGGAAGACGGGGCGTGCGCCGCGGCCCAGGTCCGCGGTGAGCCGGGCCAGGATCACGTACTCCGCCCGGCCGGACTCCAGCAGATAGCGTTCGCCGCCGATGGCGAACGCACCGCGCTCCGGGCCCGGTTCCGCGTCGGTGTTGATGCGTATGCCGGGCAGCAGCGAGTTGAGGTGGGCGGCCATCCGGCGGTTCGACGCCGGGCCGCCGACGCAGAACTCCGTGCGCTCGCCGAAACCCTGCTGGGCGGCGTCATGTGCGACGACCTGGGCATGGGCGCCGCAGTCCTTGATGAGCGCGGACAGCTCCAGCAAGGCGAACACGTCGTGGCGCATCACCGTCAACTCGGGCCCGCCCGCCTCCCGGTTGATCACCAGCAGCGACTCGGAGTTGTCGGGCAGCCCGAAGAACACCTGCTTGCGGCGGAGTTTCCGCTTCCAGAGATACGTCCTGGCGAGCCAGCCGATCGCGGCGCTGATGCCGGCCGCGACCACCCCGAGGACGATGTTGCGCACGTCGTCGTTCATGGCCGGGCATGGTAGCGGGCCGTTGTGAACCGGTGTTCGATGGGACTGACGGGACCATGGCAATGCGGTTACGCTCGGTGGACGGACGTCGACTGGAGGTACGAATGCGTCGCCCTGGCGGACGGAAACTGGCGGTATGGGCGGTCTCGGCCGCAGTGGTGTCGGTGGGAGCGGCGGCGCCGCCGTCGTCCACCCCGGCACCGGACAAGGTCCCCGTGGCCGTCGGGTACGGCGGGGCCGTGGCGAGCGTGGACGCGGACGCCACCGCCGCCGGGATCGAGGTGCTGAAGAAGGGCGGCAACGCGGTGGACGCGGCCGTCGCCACCGCCGCCGCGCTCGGCGTCACCGAGCCCTACTCCGCGGGCATAGGCGGAGGCGGCTACTTCGTCTACTACGACGCAAAAACCCGCACGGTGCACACCATCGACGGCCGGGAGACGGCCCCGCTCACCGCGGACTCCGGCCTCTTCATGGAGAACGGCAAGCCGCTCTCCTTCGCCGACGCGGTCAGCAGCGGCCTGAGCGTGGGTACTCCGGGCACCGCCGCCACCTGGCAGAAGGCGCTTGACGAGTGGGGCAGCAGGCGGCTCGGTACGGTCCTGAGGCCGGCCGAGCGCATAGCCCGTGACGGGTTCACCGTCGACGACACCTTCCGCTCCCAGACCGCGTCCAACGAGAGCCGCTTCCGCTGCTTCCCGGACACCGCCAAGCTGTTCCTGCCGGGCGGCGCGCTCCCCGCGGTCGGCTCCACGTTCAAGAACCCGGACCTCGCCCGCACTTACGCGGAGCTGGGCCGGAAGGGCATCGGCGCGATCTACCACGGCGATCTGGGCGACGACATCGTCGCCACCGTCGACAAGCCCCCGGTGGACCCGGCCTCGGGCTGGAACGCCCGTCCCGGCAAGCTGTCGGAGAAGGACCTCGCGGTCTACCGGGCCAAGCTCCAGGCGCCCACCAGGACCTCGTACCGCGGCCTCGACGTCTACTCCATCGCCCCGTCCTCCTCCGGCGGCACCACGGTCGGCGAGGCGCTCAACATCCTGGAGAGGACAGACCTCTCCGACGCGAGCGAGGCGCAGTATCTGCACCACTTCATCGAGGCGAGCCGGATCGCCTTCGCCGACCGGGGGCGCTGGGTCGGCGACCCCGCCTTCGAGGACGTGCCCACCAAGGGACTGCTCTCCCAGCGGTTCGCCGACTCGCGCGCCTGCCTGATCAAGGACGACGCGGTCCTCACCAGCCCTCTCGCGCCCGGCGACCCGCGCCACCCGGCGGCCTGCGGCACCGGGGGAACGGCGGCCCCGACGACGTACGAGGGCGAGAACACCACGCACCTCACCGTGGCCGACAAATGGGGCAACGTCGTCTCCTACACGCTCACCATCGAGCAGACCGGCGGCAGCGCCATGACCGTCCCGCACCGCGGCTTCCTGCTCAACAACGAGCTGACGGACTTCTCCTTCACCCCCGCCAACCCGGCCGTCCACGACCCGAACCTGCCCGGCCCGGGCAAGCGGCCGCGCTCGTCCATCTCGCCCACGATCGTGCTCGACAAGCAGGGCCGGCCGGTCGTCGCTCTCGGTTCACCCGGCGGCGCGACCATCATCACCACCGTGCTGCAGACCCTGACCGAGTTCCTCGACCGGCATCTGCCGCTCGTCGACGCCATCGCCGCACCGCGCGCCAGCCAGCGCAACGCGGCGAAGACGGAGCTCGAACCCGCCCTCTACAACAGCGACCTGCGGACACAACTGGCGGCGATCGGGCACTCCTTCACACTGAACCCGGAGATCGGCGCCGCCACCGGCGTGCAGCGGCTGCCGGGCGGCAAGTGGCTGGCCGCCGCCGAGAAGGTACGGCGCGGCGGCGGGTCCGCGATGGTCGTGAACCCGGCGCCGTAACGGCCGACACGCGATTCACTCGGGGCGGGCGGCCCCGTCCCCCTCGGGACGGGCCGTCTCGCCGCCCTGTACCGCGGGAGGCGGGCCGTCCTCACCGGATCCGCCGGGCTCCGTGGCGCCCCGCGCACCCGGCTGAGTGGCCTCGGCCTGCTCCCCGCGGGCCGGCGGCTCCGGCCGGAAGAGCAACTGCCCGTCCTCCGCGTCCACCTCGACCCGGCCGCCGCGCTCGATCCGGCCGTCCAGCAGCAGCCGGGACAGCTGGTTGTCGACCTCGCGCTGGATGGTCCGGCGCAGCGGGCGCGCACCGTACTCCGGCTGGAAGCCGCGCCGCGCCAGCCAGTCCACGGCTCGCTCGGTGAAGGTGACCCCGATGTCCTGGGCCTGCAGCCGGCGACGCGTCTTGTCGAGCATCAGGTCGGTGATCTGCCGCAGTTGCTCGGATGTCAGCTGACGGAAGATCACGACCTCGTCGATACGGTTGAGGAACTCGGGCCGGAAGTGCTGGCGCAGCGGGCGCAGGATCTGCTCGCGACGCGCCTCCTCGTCAGCCTCGGCGCCGCCCGGCCCGAACCCGATGCCCGCGCCACGCCGGGTGATCGCCTCGGAGCCGAGGTTGCTCGTCATCACGATGACGGTGTTGGTGAAGTCCACCGTGCGGCCCTGGGCGTCGGTGAGTCGACCGTCGTCGAGGACCTGGAGCAGGATGTTGAAGACGTCCGGGTGCGCCTTCTCGACCTCGTCGAGCAGCAGCAGCGAGTACGGATGCCGCCGTACCACCTCGGTGAGCTGGCCGGCCTCCTCGTGGCCCACATACCCGGGCGGCGCGCCCACCAGCCGGCTGACGGTGTGGCGCTCCTGGTACTCGCTCATGTCGAGGCGGACCATGCGCTCCTCGCTGCCGAACAGCACCTCCGCGAGGGCGCGCGCCAGTTCCGTCTTGCCGACACCCGTCGGGCCGAGGAAGAGGAAGCTGCCGATCGGCCGGTCCGGACTGGACAGCCCGGCGCGCGAGCGCATCACCGCGTCGGCGACCACGCTGACCGCCTCGTTCTGCCCGACGACCCGCTCGTGCAGATGCTCCTCCAGGCCGAGCAGCCGCTGCTTCTCCTCCTCGGTGAGCCGGGAGACCGGGATCCCGGTCAGCCGGGAGACCACTTCCGCGACGGCCTCGGCGGTGACCTCCAGGTGCTGCCCCTCGTCCGCCTCGGTCTCTCCCGAGGCCTCCCCGATCCGCTCCTTCAGCTTGGTGATGCGGTCGCGCAACTGGGTGGCCTGCTCGTACTGCTCGTCGGCCACCGCCTGGTCCTTGTCCCGCGCGAGCTGCTCGACCTCGCGCTCCATGGCCCGTACGTCCGTGCCCTTGGTCCGGGCGCGCAGCCGCACCCGGGCGCCGGCCTGGTCGATCAGGTCGATCGCCTTGTCGGGCAGATGGCGGTCGGTGAGATACCGGTCGGACAGCTCCACGGCGGCCACCAGTGCCTCGTCGGTGTAGCGGACCTGGTGGTGGGCCTCGTAGCGGTCGCGCAGCCCGCGCAGTATCTCGATGGCGTCCGCGACGGACGGCTCGGGCACCAGGATCGGCTGGAAACGGCGGGCCAGCGCCGCGTCCTTCTCGATCCGGCGGTACTCCTCCAGCGTGGTGGCGCCGACGATGTGCAGTTCGCCGCGGGCCAGGGCGGGCTTGAGGATGTTGCCCGCGTCCATGGACCCGCCCTCCGTGCCGCCGCCGCCCGCACCGACGACCGTGTGCAGTTCGTCGATGAAGATGATCAGCTCGTCGGAGTGCGCGCGGATCTCGCCGACGATATTGGTGAGCCGTTCCTCGAAGTCGCCGCGGTAGCGGGTGCCGGCGACCACGCCGGGCAGATCCAGGGCGACCACCCGGCGGCCGAGCAGGACGTCCGGCACGTCCCCGTCGGTGATGCGCTGGGCGAGCCCCTCGACGATGGCGGTCTTGCCGACCCCCGCGTCGCCGATGAGCACCGGGTTGTTCTTGCCGCGCCGGGAGAGCACCTCGATGGTCTGCTCGATCTCCTCGTCCCGTCCGATCACCGGGTCGATACGGCCCTGGCGCGCGAGATCGGTCAGATCGCGGGCGTACTTGTCCAGGGTCGGCGTCGAGACGGGGCGCGGCCGCTCCGGGCGCGGCTGGGTGGTGTCGGCCGCCTCGGGCGGCAGGGAGGGCGGCGCGAAGTGCGCCGAGTGCAGGATGTGCCCGGCGGCCGAGTCGGGGTTCGCGGCCAGGGCGGTGAGCACGTGCTCGGGCCCGATGTAGCCGGCGCCGCTCGACCGGGCCAGATCGTGCGCGTCCAGCAGGGCGCGTTTGACGGCCGGGGTCAGCGAGAGCGAGGTGGGGGACGGGGCGTCCTCCGGGTGCTGCACCGGCCCCCAGCGCTGGTCGATCTCCGTCGCCAGCGAGTCCGGGTCCGCGCCGGCCCGGCTCAGCAGACTCCGGGTCGGTTCTGTGGCGAGCGCGGCGCGCAGCAGATGCTGGGTGTCGAGGTCCCGGGCACCGTGCTCGACGGCGTACCGCGCGGCGCCGGCGACCATTTGCCGGGCGGGCTCGCTCAGCAGCCGGCCCAGGTCGATCTGGCGCGGGCCCGGGCGCGGCCCGCCGCCGAAGATGCGTCGGAAGAACTCTTGGAAGGGGTCCGAGCCGTAGCCCTGCGAACCGTTGTAGCCGCTGGTCATGGCCATCCGTTCCGGCGTCCCGGCGGGGCCCGGGACACGCTCGCTGATCGACGTGCCGGTGCCGGGTGCCCGGACGGGGCCCGGTTACACCTGTGGGGCGCGCGCGGCGCTCGTAGACCACGATGGCACGAACGCACTCCCGCGGCATGTCCGGAGCCGGCCCGGCAAAGGGGCGCGCACGGGAGGCGCGTGCCCGGTGCGGCAGGCGCGCACGGCGTGCGCGCACTCCGACAGAGCGCTCTGCGGCCGGTCCGAAAACTCCCCGTAGCCCTCCCGTAACACAGCTGGTGTTGTCTACCGGAGCAGAGCACTCCAGTCGGGCGGGAGCTGGGCGATGGCAGTGGAACAACTCCCGGTGCAGGTAAGGGAGTTCGCGGACTACTTGAATGAGCTGCTGGCGCGGCTCGACCGGAACGACGGTTGGTGCGCGGTCTTCTGGCAGCGCGATGCCGACGGTATGCGGGCCTGCCTCGCCGGCCGGGAGGTGCCTCCCTGGGACGTCGTGGAGGCGCTGTTGCAGGACGTCGCCGCGGCCTACGGGTCCGAGAGCGCCGCCCGGGAGTCCGACCGTGCGCGGGCGCTGCACCGTGCCGCGGTCGCCGCGCACGACGCCCGGCCGGGCGGCCGGGCCGCCCTCGGCGACCGGCTCGATGTGATGCTCCGCGAACAGCGCTACGCGGCCGAGCGCCAGGCCGAGCTCGGCCGCCGCCTGGAGTCGGCCGTGACCCGGGAGGAGGCCGAGTCGTTCCGCGTCGACCTGGCCTGGGCCGGGGACGACCACGCACGCGCCACGGCTCGCATCGCGGAACTCCGCCGCCGTACGGCGGCCCTGGACCACCGGGTCCGTCGCCCGCCCGCGCAGGCCGCCCCGCGGGCCTCAGGGACCCCCCGGGCGGCCTTCCGGAGCGAGGCACACCCCGCCGACCCGGACCTGGCGGCACCGCACGGCGCCCACCCGTCCGCCCCGCAGGAGCCCGCCGCCTTCGCCGACCCCGCCCCCTCCGCCGAGCAGCGCCCCAGGCGCCGCCTGCGGGGCAGTGCCCGGTTCGCCGGGGTGATGGACGTCCAGGAGGCGCCCACGGGCCCCGTACCCGCCGCCGCGGACCCCGCACCCGGCCGCCGGGGCCCGCGCGGCGCCCGGTTCGCCGGAGCCGCGGACCCCGGGCCCGGGACACCGTCCGAGGAGCGCCCGGCGGAGCCCCTGGACCAGGAGGACGTGCGGATCACCGACACCGTCGCGGTGCTCACCCGGCTGCGTGCCGAGGGCCGTAGCGGCGAGGCCCACGCGCTGCTCGTCGACGTCGCCCACTGGCCCGCCGCCCGCTACCCCCTGCTCGCCGACGAACTGCACCGCGCGGGACTCGGCGCCGACTGGACCACCCTGCTGTGGGAGGCCGCCTCGCTGCCCGCCGACCGCCTCGTCGCCGCCGCCGACGCGCTCACCGCGGCGGGCCGCACCGCCGACGGGGAGCAGATGCTGCGCCAGGGCGTCGTACGCCCCGCGAGCGAGATCGGCGAGGCCGTGCTGGGCCTGAGCGCCGAGGGCCGGCAGCGTGAGGTCGGCGCCCTCCTCGACGCCTACGTCCGCATGCGGACCCCCGAGGAGGCGGCCCGCAGCGTCGCGGCGGATCCCGGACGCCTCCTGCCGCTGCTCCTCCAGGCGGCCCGGGGGGTCTCCGACCAGCGGCACTGGGACCTCGTCCACGCCCTGAGAGTCGCCGGATTCAGCGCCTGACCGGCCCGTCGACAATCCGACGACTTCACCCGCACAGGTGCGAAACATGATCGACTCAGCGGGTTGACGACGATGGTCTTGGCAAGGCCTCCCCGGAGGCTTACGTTCGAGCCTCTACCACCTGTTTCTACGGGCGTAGAGGCTCGCTGACGTCCTCACCGGGACATGAGGCAAAGGAGCGGCACCATGGCCCACGTCGTACGCGCCGCACTGGTCCAGGCGACCTGGACCGGCGACACCGAATCCATGATCGACAAGCATGTGGCGCACGCCCGGGAGGCGGCCCGGCAGGGCGCGCAGGTCATCGGCTTCCAGGAAGTCTTCAACGCCCCCTACTTCTGCCAGGTCCAGGAGCCCGAGCACTACCGCTGGGCCGAGCCGGTGCCCGACGGGCCCACGGTCGCCCGGATGCGGGAACTGGCCCGCGAGACCGGCATGGTGATCGTCGTCCCCGTCTTCGAGATCGAGCAGTCCGGTCTCTACTTCAACACCGCCGCCGTGATCGACGCCGACGGCAGCTACCTCGGCAAGTACCGCAAGCACCACATCCCCCAGGTCAACGGCTTCTGGGAGAAGTACTACTTCAGGCCGGGCAACCTCGGCTGGCCCGTCTTCGACACCGCGGTCGGCAAGGTCGGCGTGTACATCTGCTACGACCGCCACTTCCCGGAGGGCTGGCGGCAACTCGGCCTCAACGGCGCCCAGCTGGTCTACAACCCCTCCGCCACCTCGCGCGGTCTGTCGGCCTACCTCTGGCAGCTGGAGCAGCCCGCGGCCGCCGTCGCCAACGAGTACTTCGTCGCCGCGATCAACCGCGTGGGCCGCGAGGAGTACGGCGACAACGACTTCTACGGCACGAGCTACTTCGTCGACCCCCGCGGGCAGTTCGTGGGCGACGTCGCCGGCGACAAGGAGGAGCTGATCGTCCGGGACCTCGACTTCGACCTCATCGAAGAAGTGCGGCAGCTGTGGGCGTTCTACCGCGACCGCCGCCCCGACGCGTACGAAGGACTGGTGAAGCCGTGAGCGACCTGTACGCCCGCCACCGGGACGTCCTGCCCGAATGGCTCGCGCTCTACTACAAGGACCCTCTGGAGATCACTCACGGCGAGGGCCGGCACGTCTGGGACGCCGACGGCAGGAAGTACCTGGACTTCTTCGGCGGGATCCTCACCACCATGACCGCGCACGCGCTGCCCGAGGTCACCAAGGCGGTGAGCGAGCAGGCGGGGCGGATCATCCACTCCTCGACCCTCTACCTCAACCGGCCGATGGTCGAACTGGCCGAGCGCATCGCCCGGTTGAGCGGCATCCCGGACGCCCGCGTCTTCTTCACCACGTCCGGCACCGAGGCCAACGACACCGCGCTGCTTCTCGCGACCACCTACCGGCGCAGCAACCAGCTCCTGGCGATGCGCAACAGCTACCACGGCCGCTCCTTCAGCTCGGTCGGCATCACCGGCAACCGCAGCTGGTCCCCCACCTCGCTGTCCCCGCTCGGGACCCTGTACGTCCACGGGGGCGTCCGTACCCGGGGCCCCTTCGCCCACCTGAACGAGGCAGACTTCATCGCGGCCTGCGTCGCGGACCTGAAGGACCTGCTCGGGCAGGGCCGGCCGCCCGCGGCGCTGATCGCCGAACCCATCCAGGGCGTCGGCGGCTTCACCTCGCCGCCCGACGGCCTGTACGCGGCCTTCCGGGACGTGCTCCAGGAACACGGCATCCTGTGGATCTCCGACGAGGTGCAGACCGGCTGGGGCCGCACCGGCGACCACTTCTGGGGCTGGCAGGCTCACGGGCGGAGCGGACCGCCGGACCTGCTCACCTTCGCCAAGGGGATCGGCAACGGCATGTCCGTCGGCGGGGTCGTCGCCCGGGCCGAGATCATGAACTGCCTGGACGCCAACTCCATCTCGACGTTCGGCGGCACCCAGATCACCATGGCCGCGGGACTCGCGAACCTCACCTATCTGCTGGAGCACGACCTCCAGGGCAACGCCCGGCGGGTCGGCGGGCTGCTCATCGAGCGGCTGCGGGCCGTCGCCGCACAGCTCCCGGTCGTCCGGGAGGTGCGCGGGCGCGGCCTGATGGTCGGCGTCGAACTGGTCAGGCCCGGCACCGACGAGGCAGACCCGGACGCGGCGGCCGCCGTGCTGGAGGCCGCCCGCGAGGGCGGACTGCTGATCGGCAAGGGCGGCGGGCACAACACCAGCGTTCTGCGCATCGCCCCACCGCTCACACTCACCGTCGCGGAGGCCGAGGAGGGCGCGGCGATCCTCGAACGGGCCCTCAGGAGCGTCGGGTGACCACCCACCGGCCCTCCGCCCCACCACAGCGTCGTCATGAGGTGTCCTCATCGACAAGTCGATGATCTGAGCAAGGGAACGTCGCCATGACCACCGCGCTGGAACCCGCCCTGTCGGTACGCCAGGTCCTCACCCTGGACCGGGTGCTCGCCGGAGAGCCCGAGGTGGTCGCCGGCGCCGGACACCTCGACCGGCCGGTGCGCTGGGTGCATGTCGCCGAGGCCCCCGATGTCGGAGTCATGCTCAGCGGCGGCGAGATGGTGCTCACCACCGGAGTGCTGCTCGCCGGCGACCCCGAGAAGCAGGCCGAGTACATCCGGTCCCTGCACCGCGCGGAGGCCGCGGCCGTCGTCCTCGGACTCGGCCGCGCCTTCCCCGCGCCCCCGGACGTGATGCGCCGGGCCGCCGAGCGCTGCGGACTGCCCCTGGTGGTTCTGCACCGCCCCTTCCCCTTCGCCGAACTGACCGAGGAGGTCCAGTCCCGGCTGGTGCGGCGCAAGTTCGCGGCCGTGAGCCTGTCGGAGGCCGTCCGTACGGCCCTGACCGGGCTCATCACCGCAGGCGCCCCGCTGCAGCGGCTGCTCGACGAGATCGCCGTGCACGCAGGCTGTCCCGTGATCCTCGCCAACCTCGCCCACCGGGTGCTCGCCACGGCGGGGGAGCGGCCCGCGGTCGACGATGTGCTGCGCGACTGGGAGCGCGTGGCCCGCCAGGCGGGCGGCAGCGAGGGCGACGGCTGGGTCCGCGCCGAGCTGGGCGGGCGCGGCGAGCG
This sequence comes from Streptomyces sp. NPDC001222, assembly GCF_042896945.1. Classification (NCBI taxonomy): domain Bacteria; kingdom Bacillati; phylum Actinomycetota; class Actinomycetes; order Kitasatosporales; family Streptomycetaceae; genus Streptomyces; species Streptomyces sp. NPDC001222. The sequence goes on from NZ_JBIAXT010000041.1 coordinate 38,963, forward strand.
CTGGGGCAGGATCGTGCTCTGCGGCTATCGCGGCGACAGCCCCATCGGGCGGCTGCTGGCCGAGCGCGCGGCCGAGGCCCTGGTGCTGCACCGAATGCTCGGCGGCGCGGCGCACTCCTGGGAGGAGCAGTCCGCGCAGAGCCTGCTGACCGACCTCGTCTCCGGTGTCGTCCCGGCCCGCCAGCTGCTGCCGCGGGCCAGGGCGGCCGGACTGCCCGTCAACCGCCGTACGTTCGTCCCCCTCGTCGTACGCGACGGCGAACCGGCCGCACTCGATCGCGTCCTGCGGCTGCTGGGGCTGTCCGGACTCGTCGCGGAACTCGCCGACGGGGCCACCGCCGTCCTGCTCAGCCTCGCCCGGGACCAGGAGGCCGTGACGCTGACCGCGCATCTGGCCGCCCGGCTGCGGACCGAGTCGGGTGCCGTCGGGACGGTCGTCGCCGCGGCCGACGCGCGCACCGCCTGGGAGGACGTGCCCGCGGGGCTGCGCGAGGCCCGGCATGTGGCCGACGCCGTCGCCGGTCACTCCGCGGCCGAGGACCTGCCGGCCGTCGTACGGCTGAGGGACGTCCATCTGCGCGGTCTGATCCGGCTGTTGCGCGACGACCCGCATGTGCAGTCCTTCGCCGAACGGGAGCTGGACGGGCTGTTGTCCGGATGCGACGCCGAGCAGGAACTGCTGCCCGTGCTGCGGACCTATCTGGCCACCGGCCGCAACAAGTCCCGCACCGCCCAGCTGCACCATGTCAGCAGGCCCGCGCTCTACCGCCGGCTGGAGGCCATCGAGGCCCGTCTCGGGGTCGACCTCGACGACTTCGAGCAGGCCGCCTCCGTGCACATCGCGCTGCTCGCGCACGACGCCCAACACGGGTGAGACACCATGGGAACACACCGGAAACCAGCGCGCACGGGCCGGGGTGACACCGTGGAACGCGGTGCGCCGTCAGACGTGACACGGTGCAACTCAACCCGGACCCGCCGCCTTCCTAGGCTCGCCGCACACCGAGCGACCGGAGGTCCCGATGAGCAGAGTGGTCCGTGCCGCCGTCTTCCAGACCGCCTGGACCGGCGACAAGGAGTCGATGATCCAGGTCCACGAGCAGGCGGCCCGCGACGCGGCCGCGCAGGGTGCCCAGGTCCTGTGTTTCCAGGAGCTGTTCTACGGGCCGTACTTCTGCCAGGTCCAGGACCCGGCCTTCTACGAGTACGCCGAGCAGATTCCGGACGGGCCCGTGGTCAAGCGCTTCCAGGCGCTGGCGAAGGAACTGGGCCTCGTCCTCGTGCTGCCCATGTACGAGGAGGAGCAGCCCGGAGTGCTCTACAACACCGCCGCGGTGATCGACGCGGACGGTTCCTACCTGGGCAAGTACCGCAAGACCCATATCCCGCAGGTGAAGGGCTTCTGGGAGAAGTTCTACTTCCGCCCGGGCAACTCCGGCTGGCCCGTCTTCGACACCAAGGCAGGCCGGATCGGCGTCTACATCTGCTACGACCGCCACTTCCCGGAGGGCTGGCGGGCCCTCGGCCTCGCGGGCGCGGAGATCGTGTTCAACCCTTCGGCCACCTCCCGGGGCCTGTCCGGCTATCTGTGGCAGCTGGAGCAGCCGGCCGCGGCCGTCGCCAACGAGTACTTCGTGGGGGCGATCAACCGGGTGGGCGTCGAGGAGCTGGGCGACAACGACTTCTACGGGACCTCGTACTTCGTGGACCCGGAGGCACAGTTCGTCGGCGAGGTGGCGAGCGACAAGGAGACCGAACTGGTCGTGCGCGACCTGGACCTGGCGAAGCTGCGGGAGGTGCGCGACCGCTGGCAGTTCTACCGGGACCGGGCACCGGGCGCCTACGGGCCGCTGACCGCTCCCTGACCGGCACCGGGTCCGCCGGTCCGGCCGTTCGGACCGGGCCGGCGGCCACGGTCGTCCCGCACGGCAGCCACGACAGCAGTGTTGACCACGCCAGGTAAGGGAGCAGAGGCAGCATGAGCAGCCGTACCGTCATCCGCGGTGGCCTCGTCGTCACCGCGTCCGACGAGATCCATGCCGACGTCCTGATCGAGGACGGCCGCATCGCCGCCCTCGCCGCGTCCGGCACCCCGGCCGCCGCGGCCTTCACGGCCGAGCGGACCATCGACGCCACCGGCAAGTACGTGATCCCGGGCGGCGTCGATGCCCACACCCATATGGAGCTGCCGTTCGGCGGCACCTTCGCCTCCGACACCTTCGAGACCGGCACCCGGGCCGCCGCCTGGGGCGGCACGACCACGATCGTCGACTTCGCGGTGCAGAGCGTCGGCCGCACCCTGCGCGAGGGCCTGGACGCCTGGCACGCCAAGGCCGAGGGCAACTGCGCCGTCGACTACGGCTTCCACATGATCGTCTCCGACGTCAACCAGGAGACGCTGAAGGAGATGGATCTGCTGGTCGAGGAGGGCGTGACCTCCTTCAAGCAGTTCATGGCGTACCCGGGCGTCTTCTACAGCGACGACGGCCAGATCCTGCGCGCCATGCAGCGCTCCGCCGAGAACGGCGGACTGATCATGATGCACGCCGAGAACGGCATCGCGATCGACGTCCTGGTCGAGCAGGCGCTGGCCCGCGGCGAGACCGACCCGCGCTACCACGGCGAGGTCCGAAAGGCCCTGCTGGAGGCCGAGGCCACCCACCGCGCCATCAAGCTCGCCCAGGTCGCGGGGGCGCCCCTGTACGTCGTGCACGTCTCCGCGCAGGAGGCGGTCGCCGAACTGGCCCGGGCGCGCGACGAGGGACTCAACGTCTTCGGCGAGACCTGCCCCCAGTATCTGTTCCTGTCCACCGACAACCTCGCCGAGCCGGACTTCGAGGGCGCCAAGTACGTGTGCTCGACGCCCCTGCGGCCCAAGGAGCACCAGGCCGCCCTGTGGCGGGGCCTGCGCACCGATGACCTCCAGGTGGTCTCCACCGACCACTGCCCCTTCTGCTTCGTGGGTCAGAAGGAGCTGGGCCGGGGCGACTTCTCCAAGATCCCCAACGGTCTCCCGGGCGTCGAGAACCGTATGGACCTGCTGCACCAGGCCGTCGTCGACGGACACATCTCCCGCCGCCGCTGGATCGAGATCGCCTGCGCCGCCCCGGCCCGGATGTTCGGCCTCTACCCGAAGAAGGGGACCATCGCCCCGGGCGCCGACGCGGACATCGTCATCTACGACCCGCACGCCGAACAGGTGATGTCCGCCGAGACCCACCACATGAACGTCGACTACTCGGCCTACGAGGGCAGGCGCACCACCGGCCGGGTCGAGACCGTCCTGTCCCGTGGCGAACCCGTCATCACCGAGCGGGAGTTCACCGGACACGCCGGGCACGGCGTCTACACCCCCCGCTCCACCTGTCAGTACCTCAACTAGGAGTGGCGCTCATGGACTTCGGACTCGTCCTGCAGACCGACCCGCCGGCCTCGCGGGTCGTCAGCCTGATGAAGAGGGCCGAACGCAACGGCTTCCGCTACGGCTGGACCTTCGACTCGGCCGTGCTGTGGCAGGAACCGTTCGTGATCTACAGCCAGATCCTGGCGAACACCCAGAAGCTGACGGTCGGCCCCATGGTGACCAACCCGGGGACCCGCACCTGGGAGGTGACGGCCTCCACGTTCGCCACCCTCAACGACATGTTCGGCAACCGCACCGTCTGCGGCATCGGCCGCGGCGACTCCGCGATGCGCGTCGCCGGCCGCAAACCCAACACCCTGGCCCGGATCAGCGAGGCCATCAAGGTCATCCGGGCACTCGGCCGCGGAGAGGAGGCCGACCTCGGCGGCGGCACGGTCGTCAAGTTCCCATGGATCAAGCCCGGCGCCCGACTGCCGGTGTGGATGGCCGCGTACGGCCCGAAGGCACTGAAGATGACGGGCGAGGAGGCCGACGGCTTCATCCTCCAGCTCGCCGACCTGTATCTGACCGAGTACATGGTCAAGGCGGTGAAGGACGCGGCGGTCGCGGCCGGCCGCGACCCCTCCGACATCACGATCTGTGTGGCCGCACCCGCGTATGTCACCGAGGACGACTCGCCCGAGGCGCTCGCCCATGCGCGGGAGCAGTGCCGATGGTTCGGCGGCATGGTCGGCAACCACGTCGCCGACCTCGTCGCCAAGTACGGCGCGCACTCCGGCTCCGTACCCGACGAACTCACCGACTACATCAGGGCCCGGGAGGGCTACGACTACGCGCACCACGGGCGCAGCGACAACCCCGACACCCGGTTCGTGCCCGACGAGATCGTGGACCGGTTCTGTGTGATCGGCCCGGTCGAGAAGCACATCGAGAAGCTCACCGCGCTGCGTGAGCTCGGCGTCGACCAGTTCGCCGTCTACGACATGCACGACGCGCAGGAAGCCGTCATCGACGCCTACGGGTCACAGATCATCCCGGCGGTCAACGGCTAGTCCACGGAGGGTCCTCGGGATCCCCCGTCCCCGCTCGTCCCCTTCCCGCTCCCCCGGGGAGGGGGCCAAGGGCGCTCCCCGCCGATCCCTCCGGGGCGCGCACCCCCCATCGGCGCCGTCCGCACGGCGTTTCCCACCTCACCTCACGATGGGCCTGCACATGACCGACACCGTTCCCTGGGCCGTACCGATGTCCGCCCAAGTCATCCGCCCCGACGGCGGCGTGGAGTCCGCCCCGGGCTCCCCGCAGCCGAGCGGCCCGGCCGCCGACGAGGACCTCCTCCCGGTCCCCGTCGACAAGCGCACCTGGACCACGTACAACTTCTCGGCGCTGTGGGTCGCGCGCGAGAGAACCCAGGCTTCCGGGAGTCCGCGTCCCCACATGAGTCTTCGCGATACGAGGTGGTCCTGATGTCCCCCAGTGGAAGAACTTTGGCCGATCCGGCCGTTGTGCAGCAGACGTATCCGGACGGCCGGGTCGCCCTGTCCGATCCGGCGGTGCTGGAAGGTTCGCGTTTCGCCAACGCGGACCTGGCTCCGGTCCCGATCGCGCGCCGGACATGGGGTACTTACAACTATCTCGCCCTCTGGGTGGGAATGGCGCACTGCATTCCGTCGTGGACGCTGGCGTCGGGGCTGGTGGCCCTGGGGATGGACTGGAAGCAGGCGGTGCTGACGATCGCGCTGGCGAACGTGATCGTGCTGGGGCCGATGCTGCTGACCGGTCATGCCGGCACCAAGTACGGGATCCCGTTCCCGGTGTTCGCGCGGGCGTCGTTCGGGGTGCGCGGGGCGAACCTGCCGGCGATGGTGCGGGCGGCGGTGGCGTGCTGCTGGTTCGGCATCCAGACCTGGATCGGCGGGGAGGGCATCTTCCTGCTGGCCGGCAAGCTGTTCGGCCACGGCTGGCTGAACGCCGGCCCGATAGCGGGCACGCCGTGGACCCAGTGGCTGTCGTTCGGGGTGTTCTGGCTGGTTGAGGTCGCCATCATCACCCGGGGCATGGAGACGCTGCGCAGGGTGGAGAACTGGGCGGCGCCGCTGGTGATCGTCGGGGCGCTGGTGCTGCTGGGGTTCATGGCCGCCAAGGCGGGCGGCTTCGGCCCGCTGCTGGACCAGCCCTCACGCCTGGGCTGGGGGAACGGGTTCTGGAAGGTGTTCTTCCCCTCCCTGATGGGCATGATCGGCTTCTGGTCCACGCTGTCGCTGAACATCCCGGACTTCACTCGCTTCGGCGGCAGCCAGCGTGCCCAGCTGTGGGGCCAGGCGCTGGGCCTGCCGACCACGATGACACTGTTCGCGATCCTGTCGGTGCTGGTCACGTCCGGCTCCCAGGCCGTCTACGGGGCGCCGATCTGGGATCCGATCGCACTGAGCGCGAAGATGAGCAACACCGTCGGCGCGTTGTTCGCGCTGCTGATCGTGATGGTGGCGACCTTGTCGGTGAACATCGCCGCCAACGTCGTCTCCCCGGCGTACGACCTGTCGAACCTGCTGCCGCGGCTGGTCAGCTTCCGCACCGGAGCGCTGATCACGGGCGTGGTCGGCATCCTGATCATGCCGTGGAAGCTGATCGCCAACCCGCACGTGTACATCTTCACCTGGCTCGGCTTCGTCGGCGGCCTGCTCGGCACGGTGGCCGGCATCCTCGTGGCCGACTACTGGATCGTGCGCCGTACCCGTCTGGCGCTGGGGGAGCTGTACCAGGCGGACGGCCGCTACTGGTACACCGCCGGCTGGAACCTGCGCGCGGTGGCCGCCTTCGTGATCGGCGGTGTCCTGGCCGTCGGCGGCTCGTACTCGACCGTCGTCAAGGGCGTCAAGCAGGGCCCCTTCCCCGCCGACGGAGTCATCCCGTTCCTCAAGCCCCTGGCCGACTACGGCTGGGCCGTCGGCCTGGCCTCCGCCCTGCTCGTCTACACCCTGCTCAGCCTGGGCCGCAGCCAGAACCAGGACAACTGAACCGCGACCGCTTGGGAATGGGCCTCTGACCCGCCTCGGAGGCCCTTCCCGATCTTTCGGGGGCGGCACTGGCCACCTGGCGCAAGCCCAGTGCGATGCGGGCCACGGCCTGACCGGCGGGCCGCGCTCGGAGAGCGGTCAGCTCTGCTTTCCGCCGTTGCCCAGCGCGGCCACCGCGTCCCGGGCGGCCTTGATGGCACCCTTGTTGATCTCGTCGGTGCCGGGCGCCTTCTTCGTCTCGAAGTCACTGCCGTTGTACGTGACCGACACCAGCGCGTTAGACGAGCGGATCAGCACCACGCCCTCACGGGTCTGCTGCTTGTCCTGCGTGGTCAGGTTCACCACCGAGTAGCCGGCGTCGCCGAGACCGGGGACCGGGCCTCCGCCGCTCTTCTCCGTGGTGCGCTGCGTGTACGTCTTCTGCGCCGTGGCCTCCGAGTCCATGATCTCGAAGGTCACGTCCAGCCAGCGGTAGTCGAAGCCCTTGAGCGCGTTCCAGGAGCAGGTGCGCCGGATGGTGGAGTCCGTCGACGGGATCTCCTTGCCGTCCGTCTTGGCACCCGGCACGAGCGACGTGATCGTGCCCTTGGTCAGGGCGGTGCACGGCGCGGGCGCGCCGGCATAGGCCTTGGCCGTCGCCTGCGGCGCCGAGGGCGGGGCGGAGCCGGGGGAGCCGCTCGCCGTGTCCTGGGTGTTCTGGGCTCCCTGCGCCGACTTGCCGGAGTTGGTGGCCGGGGCCGCGGCGAGCGGCCCGGACGACATGGCCCAGCCCGCCGAGGCGAGCACGGCAACCGGCAGCAGGCGCGCGGTCAGAGCGAGCGGCAGAGGCAGAGACGACACGGGCCACTTCTCGTGGGGGGACGGTGCGGAAGGAGTCCGCACTGCGGTCGGGACGCCAGTCTCACATGACTCCCTGTGAGGCGAAAGGGCGAACTCGCTCCGTGGCCGGGTGGTGACAGACCCCGGCCTTGACGGTCCGTGAGTTTCGCTGCGCTCGCCACGGTGTGCCCTTTATGTCTGCGCGAGTTGTGGCTTCGGACGCCTTCGCGAGGCACTCCCCGGGCGGGCCGGCGCATCGGGGCGCCGAAGGGCGGCGGGTCCGGGCCGCGGACGGTCCGGACCCGCCGCCCCACGCATCGGATGTGCGTGACGGCAGGCCCTAGCGGAAGATCAGTGCCAACGCGTACGTCAGGAAGAAGCCGGCCACCAGCAGGGTCAGCAGCATGATCGCGATCAGTGGGCCCTTGGCCCAGCCGCGGGTCCGGTCGTAGGCCAGGTTCGGGGAGGCACCCGAGGTGCTGCCCTCGGCGGGCGGCGTCTCACCCGGTGGAACCCCGCCCGGCTCCACGCGAGGGGCCCGCGCCGACTCGGGGTCCGGTCCGCCGTACTCCCTGTCTCGCATGCTGTCTCCCTTGCTCGCCCGGTCGAGGTGGTTCCTGCGGAGGGTGGGGGACCTCCGCATACACCGTTTATATGGACATTATCGAATAAAAGGGGCGGTGTCGCCGGGGGATCACGTCGGGGTCGAGCGGTGGCCCTGCGGGGTTTCACGCTGCCGCGTGACGGCGGCGGGTAAAAGGGGCGGTGTCGCCGGGGGATCACGTCGGGGTCGGGCGGTGGCCCTGCGGGTTTCACGCTGCCGCGTGACGGCGGCGGGAGGCGATGGTGGTGGTGAGGGTCTCGACGGCGTCGACGGTCGCCGAGCTCAGGGCGACGGCGCGGCTGGACGCGGCGCTGCCGGAGCCGTCGGACGCCGCGCTGAGCCTGGACTCCCACCTGGATGATGTCGCCCTGCCGGTCGGCTCCCGCCCGTCGCTCTTTCCCGGTCCGTACCGGGTGTCCGCTCGGTGACCCGGCCCTGACCGCCTTGCCGTCCGGTGAACAACGGACACCCCGGTTCGGTGGTCGGACGACGTGGGTGTCGCTCCTCAGCCGGTGGAGCACGTCATCACATAGGTGCATCATGTGGAGCGCCCGGCCTCCGAACGTGCCGTGCGGCCCGAGCTCCCCAGATCCTCCCCAAGGTGTGTCCTGAGCGCTCACAGGACCGAGCGATGTGCGTAAGCAGCGAGGTGAGAGATGCAGTTCACCACCCGTCCCACGCTCCAGGGCACCTTCGGCATGGTGTCCTCCACCCACTGGCTGGCCTCGCAGTCGGCGATGGCGGTGCTGGAGGACGGCGGCACGGCGTTCGACGCGGCCGTCGCCGGCGCGTTCGTCCTGCATGTCGTGGAGCCGCATCTGAACGGTCCGGCAGGTGAGGTCCCGATTCTCCTCGCCCCGGCGGGCGGCGAGGTACGGGTGCTGTGCGGACAGGGCGTGGCACCCGCCGGAGCCACCATCGCCCACTACCGGGCTCTGGGCCTCACCCTCGTCCCCGGCACGGGACCGCTCGCCGCCGCCGTCCCGGGTGCCTTCGACGCCTGGATGCTGCTGCTGCGCGACCACGGCACGAAATCCCTCGCCGACGTCCTCAAGCACGCCATCGGCTACGCCGAACACGGCCACGCGCCCGTGGAGCGCGTCGGCGAGACCGTCGAGAGCGTGCGCGAACTGTTCGAGAACGAGTGGACCTCGTCGGCCGAGGTCTATCTGCCCGGCGGGCAGGCGCCCCGGCCCGGGGCCCTGCTGCGCAATCCCGCGCTGGCCGCCACCTGGAAACGGCTGCTCGCCGAGGTGTCCGGGGCCGGGGACCGGGTGACGCAGATCGAGGCGGCCCGTGCGGTGTGGCGGTCCGGTTTCATCGCCGAGGCCCTGGTGCGGCAGGCGCGGCGGCCCACTTTGGACGTGACCGGAGAGCGCCACACCGGCACCCTCACGACCGACGACCTCGCCACCTGGTCCGCGACCTACGAGGCACCGGCCACCTACGACTGGAACGGCTGGACGGTGTGCAAGGCCGGCCCCTGGAGCCAGGGCCCGGTATTCCTCCAGCAGCTCGCCCTGCTCCCGTCCGAGCTGCCCCGGTACGGGAGTGCCGACTACGTCCACCTGCTGATCGAGGGCTGCAAGCTCGCCATGGCCGACCGCGAGGCCTGGTACGGCGACGCCGCCGAGGTGCCCCTCGACGAGCTGCTGTCGGATGCCTACAACGCCGGGCGGCGTGCCCTGATCGGCGACAAGGCGTCGTACGAACTGCGCCCCGGGGCTCCCTCTGGCCGTGTCCCACGCCTGAGCGAGTACGCGCGCGTGATGGCCGACGAGCCCGGGTTCGACCCGATGGGGATCGGCGAGCCGACGGTCGCCCAGCGGCCCACCTTCCCGGCGCCCGGCGAACCGGACGTCGGCGCCGACGGGGCGACCCGCGGCGACACCTGCCATCTCGATGTCGTCGACCGCTGGGGCAACATGGTCGCCGCCACCCCCAGCGGCGGCTGGCTGCAGTCGAACCCGGTGGTGCCCGAACTGGGTTTCCCGCTCGGCACCCGGCTCCAGATGACCTGGCTGGACGAGGACCTGCCCAACTCCCTGACGCCCGGGCGGCGTCCCCGCACCACCCTCACCCCATCGATCGCGCTGCGCGACGGCGTGCCCGTGCTCGCGTTCGGTACGCCCGGCGGCGACCAGCAGGACCAGTGGCAGCTGCACTTCTTCCTGGCGGCCGCCCTGCGCCCGCCGGTGCGCGGCGGCCTCGACCTCCAGGGCGCCATCGACGCCCCGAACTGGCACAACGACAGCTTCCCCGGCTCCTTCTACCCCCGCGGCATGCGGCCCGGAAGCGTCACCGTCGAGTCCCGTACGGACCCCGTGGTCGTCGAGGAGCTGTGCCGACGCGGCCATGACGTCACGGTCGGCGGCGCCTGGTCCGAAGGGCGGCTGTGCGCGGTCGCCCGTGACCCGGAGACCGGTGTGCTGTCGGCGGCGGCCAATCCGCGCGGGATGCAGGGCTACGCGGTCGGCCGCTGACTCGCGGCGGTGACGCGCGACGGGGTGCGCGCACTCGGCCGGGACCGGCACCCGGTGTTCACGCTGATTCCACCGTGTGTGCACCAAACCGGTGGGGATTGTCAGTGCTGCGTGCTCTTATGGGCGCATGCTGATCGGAGACACCGAAACCATCGACGAGTTTCTCGCCCGCCACGCGTCCGACGTGGAGGAGGCCGTCCGCACGGCGGCGGCCACCGAGATCATGCCCCGCTTCCGCCGCCTCGCCGCACACGAGATCGACGAGAAGAGCGGCCCCCACGACCTGGTCACGGACGCCGACCGCAAGGCCGAGGCGTATCTGACCGAGGCGCTGCCCAAGCTGCTGCCCGGCTCGGTCGTGGTCGGCGAGGAAGCGGTCCATGCCAACCCAGCGACCTATGACGCGGTGCGCGGCGACGCGCCCGTGTGGATCGTCGACCCCGTCGACGGCACCCGCCAGTTCGTGCACGGCGACCCCGGCTTCTGCACCCTGGTCGCGCTCGCCCAGGGCGGCGTCGTGCGCGCCTCCTGGACCTTCGCCCCGGCCCGGGACCAGCTCGCCACGGCGATACGCGGCGGGGGCGCGTTCCTCAACGGCCGGCGCCTGCACTCCGGCTCGCCCACGCCGGGCCGCGACCTGGAAGTGGCCACGTCCCACCCGTACTACACGACGGACGAGCAGCAGCGTGCGCTGCTCGGCCTCCAGACGGAGGGCGTCCGCCCGCGCGCGTGCGGCTCGGCCGGCCTGGAGTACCTGTCCATAGCCCAGGGCCTGCTGGACGCGACCGCGTTCTGCTGGGAAGCGGCCTGGGACCACGCCGCGGGCCTGCTGCTGGTCGAGGAGGCGGGCGGCACCCACCGCACCGTGGCGGGCGAACCCTTCCGTATCACCGGCGGCAACACCCTCCCCTTCACCACGGCCCGGGACGAGGCCACCGCCCGCCGCGTGGTGGAGCTGCTCTCCGCCGCCTGAGACCACCTGCGCCGACGGGCGCGGGTGCCGCGTCGGGCGCCGAAAACGGAACTTTGGCCTCCTTCGATGATCGGCCCCGCGCCGCCGCGGTGTCGGACCTCCGGCATATCCTGAGGGCCAGTGGCCGTCGGCTGACGAAGGAGTCCGAAGGTGCCGTCCATGCTCGATGCCGTGGTGGTGGGGGCCGGGCCCAACGGACTGACGGCTGCCGTGGAGCTGGCCCGCCGGGGCTTCTCCGTGGCCGTCTTCGAGGCCCGCGACACCATCGGGGGCGGTGCCCGCACCGAGGAGCTGACGCTGCCCGGCTTCCGGCACGACCCGTGTTCCGCCGCGCACCCCCTCGGCATCAACTCACCCGCCTTCAGAGCGCTGCCCCTGGAGCGGTACGGCCTCGAATGGCTGCACGCCGACCTGCCGATGGCGCACCCGTTCCCCGACGGCACGGCCGCGGTGCTGTCCCGGTCCGTGGCCGAGACGGCCGCCTCGTTCGGGCCGCGCGACGCGGGGACGTACCGCCGACTGGTCGAGCCCTTCCTCCGCCACTGGGACACCCTGGCCCGGGACTTCATGTCCCTGCCCCTCACCGCCCTCCCACGGGACCCGGTCACCCTGGCCCGCTTCGGCCTCGTCGGCCTGCCCCCGTCGACCTGGCTGATGCGCCGCTTCCACGACGAGCGGGCCAAGACCCTGTTCGCCGGGCTCGTCGCCCATGTGATCGCCCCGCTCGACGGCTTCGCCACCGGCGCGATCGGCCTGGTCTTCGCACTGGCCGCGCACGCCCGCGGCTGGCCGGTGGCCCGTGGCGGCTCCCAGTCCATCTCGGACGCGCTCGCCGCGTATCTCAAGGACCTCGGCGGCACCGTCCACACCGACTACGAGGTCAAGCGTCTCGACGACCTGCCCCCGGCGCGCGCGTACGTCTTCGACACCTCGCCCACCGCCCTGGCCCGCATCGCGGGACTCGGGCGGTACTACGACAAGTACCGGTACGGCCCCGGCGTCTTCAAGATCGACTATGCCCTGGACGGCCCCGTGCCGTGGACCGCGAAGGAGCCGCGCGTCGCCGGCACCGTGCAGATCGGCGCCGACAGCCAGGAGATCGACACCGCCCTGCGCGCGGCGTCGCGGGAGGGCCGGGCGCCCGACAGGCCCTTCCTCATCACCGTGCAGCCGAGCGTGGCCGACCCCACGCGGGCGCCGGAGGGCAAGCAGGTCTTCTGGGCGTACGGTCATGTCCCCAACGGCTGGCGGGGAGACCTGACGGACGCGATAGAACGCCAACTGGAACGCTTCGCGCCGGGCTTCCGCGACCGCGTCCTCGCCCGCGCCACCGCGGGCCCGCCCGAACTGGCCGCGCGCAACGCCAACTACGTCGGCGGCGACATCGCCTCCGGCGCGGCGTCCGGGCTCCAGCTCCTGCTGCGCCCCAGGGTGTCCCTGTTCCCGTACGGCACCCCGCACCCGGCCGTGTTCATCTGCTCGTCGGCCACCCCTCCGGGACCCGGCGTGCACGGCATGTCCGGCCACAACGCGGCAAAGGCCGTCTGGCGAAGGCTGAGACAGAGATGACCACGATCACGCTGATCCAGGGGGACATCACCCGGCAGAGCGCCGACGCGATCGTCAACGCGGCCAACTCCTCGCTGCTCGGTGGGGGAGGAGTGGACGGCGCGATCCATCGGCGCGGCGGCCCCGCGATCCTCGCGGCGTGCCGCGACCTCCGTGCGTCCCACTACGGCAAGGGCCTGCCCACGGGCCAGGCGGTGGCCACCACGGCGGGGGAACTGGACGCCCGGTGGGTGATCCATACGGTCGGCCCCGTGTATCAGGTTTCAGGCGGAGATCCTGCGCTGCTTGCCTCCTGCTACCGGGAGTCGCTCCGCGTAGCCGACGAGCTGGGTGCCCGGACGGTCGCGTTCCCGGCGATCTCCACCGGCGTGTACCGGTGGCCGATGGACGACGCAGCCCGTATCGCGGTGGAGACGGTGCGGAACACGCCGACAGCGGTCGAAGAGGTGCGGTTCGTCCTCTTCGACGACCGGGCGTACGAGGCGTTCGCCCGGCGACTCGGCTGACGGCAAGCCCACGGTGGCACCGACTCGGGTGCCGGCACCAGACACTGGGCCGGCTGTTCGACCTCGTCCCGCGCGCCGAGGGCTTCCCTGCAAGGCCGAGCCTCAGCGCCCGACCAAGTCCTAAGGAGTTGGGCGATCGCGTGCGTGACCTGCGGCGAAATGTGCCGGGGGGCACCCGCGACACGGAGTGTCGGAGGCGTGTCGGAAGCTGGGACCGGACGGGGCGTCCGTCGTGCCGCAGGGTGCATTGCCGGTTACCCGTATGGCTGCTCCGGGTCGCTGTCGTGGAGCTGCCGGGTCACGCTGGGCGTGGCACCGCGCGGCCTGGTGTCCCCTCAGATCAGGCGGGAGGTTTCCGGCGCGGGCCCACCCCGGGAAGCCCACGCGGTGTCCGGGCGGCAGTGCGTACATGTCGGCACCTGCTGACGCAGCGCATCCAGCGCCTGAGCCTGCGACACCGCAATGCGTCAAGGCTGATGTGACTATGGAGGAGCAGTGGGCAGCCTGGTCGTCGTAGGAGTGGATGGCTCGTCGTCGAGTGATGCGGCGGTGGTACAGGCCGCTCGGGAAGCCCAGCGGCGGCGTGCGACGCTTCGGGTGGTGCATGCTTTCAGCTGGCCGGTCGGGCCCATGCATGCGCCGCTGGACCCCTCGCCACTCAATAGCCTGGCGCACGACTCCGCGGAGCTTGCTCGGAGCGTCGCGCCGGAGGTGGAGGTCACCGATGCCGTGACGGCCGGCGGTGCGGTACCGGTGCTGGCGGCCGAGTCGCGAGCCGCGGACCTGCTGGTCGTCGGCCGCCGGGGCATCGGGGGCTTCGTCGGCATGCTGATGGGTTCGACGGCGGTCTCCCTGGCCGCCCACAGCCGGTGTCCGGTGATCGTGGTCCGCGAGGAACCGGATGACGCCGGGCCGATCGTGCTGGCCGTCGACGGCTCCCCCCAAGGTGAGAACGCGGTCGAATTCGCCTTCGCCGAGGCGGCATTGCGGGGATCCGAGCTCATTGCCGCGCATGCGTGGCTGCCGGACTATGCGCCGGCCGGTACGGGCGTGGAGGGCGCGGAGCGTCTGCTGGCCCAGGCAGTCGTCGGTCAGCGGGAGAGGTATCCGGACGTCACGGTCAGACAGGAAGTGCTGAGCGGCGAGACCCGCGAGGTCCTGATCGAGGCGAGCAGCGGCGCCCAGTTGATGGTCGTCGGAGCCAGGGGGCACGGCGGCCTTTCGGGGATGCTCCTGGGTTCGGTGAGCCAGGCGGTGTTGCACCACGCGCACTGCCCGGTCGCCGTCGTCCGCGGCAGGGCGTGACGAGGGCCGTGTGCGCGGCCGTCAGGCGAACAAGACGCTGGAGGCCGCCGGGACCGGCGGCGAACCTGTGTGGTGCGGATACCGGTCGTGGGGTCCACGCCCAGCCATGTGACGTCGCCTGAGCGTCCGTTGGCCGCGTACAGGCGCGTGCCGGGCGGGTGCAGAGCCGGCATCGCGCGACCACCCGAGCGCGTTCGCCTCATGGCCTTGCCGCGATACCGGGGGACGCAGCCTGGGGAATCCTGATGCGGTCGCCGACGTGGGCCGCGCGGACGGTGGTCGAGGAGGTACGGTTCGTCCTCTTCGATGACCGGGCGTACGAGGCGTACGGCGGCTGCGTCCGCCGGCCCTCCCCTTCAGCCGGTTGCCGCCGCGGACGTCAGGCGTCCCGCGGATGTCTCGTACATCCGGGCCGTCACGCTCATCGCATGGTCGATGAACCGCTGCGGGGCCGGCGGCAGGGTGCGGGAGCCCAGCCAGGCGATGCCGATGTCGCGAACGGCCTGCACGTCGGTGACTTTCAGATAGCGGATCGGGAGGTCCGCGCTGGGCTGTGGGAGGGCGGTGGCGGTGTCGGGCGACGCCGGGACGAGGGAGACCCCGAGTCCCGCCGCCACGAGGCCGCGCAGGGTCTCCACCTCCTCGCCCTCGAAGCCGACGAGCGGGGTGAAGCCCGCCTGGCGGCACAGCGTCTCGGTGACGCCGCGCAGCCCGTGACCGGGCTTGAGGACGATGAACGCCTCGTCCGCCACCTCGGCGAGGCGCACCCGGCGGCGCTCCGCGAGGCGGTGGCGGGCCGGGACGGCGAGCCACAGGGGCTCGACCATCAGCCGCCGCCAGGCGATCAACGGGTGTCCGGGGTCCTTGCTCGTGATGATGAGGTCCGCTGTGGCGTCGAGAAGGTGCTGCGCCAGTCCGATCTCGACGTCCTGGCTCAGCTCGAACCGGACGCCCGGGAACGTCTGCCGGAAACCGGTGACCAGCCTGGGCACGAGCCACGTTCCCAGGGTGTGCAGGAAGGCCATCGACACCAGGCCCGCGTCCGGGTCGACGACCTCGGCCACGGCCCGCCGGCCCCGGTCGTAACTGTCCAGGACGGCGTCGACGTACTCCTTGAACACCCGTCCGGCCGGGGTGAGTTGCAGGACACGCCCGACCCGCTGCAGGAGTTCCGCACCGACCTCGTCCTCGAGCCGGTTGAGCGCCCGCGACAGGGCGGGCTGGGTGATGTGGGCCTCTGCCGCCGCGTCGGTCACCGTGGTGCCCTCGGCCACGGCCCGGAAGGATCGCAGTACCTGGAGGTCCATGCTCCCATTCTCTCACTGTATCGGTTGGTGTGCATTCAGTTGCCCTGGGCATGGCCGCCCTGGAGAGACCGCGCCGTGACGGCGTCGCAGAGCTGCTCGGCCGTGGTGACGGTCTGTTCCCACTCGGGCAGTGGGCGACCGGGGCGGGACGGCTCGCGGCGGGCGTGGGCGGCGGCCCGGCGTGCCTCGGCCAGCTCCCGGTAGGCGGCCCGGCGCAAGCCCTGCCGCTCCGCCGAGCCGACGTACGGCGCGAGGTCCCGGTAGCGGCGGGCGGCGGCCAGGGCGGCTTCGGTCCGCTCGTCGGCGCGGTCGGCCGCGGACTCGGGCCATGCGGCGAAGTGCGCGACGAGTACGACGGCGGCGGCCAGCGCGGTGTCGAGGATCCGGGGCCCGTACAGCGCACGGTGGTCGCCGAGCAGATCGAGAAGGACGAAGACGACCGCGGTCAGGCCCGTGGTGGCGACGGCGTAGTGGTGGCGCACGCCGACCGCCATGAGTGCCCCGAACGCCGCCACCACGCCGATGAACGCGTATGTGCTGTCCGTCAGCAAGGACACCGCGCCGATCGCGGCCACACCGATCACCGTGCCGACGCAGCGGTGCAACGCCCGGCCGAGCACCGGCCCGAAGTCCGGCTTGTAGACGAACGCCACCGTCATCGGCAGCCAGTAGCCGCGGGGGCTGTCCAGTGCCAGGGCGCAGAGTTGCGTGACGAGCACGCAGAGCGCCAGCAGCAGGGCGTACCGCAGATGCGCCGGCCGGCCTGTTCGCGCACGGGCCGGCAACCGCGGGGCCGGCTCGTCGACCCGGTCGTGCTCGGCCCCCGCGTGCACGGCGGCCAGCGCGCGCAGCCCCGGCGAGTCCGGCTCGAAGTCCGGCGCCGCCGCTCCGGCGGCCGTGCCCCCGCGTTCCGGAAGCAGACGTCGTGCCATCAGCAGTGGCACGTTCGTCACGGTCGGCGCGAGCGGGCGTGCCTGCCACAGCAGGGTCGTCACCGCCTCGCCCAGGCGGACCGCGAGGTGCAACGCCCGAACGAGCTGAACGAGCTCTGCCCGACCAGGTCGCCGGGGGCCGGGCCCGAGATGACGGGCCATCACGTCGTGGGCGTGGTCGAGCGCGTCGGTCAGCCGCCGACGGGCACCCTCGGCGGCAGGCGTACCGGCCGCCGCCAGCGCTTCGGCGGCCGCACCGTACACGGCCAGCACGGCGGCCCGTTCGATACGGTGCCGCCGCCACAGCCACGGAGCCGTGGACAGGACGAGGACCAGGGCGACGCCGGTCAGCAGCGCGAGGGGTGCGTGCCACCATGGCCCCGGCACCGGAATGCCACTGCCGATCACGGCGCCGAGCAGCAGGTGCATACCGGCGACGGACGCGACCCGTCCGCGCAGGCCGATCAGACCGGCGGCGAAGGCGGCCGCGACGAGACAGACGGTGACCACCGTCGATTGCCCGCTGCGCAGCGCGAGCTCACCGGCGATCAGACCCATTGCGGCGGCCAGGCCCATCCATGACAGCCGCCGCACGCGCGACCAGTAGGGGTCGGCGCCGTCCTGGCCCACGCCCCACAGGGCGCCGACGGCAGCGATCACGGAGAGGACGGTCCATCCTGTCCCTACGCCGACGAGCAGCGGCAGGGCGAGCGCGACGGCGCCTCGCGCCGCTGCCGCGCGGGGCAGCGCCGTCGGCGGGACGAGGCCGGCGCCGCGCAGCCAGGACAGCGGGAACGGGCGCTGTGGGCGGGCACGTACGGCACGAGTCATGAGGCTTGCGTTCTTTCGGGGGACGGTGACCGAGAGTTCGGCATACGGCACTGCCACAGGGGAGGAGGGCTCGTCAGACGGCCTTGATGTGCGGGTAGACCGGCTGCCACATGGCGGTGCGGACGCGCTGCTCGATCGTGTCGTCGACGGTTTCGCGGGCGACGCCGTCGTCGGCGGCGGCCCGGGCCACGGCGACCGCCACCGCGACGGACGTCTCGCGCAGCTGATCGATGGGCGGGAGGATCGGCGCGCCCGGGGCGGTCGTGTCGGTCTGCCGGGCGACGGCGTGGGCGGACGCGACCAGCATACGGTCGGTGACGCGGCTCGCGCCGACGACGAGGGCGCCCAGGCCCAGCCCGGGGAAGACGAGCGCGTTGTTGGCCTGCCCGACCCGGTGGGTCACGCCCTCGTACTCGGCCGGGGCGAAGGGGCTGCCGGTGGCGATCAGCGCGCGGCCGTCCGTCCAGGCCAGCAGGTCGGCGGGGACGGCCTCGGCCAGCCGGGTCGGGTTGGACATGGGCAGGAT
Source organism: Streptomyces sp. NPDC001222 (assembly GCF_042896945.1). Classification (NCBI taxonomy): domain Bacteria; kingdom Bacillati; phylum Actinomycetota; class Actinomycetes; order Kitasatosporales; family Streptomycetaceae; genus Streptomyces; species Streptomyces sp. NPDC001222. Next base: position 57,196 of record NZ_JBIAXT010000041.1, read on the forward strand.
GAGCGGGCGGCGGGCGTGCGCGGCCATCGTGCGGACGATCTCCTCGGTGAAGGCGCCGCCCTGGCCGGAGGTGCCGATGAGGACGGTCGGGCGCACGCGCTCGACTACCTCGGCCAGCGGAATGCCGTCGACCTCGTCGTCGCGCCGCCAGCCCGCCACCTCGCCTGCGCGGCGGGCGTAGCGCATCTGGAAGTCGCGCATGCCTCGCTGCCCCTGGGTGAGCAGGCCGTGGCGGTCGACGGCCCAGATCCGGGCGGCCGCCTGCCGCGGTGAAAGACCCGCGGCGATGAGGGCGTCGCGGAGCTGGTCGGCGACGCCGACGCCCGCCGTGCCGGCTCCGAAGACGACGATGCGGTGGTCCCGCAGCGGTACGCGGCTGGCCTCGACACCGGAGAGGACGGCGGCCAGGTTGACGGCGCCGGTGCCCTGGATGTCGTCGTTGAAGGTGAACGCCTTCTCGCGGTATCGGTCCAGGACGCGGCGGGCGTTGGCCGGACCGAGGTCCTCCCAGTGCAGCATCGCCTTCGGGAACAGCGTGCCGGCCGAGGTCACGTACGCATCGATGAAGGAGTCGTACGTCGCCTGGTCGACGCGCTCGTGCCGGGTGCCGAGGTAGAGCGGGTCGTCCAGCAGCTCCTTGCGGTTGGTCCCGACGTCCAGCATCACCGCGAGCGTGCGGCGCGGGTCGATGCCCGCGGCGGCGGTGTAGACGGAGAGCTTGCCGACCGCGATGTCGACGCCGCCCACGCCCCAGTCACCGATGCCGAGGATCGCCTCGCCGTCGGTGGCCACGATCAGGTCCACGTCGTCCGGGCCCAGACCGGTGGCCCGCAGGGAGCGCTCGATGTCCTCGGGGGCGTCCACCGACAGGTACACGCCGCCGGGGCGGCGGTACTCGTAGCTGTAGCGCTCGATCGCGGTGCCGACGGTCGGGGTGTAGACGATCGGCAGCATCTCGGCGAGGTGATCGCCGATCAGCCGGTGGAAGAGGACCTCGTTGCGGCCGTGCAGCGCGGTCAGGTAGACGTTCTTGGCCAGGTCGGTCGGCTGCGCCGCGTATTGCTGATACGCCCGCGCCGCCTGCTGGTCCAGGGTGAGGACCTGCGACGGCATCAGGCCCACCAGGTCGAGCTCACGGCGTTCCTCCTGGGTGAAGGCGGTGCCGCGGTTCAGCCGCGGATTGGTCAGCACCGCACGTCCACGGGCTGTCGTCTCGATGAGGTCGTCCGGTGCCTTCGGCTGCTTGGTCATGATCGACTTCCTGTGGGTCTCCGTGGAATCGGGATGACCGCAAGTCTCGTTCCCACCGATGCATGCGTCCAATGCCTGAAGTTCGAACAACCCATGATCTGTCGGTATTGAACAGGGCTGACCAGCGGGATTGGTGCAACGCAGGGAAGCCAGCCGGGCGGCGAGTGTGGCGCAGGCCGCATCCGGCTGGGCTCTCTCATTACCTACGTGCATGTATCACTGGCGAATCGGCTATTGGACCCATGCTTTTTCCGTCTGTAAGGCTCCGTGCATCACCAGGACAAAGATGTGAGGTGTGGACGATGGCAGCCGATATCAGTGAATTCCGTGTCGAGCACGACTCGATGGGAGAGGTGCGGGTTCCGGCGCACGCGAAGTGGCGGGCCCAGACCCAGCGGGCGGTGGAGAACTTCCCCATATCCGGCCAGCGGCTGGAGCGGGCGCACATCGAGGCACTCGCCCGGATCAAGGCGGCAGCCGCGCAGGTGAACGCCGAACTCGGCGTCCTGGACAGGGACATGGCCGAGGCGATCGCCGGGGCCGCCGAGGAGGTCGCGGCGGGCCGCTTCGACGAGCACTTCCCGGTCGACGTCTTCCAGACCGGCTCCGGCACGTCGTCGAACATGAACACCAACGAGGTCATCGCGACTCTCGCCGCCGAGCGCCTGGGCCGGCCGGTGCATCCCAACGACCACGTCAACGCCAGCCAGTCGTCCAACGACGTCTTCCCGTCCTCCATCCACATCGCCGCGACCTCGGCGGTCGTGCGCGAACTGATCCCGGCGCTGGACCGGCTCGCAGCGGCGCTCCAGGGCAAGGCGGAGGAGTTCGCGCTGACGGTCAAGTCCGGACGTACGCATCTGATGGACGCCACGCCGGTCACCCTGGGGCAGGAGTTCGGCGGCTACGCGGCACAGGTCCGCTACGGCGTCGAGCGCCTGCGGGCGGTCCTGCCGCGGGTGGCCGAACTGCCACTGGGCGGCACGGCGGTGGGCACCGGCATCAACACGCCGGCCGGCTTCTCCGCCGCCGTGATCGAGGAGGTGGCACGGGCCACCGGGCTGCCCCTGACGGAGGCGCGCGACCACTTCGAGGCCCAGGGCGCCCGCGACGGACTGGTGGAGCTCAGCGGGCAGTTGCGCACGATCGCCGTGAGCTTCACCAAGATCTCCAACGATCTGCGCTGGATGGGTTCCGGCCCGCGCACCGGCCTGGCCGAGATCAATCTGCCGGACCTGCAACCCGGTTCGTCCATCATGCCGGGCAAGGTCAACCCGGTTCTGCCCGAAGCCACGCTGATGGTCGCCGCGCAGGTCGTCGGCAACGACGCGACCGTGGCGTGGGCGGGAGCGGCCGGCAACTTCGAGCTCAACGTGATGCTGCCGGTCATCGCCCGCAACGTACTGGAGTCCGTCCGGCTCCTGTCCAACGTCGCCGTCGTCCTCGCCGACCGCACCGTCGACGGCATCACCGCCAACACCGAACGGCTGCGCGAGTACGCCGAGTCCTCACCTTCCGTCGTCACCCCGCTCAACCGCCACATCGGCTACGAGGAGGCTGCAAAGGTGGCCAAGCAAGCATTGGCCGAGCGCAGGACCATCCGCCAGGTGGTCGTCGAGCGCGGCTACCTGGAGCGCGGTGAACTGACCGAGGAGCAGCTCGACCAGGCCCTGGACGTGCTGCGGATGACCCGCCCGTGAGGAACGCGGCCCCGGGCACCGCAGTTCACGGTGCCCGGGGCCGCCGAAGCGGGCCGCACGGCCGGCAGCGCCTCAAGCGGTTGAACCGGCCCGCCTCTGCCGTCGTCCAGGAGGTACCGGAACAGGCACACGACGACCAGTGCGGCGGCGATCCATATGGCACGGGTGCCGAGGGGCGCCGTCAGCCAGGCGACCGCGAGTGCACCGGTCAGAAAGACGCCGATGACGACGAGGAAGTGGCGAGTGCACCGGTCAGAAAGACTCCGATGACGACGAGGAAGTGGCGGGCGCGCCGGGCGGCCTGGCGGTCGTGATCGACGAGCGCCAGGCAGGCGTTCTGCGCGGCGGCGCGCAGGTTCGCCGTGGTAATCGTCGTGCTCGCCGCGGTGTCCACGAGGGTGCGGAACGCGCTGAACAGTCGCACCGACACATCCACGATGCGGACGTACAAATCCCGCTCAGTCGGCCGTCCGCAGCAGCAACTTGCCCGTTGACGTACGCCCGCCCATCAGCCGGTGGGCCTCGGCCGCGTCCGACAGCGCGAACTCGGCCGTCACCGGAAGGTTCACGGTGCCGTCGGTGACCTTGCGGAAGCTGCGCTCGGCGAGCGACCGCAGCGCCTCGGGCGCCGACTGCGCGAGCGCCAGGATGGAGAAGCCCGCGACGGAACGGCCCTGTGGGTAGAGCTCCGGCTGCCCGACGCGCCACGGCTCCGCCGCGCTCGCATTGCCGAAGGACACCAGGCGTCCGAAGACGGCCAGCGCGTCGAGGCCGCGGCGCAGGGTGTCGCCGCCCACCGGGTCGAGCACCAGGTCGACGCCCCTGCCCCCGGTGGCGCGGTGGACGTCCTCGGAGAAGGAGTCGGCGGCGAACACCTCGTCGTAACCGTGCTTGAGGGCGTGCTCGGCCTTGCCCAGAGAGGAGACCACCCCGTACACCGCTCCGGCACCGGCCGCCCGCGCCAGCTGTCCGGCCACGGTGCCGACGCCTCCGGCCGCGCCGTGCACCAGCACGCTCTCCCCGGCGCGCAGTCGCCCGACCTCGTGGAGCAGGGCGTGCGCCGTCGGCAGCACGGTGGGCAGCACGGCCGCGGTCCGCAGATCCAGGCCCTCGGGGAGTGGGAAGACGGTGACGGCCTCGGTGACCACGACCTCCGCGTACGCGCCGCCGTTGACGAGCGCGACGACTTCCTGCCCCGGTCGCAGACCCACGACCCCGTGGCCGACGGCCCGGATCCGTCCGGAGACCTCCAGGCCGGGGCGGAAGGGCAGCGACTCCACCCGGTACCCCTCGGAGCGTGCCTTCAAGTCCGCGAAGTTCACGCCGACGTAGGCGGTGTCGATGGTCACCTGGCCCGCCCTCGGGTCGGGGATGCCGGCCCGGACGACCTTCAGCACCTCGGGACCGCCGTACTCCTGGAACTCCACTGCGCGCATGAGCGCAACCCGCCCTTCTGCGAGGTGTTCAACCAAAAGCGAACACTGGAACTGTAAGATATTCATCGAACACTCGACAAGCAGGCAGGACGCTCCGCGGGTGTCCCGACGAGGATGCGCAGGACGAAGGAGAGGGGCATGGCGAAGCAGGCTGCGGGCGTCAGTCACCGTGCTGCGCCGGTGCACACGGACCCCGAGGACGTCGCCGTCCTCACCGCGCTGTCCGCGGTCGCCGACCCGGTGCGGCTCCAGCTGATCCGCGAGCTGGCGGGCTCGGCCGACTGGACGCGCAGCTGCGGCAGCTTCGACGTGCCCGTCGGCAAGGCCGCGCTCAGCCACCACTTCTCGGTCCTGCGCGGCGCCGGCCTGGTCGAACAGCGCGACGAGGGCCCCAGGAGAGTCAACCGGCTGCGCCGCGAGGAGTTCGACGCACGCTTCCCGGGACTGCTCGACCTTCTGCTGCGGGCCGACGGCACGGACTGATCCATCGGTCCGGTGCGCTGCGACACCGGTGGTGCGTCGCTTGTCGGCTAAACGGGGGAGTGGCAGGTCGGCCCACCCTCATGTCGGAATCCCGCCAGCCCTGTGCCCTTCGATGGCGGATGCTGAAGACATGCGGAACGGGATGCACACCGACAAGGAGCGCTGCGTGCGCGCCGTCCAGTCCAAGGACGCGCGCTTCGACGGCTGGTTCTTCACCGCCGTCCTGACCACTCGGATCTACTGCCGGCCCAGCTGCCCCGTCGTGCCGCCGAAGCCGGAGAACATGACGTTCTACCCGAGCGCGGCCGCCTGCCAGCAGGCCGGATTCCGGGCGTGCAAGCGCTGCCGCCCCGACACCAGCCCCGGCTCACCCGCCTGGAACGAGCGCGCCGACCTGGTCGCCCGCGCCATGCGGCTGATCGGCGACGGTGTCGTCGACCGCGAGGGCGTCCCCGGCCTCGCCCGCCGCCTCGGCTACAGCACCCGCCAGATCGAGCGGCAGCTCCTCGCCGAGCTGGGCGCGGGCCCCCTCGCGCTCGCCCGGGCGCAGCGCGCCCAGACCGCCCGGCTGCTCATCGAGACGACCCCTCTGCCGATGGCGGAGATCGCGTTCGCGGCCGGCTTCTCCTCGATCCGCACCTTCAACGACACCGTCCGCGAGGTGTTCGCGGTCTCCCCGAGCGACCTGCGCGGCCGTCTCCCCAGGAACACGGTGATCGCCCCCGGTGTCCTCAGCCTGCGCCTGCCGTTCCGGGCCCCGCTCAACCCCGACAACCTCTTCGGCCATCTTGCCGCGACCGCCGTGCCCGGCGTGGAGGAGTGGCGCGACGATGCCTACCGCCGCACGCTCCGGCTGCCGTACGGGCACGGAATCGTGGCGCTGACCCCGCGCCCCGACCACATCGCGTGCCGCCTCACCCTCAGTGACATGCGCGACCTGCCCGTCGCCATCAGCCGCTGCCGCCGGATGCTCGACCTGGACGCCGACCCGGTCGCGATCGACGACTTGCTGCGTACGGATCCACTGCTCGCGCCGCTGGTCGACAAGGCGCCCGGCCGCCGGGTGCCGCGCACCGTCGACGAGGCCGAGTTCGCCGTACGGGCCGTGCTGGGCCAGCAGGTCTCCACGGCCGCCGCCCGCACCCATGCCGCCCGCCTGGTCACCGCGCACGGCGATCCGGTCGAGGACCCCGAGGGCGGCCTCACCCATCTCTTCCCGGCGCCCGAGGCGCTGGCCGCGCTGGATCCCGAGTCGCTCGCGATGCCGCGCACCCGCCGCACCACGTTCACCACGCTCGTCCGCCAACTCGCCGAAGGCACCCTTCACCTGGGTGTCGAGAGCGATTGGGAGGAGAGCCGGGCCCGGCTCCTCTCGCTGCCCGGCTTCGGCCCCTGGACGGTCGATGTGATCGCGATGCGAGCTCTCGGCGACCCCGACGCCTTCCTGCCCACCGATCTCGGCATCCGGCGTGCCGCACAGGAGCTGGGCCTGCCGTCCACCCCGGCGGCGCTCACGGCCCGCGCGGCGGCCTGGCGGCCGTGGCGGGCGTACGCGGTCCAGTATCTGTGGACGACCGACAGTCACCCGATCAACTTCCTTCCGGTGTAAGGAGCTTCCATGAAGCAGCACACCCTCATCGACAGCCCCTACGGCCCGCTCACCCTCGTCGCCGACGACGGTGTCCTGTGCGGCCTGTACATGGTCGGCCAACGTCACCGCCCAGCCGAGGAGACCTTCGGGGACCGGGACGCGGCGCCCTTCGGCGCGGCGGCCGAACAACTGGCGGCCTACTTCGCGGGCGAGTTGAAGGAGTTCACCCTCGAACTGCGCATGGCCGGCTCCGCGTTCCAGCGCAGCGTCTGGCAGCAACTGAAGGAAATCCCCTACGGCGAGACCCGATCGTACGGTGAACTGGCCGACGCGCTCGGCAATCCGGGCGCCTCACGCGCGGTCGGACTCGCCAACGGCAAGAACCCCATCGGCATCATCGTGCCCTGCCATCGCGTCGTCGGCGCCAACGGCAGCCTCACCGGCTACGGCGGCGGCCTGGACCGCAAGAAGCGCCTGCTGGACTTCGAGAGCGGCACGTCCCTCTTCTAGTACCGCATCAGGCAAACGTTCCCCCTGTTGTGCCGAGCCGTCCGGACGGTGATCCGGGCGGCGCGCGTGCGTTGCCCGAGCGTTGCCGCCGGGTGCCGCGCGACGACAGTCGGCTGCACCACAGGTGCATGTGAATGCATGCCGCGAGCCTGTGTGTTCCGCAACGGCGCCCACCTGAGGTCAGGGTGCCGCCGCGGGCGGGTCATCGCACCCAGTCCTCCTTGTAGGCGGTCCAGTCGCCTCGGTCGCCGCGAAGTCCACGTACAGCGCCACGCCGAAGCCCGGGCGGCCGGCGTCCGTACGGGACAGGCCGAGGCGTACGCCCCGGACAGCGGCGGGGGCCGTCTCGGTATGCGCCCAGTGGCCGAACCGGTGCACCTGAACGCCAGATACGGGAGTTGGGCAGTCGGCCACTGGCCAAGCGCGAGATCGGCGACCTCGCCGCCGCTGGCCTCGGCCAGATCGACCGAGGCCAAGCGGCGACTCACCTCGTCGGCATCGGTCAGGTCACGTTCTGCAGTCGTCGAGAACTGCGATTGGCGATCCAACCTCGAATCAGGCGTTGAGCTGTTGGATCGCCGTCGCCCAATTCTCAATGTGGTACCCCTTCGCCAGCCTTCCGTCGCGGACGGTGAACACGTCGATCGCCATAGTCCTGAAGGACTTGCCGGTCGGAGCAGCACCCCAAAACTCCTTGACCGGTGTCCCCGTCGCCTCTCCGCGCACGATCATCATGTCGTCGACCACATGGATGTCGACCACTTCCCACGCCAGATCGGGCACGGCCTCTCCCATGGCCTCGAACACGTCGGCCAGCTGGTCACGCGTCAGGAATTCCTGATTCGTGTGGTACGAGTGATAGTCATCGTTGCACGCCTGAGCCAGAAGTTCCGACACATTCTTCTCACTCGGTTTGTTCAGCGCCTCGTAGAGCGGGGCAGAGATCCTGCGCGCCTCTTCGATGGTCATGAACGATTCTTCACTCGTGGTCATCTGGCCTTGCCCCTTATCGAGAACGGTGTCGTACCGAGCCAATCGGCACCGGACAAACCGAGGTTATCTCGGGCGTCGATTCCGGTCTCTCACCTGAATACGTGAGGGGCATACCGGGCGAGGACGTCCAACAGAGCCGGACCGGAACAACCAGCGGCCGGCTCGGGCTTGGCCGCGGCGTGGGTTGGGTGGCCAGCGCAGACGATGGGCGCTGCCCATGCTGAGCGCTGGACGCCTGGGACGATGTCTCCGGAGGTCTCTCCCCGCCGTCCCTGTGCCCGGCCCGCGACGCGTTGACGGAACGCCTGTGGCGCAAGGAATCGGTGGGGGTGTATCAGCACTTCCGTACTTCGGGTTGCAGGAAGGGCCTTGCGAGGAGCCGGCAGGCCTGTTCGCGTCCGCGTTCGTCGTGGAGCCGCCTTCGTTGCACCTCTGTCACAGATCTTCATCTAGCCGTCTGATGCCGTTGGGAGTGTCCAACATGGGCGCGTGGAGATTGCCGAGCTTGTTCTGAAGTACGTCCAGGCCCTGGTGTGGCCAGTGGTTACGCTTGCCCTGGTTTGGTGTCTACGAGTGCAACTGCGGTCGGCCTTCAGCCGGATGACGCGTGTGGAGACTCCAGCGGGGGCGATCGAGTTCGCTGCTGAGGCACGGGAAGTACTGAATCAAGCGGAGAGGGTTGCTGACGTCGATCCCTTGCTGACACCGCCGTCTCAGCAACGGGCTCAGCAAACGCAACGTGGTCCGGAGTCTTCTGACATCGCATCCGACGAAGAAGTACGGGACCAGGAACCGGTGTCTGTCCCTGGGCAGCGGCAGCGATCAACGACTGGTGACTCGAACAGAGCGTGGCCTCCGCCCCCTCCGCCTACGAATGGGTGGTCTCCGCCTCCCTTTCCGAACAGCTGGATGCCGCGTCCTGAACCAGAGGAAGCGGGGACCACGCCAGGGGACTCCCATTCCCCTGAGTCACTGGACGAGGCGTCCACGAGAAATCCGCCGCAGGCAGGCTACGGCTGGAATCCTTTGCCTACATCACCTCGCTCGCCAGCGCTTGAGGGGCCGAGCGATGGTCAAGGCCAAGCGCCCTCCTGGCGTGATGAGTTTCGAATCGCTAGGGACATGGTCGATGCTTCACCCGTCGGGGCCGTGGTCACAGCTTGGAATGCGCTCTACGCCCTGTGCGTCGACGTGTTGACAGCGTTGGGCCATCTCTCCGGGCCCAGCCGCCCGGCGGATGTCGGGAGAGCATTGGTGTCTGGGGGACTGTCATCGAGCGCCGCAGGTGTCTTCGCTCGGTTGCGCCAGCTCCGTAATCGCGCTGTCCATGGAGCCGGGGACGTGACGCCTGGTGCAGCACGCGACTTCGTTGACAGCTGCCTGACTGTCGCACGTGAGGTCGACGCCATGAGGAAGCCATGAGCGACTGTCGTGATCCCGGCGCATAGGAGTCGCGGAGCCCTTGATCGCACTCTGAGCAGCGACTGAGCCGGGTCACATAGGCTTTGCAGGGTCAGTAGTCGCTCTCGGCGCTGATCCCGCGCAGGATTCTGGGCAGTGCGGTGCCGATCGGTTCCCGCACGACCTCATCGGCGAGGTCGTCGTACGGTGTGGGTTCGGCGTTGACGATGACGAGTCGGGCGCCGTGGTCGGCGGCGAGGCCGGCGAGTCCGGCCGCGGGCTGAACCTGAAGACTGGTCCCTACCGCGATGAACACCTGGCTGGCCTTGGTGATGGCGAGGGCCTCACCGAGGACGACGGGGTCGAGGCGCTCGCCGAACATCACGGTCGCCGATTTGAGGATCCCGCCGCACTCCAGGCACGGCGGGTCGTCCTCGCCGGCCTCGACTCGGGCGAGGGCGTCCTCCATCGGGCCGCGCGTGTGACACTTCGTGCAGACGACACCGCGCGCGGTGCCGTGCAGCTCGAGCACCTTGCGGTCGGGCATTCCGGCGAGCTGGTGCAGCCCGTCCACGTTCTGTGTGATGACCCGGACCGGCACGCCGGACTTCTCCAGTTCGGCCACGGCCCGGTGCGCGGCGTTGGGCTCGGCCTTGAGCGTCCGGTTGTCGCGTCGCATCTGCCAGGAGCGCCGCCGGATCTCCGGATCATTCATGTAGTACTCGTACGTGACGAGCTTCTCCGCCTCGGGATCCCGCCGCCACAGCCCGTTGGGACCGCGATAATCGGGGATCCCCGAATCGGTGGAGATACCGGCGCCACTGAGAATGGCTACGAGAGGCCTGTCCATGGGCCGAGAGTAGGACGTTCCGGCTGCTCGGGGCGAACGGATATCAGGGCGGGCGTTTCGCCCGTAGGTTGTGCCGGATAGTAAGCGTGCCTCGATAGCAGTCGCTGCGCGCAGGCGGGAGGCCACCCCCTTCGACTCCAGCATCTGTCCGCAGATGGATACTTGGGTACAAGTAGGCCCGACCGGCGAAAAGTTGCTGCCGCTACGGTCAAGAACGCTGGTCAGGCGCCCGCTTCGACCGCGCACTGACGTGAGTGAGGCGCTCGATCGGGTGATGGAGGTGCTGGCGGGCGAGCGAGGGCGAGGTGGCGGCTGCGCTGGCAGCGGTCGGCGCTTCGAGCCCTCGTCGGCCGACGCCGCCGGCGTCCTCTCGGACGCCACTGCCTGACCCTGGAGGTGCCCCGCATATCAAGTCTGAGGTGGAGTGGGTGTGAGGGCCTTTCAGGCCTTTGCGCGACCATGTGGCCCGTTGAGCCCCCTTCCCGGTGGAGGGGGCTCGTTCGGTGTCAGGTCGTGCGTGAACCGGTGAGTGCGCGCTATGAGGCCCACGGCTTCGCATCGGGCCGCGCCCTGCTTGCCGGGCATAGCGCTAGCGCTGGGCGGAGCCAATATCCGCTCGCTCAAGTTGCGATGGCAGCGCTCCCGTTACACACAACTGAGCAGGCGCAAGGCTTACGCCTGGCGGACCCTGGAGGGGCCCACTCTTTTCCCCGCACGTGATGTGCAGGTAACGGACATGATCACCGCTGCGCATGGCGCCAACCCGTCGGGAACCGGGCAATCGGTCTGCTCGGACTCCCTGCACACCCCCTTGCGAGACTTCCTGCGCACTGAGACAGGTAGCTCTCTCGGACTGGTCGTGGCCGTGCTCGCGGCACACCGGGGCTCACGATGATCTCGCGTGCGACTGTTGCCGCCGCGACGGGTCTGTGTAGCGAACGGTGGAACTCGGTCGGTTTCGTTCAGCGGCGTCCGGCGGTGAGCCGGCCGTCGAAGGTGATGTCGAAGGCTTGGAGTG
>NZ_JBIAXT010000042.1:0-32516 GCF_042896945.1 Streptomyces sp. NPDC001222
TCAACCCGTCAACCTCGTCAACCCGTCAACCCTTGTTCGGGGAGTCGTGGACAGGGGAGTCGTGGACAACGGACATGAAAATCACCTAGCCATAAGAACCCAGTGCAGCCCTTCCGGTGGCAGGATCGGTCGCCGGCCGTCGGTGCCGAACTCCTCGTATGTCCATATCTCGTACGCCGCTGCGCCGTCGGCCGCCTCAGGCCACTGCTGCACCGTGGCGAGCAGGTCGACGTACGGACAGGGATCCAGCGTGTCGATCCCGACGGTGTCCTCCAGGACCACCCAGTCGAGGTCGGCGGGTTCGCGCGCCGCGCTTCCCACCCAGGCCGGCAGGACCATGCTTCCGCGCAGCATGAGGCTTCCGCTCCAGGGAGCGTCCGCGATCAGGGCGAGGACGTGGTCCAGGGCCGCGCGCTGGGCCGCCCGGCGGTCGACGGCGGCCGGTGGTGGGACGTGCCCGTCCGAGGGGTGGGGGTGCGTCACGCGGCCCTCGGCTCGCCTTCGATCCAGCCGGCGTCCACAGCCGGGTTGTCGTCGTGGACGACGAATTCCCGCTCCACTTCGACGACGGGGTGGCCGGCCTCGTGCAGGGCGCGGAGGAGGGCACCGAGGCGGCGGGCCGCCTCCGCGCGGCCGACGCCGCGGCATCGCTGGGTGACGAAGCGTTCGTGCCGACCCCCCTCCGTGGACCGGCGGGCGTTTCGGGAGACATGGGCCGCGTGCGACTCGGCCAGCGCCCGCACTGCGGCCACCTGTGTCTCCCCCGACAGGATCAGTTTGACGTGGTGCTCGAAGTAGCAGCCCTCAGGAAGAGCCCTGGCCTCCCTGTCCGTCTCCGGGACGTCGGCGTTCCAGGGCGCGCCCTCCACCTTCAACCGTGCCACACGGAACCCGTCGCCACGCAGCCGATCGGCCCACCCGCGGGCCGTCGCCAGCTGCGCGGCCAGCGTGCCTCGTCCCGAGCATGTCAGCATGGGCTGGTCCGGCGTGCGCCCCCGGTCCAGCACGATACGGGTGTACTTGAAGCCATGTCGCTGCGCCCACAGGCGTATCCGCTCCTCACCGTCCGCATCGGCGTCCGGCCGAACCGTCAGATGGATCTCGAACTCACCCGCGAACTCCCTCACCGGAGCCGCTCCCCCTCGCTGTGCATTCACGGGTCCGACCGTAGCGGTCACCACCGACAACGATGAGATCGAGATCGCGCGACAGGTCCACGCGGTCTCTCCCCGGCCCTCACCCGAATGTGCGATGCCCTGTGTCCAAGGCTCTCTTGATACTGGGCGGGATCGACGGCAGGCCCCGGACGGCCCCTCGACGCAGCCGACCAAGTGAGCCAGGGAAGAGGCCCCTCCATGGACGAACCGACCTCCGCACCCGATGCGGGGACCGCCCGGTACGCATCCGCTCCGAACCTTCGTGTGTCGGCCACGGACGGGGTGGAATACGCCTACCGCGACATCGGGGACCGTGACGGCCGCCCGTTGGTGCTGCTCCAGCACTTCCGGGGAAACCTCGACAACTGGGACCCTGCCCTCATAGACGCCCTGGCCCGGAACCGCCGTGTCGTCACGATGGACTACCAGGGCGTCGGAGGCAGCACCGGCAGGCCGGCGGACACCGTCGAACAGATGGCCCGCGAGGTCCTCGGCTTCACCGTCGCGCTGGGCATCGAATCCTTTGACCTGCTCGGGTTCAGCATCGGAAGCTTCGTCGCACAGCGCGTCGCGCTCGCACGGCCGGACGCCGTCGGCAAGGTGGTTCTGGCGTCGACCGCCCCGCAAGGCGCGCGAGGCATGCACGGATGGGCTCCGGATGTGATCGCTGCCGTGGGTGGACCGAGGACGTCGGGCGAGGAGTATCTGCGGGTGTTCTTCACCGCGTCGGAATCCAGCCGGGCGGCGGGCATGAACACACTGACCCGGATCTATTCACGTACGGAAGACCGAGACGTCGAGACGGACTGGGCGACCCGAATCGCTCAGTACGACGCGGTCGCACGGTGGGGTGTGCCGAACACCGCGTTGTTCGACGAGCTGGAGGCGCTCACCGCGCCGGTGTTCGTGGCCAACGGCGACAGCGACCCGATGATCCTGCCGAAGTACTCGTACCTCATCGCCGGCCTGCTGCCGAACGCCACCGTCAAGATCTATGAGGACGCGGCGCACGGGTTCTTGTTCCAGCACTACGAGGACTTCGCCTCCGACGTCCACGCGTTCCTCGACGCCGAATGAGCCAAGGCGGCGCCCGGCTGCCGGTCCGCCGTAGTGGTCCGAGGCGCTACGGCCTCGGCTCGTTGAGGTGTGTGAGTGGTCGGGGGGAGGACGCGCGGACGGCGGTCACTTCCCGGCTCGGCGCCCGGGGGTGGTGGTTCGGCACCATCCACGCTGTCCCTTCGTCGGTTACGCCCTGACCATGCGCGGCGTGCTGCGTGCCGGGCTCCCCGTCCGGCAGGCGCTCGGCATCGCGCCGGCCGCGGACACGGTGTCCATCGCCGTGACGGAACTGATCGACAACGCCGTCATGGCGGGTGTGCCCGGAGGCATGGACGCCGGACTCGGCGATGTCCTCTTCTGGGTCTCCCACGCCTCTCCCTCCTCCTGGCGTTCGCGCTGACCACCCCGGTCAACCGGTGGATGATCGGCCGCGGCAAGGGCCATGCCGTCGTGCACGCCTACCACTGACACGAGGGAAAGATCGCTACCAGAAAGCTCCGCAACTCGGCTTGATCTGCCACGACGTCTCGATCGCGCGCTTCGAGTAGGTCAGCCGATCCGCTTCCCCTGTTGCGCAACCGGAAGGGCCGTCGACCCCGCGCGGCCGGGAAGCGACGCAGGTCCCGGTGTGGTACTGGCGGTCGGTCGGTGGCTCCTGCCAGGCGGACCGGAGCTCTCGTTCCACGACCGGGCACGGCAGGCGCCAGGGCCATCCGCCCGGACGGCTCCTCGACATCGGCTCGGCCTGGACGGCACACACGGCGACCGTCAGCGGTACCGCGAGCCTTGCCGGGACCAGGCCGGTCCAGAAGCCGTACACATGGTTCGGCGGCCAGGCCGGTGCGGTCTCGACGAGGCCGGGCAGAGTGCTCGCGTGGCCGACGAGGCACACCGGGACGGCCTTGTCGAACGGGTTACGGAGCACGCTGAGGACATCGCGCGAGAACCCCCAGTCGGGGCGGAAGCCGGCCATGCTCCTGCCGCACTGGGTCACCAGTGCCAGCAACTGCCCGACGACGGCCAGCAGGGCGACCCGGCCCGGAACCCTGGCTGCTCCTGAAGGCGGCTGGAGATGAAGTACCCGGAGAACCCGGAGATGAGCGCCTGGAGGGACCAGACCGCTGCCGTGGTCCGTGTTCTTCCCCCGTGGGACACCGCTCCATGGTGGAAGTCCTCCGTCTTGTGGGAAGTTGGCGTCCGCGTCGACTCTGGACGCCAACGCGACGAAGACCGCGGCCCCAAGGTCGAAGCCTTCGCTTCCATGTCGCCGAGCTCCGCGTCTTGAAGCGAGCCACGACGCCCTCGCCGCCCTCGGCGCGCTCGTGCTTCGCGACGCCGACACCGGCAGTCCAGTTGCGGGACATACGAGGATAGGTAACCTGATAAAGAAATAATGCCGCATAACTATCGGAGGTATACGATGTTTCTCCGACTGCTGCGACGTCGTATGCCGCGCCGGCTTGTCCTTCTCGGCAACGGCCGTCTGATCCGGGGTTTCAGCGGCGGCCACTACGACGGTCACGGATACATGTCCTGACACTGTCCACAGAGTCGAACCGGGCCCGCCTCAAAGTCGCTGCGGCAGGCTGACCTTGGAGGGTGCGCGGTGGCAGAGGACGCCGATGCCCTGACAGCCATGACGCGGATCCTGTCACCGCACTGCCGTGTCACCAGAATGTCCGGCGGAGCTCTCATTGCGGACTGGAAGCGGACGCGTTTTCTGGGAATGGCGACGGCAGACATCCAGAAATTCGCTGACGGAGGCCCTGAGGAACGCGCCGACCTCGTCACCGCTCTCATTCGGGCCGGGTGCGCGACGGGCCGCCGAAAGGAATGTTCGGACGTCGCGGTCGGAATCTGGCTGCGGGCGGTGCAGCTGCTGATCCGGACCATGGGATTCGGGCGCGTCCTGCGACTCCTGTCCGTAGCAGCTCCGGAATACGCCCGTGCGGACCCCCCTTCCGTGCAGGACGTCGCACGGCTCAAACGAGCAGTGCAGTCACACAGCCGCAGAAGCTGGTTCGTCAACGACGACTGCAAGGCCGAGGCCGTGACGGCTTTCGTCCTGCTGCGGCGGCGTGGTCTGAAGGCCGTGCTCCACGTCGGTGTCCGCGAACACCCGTTCGCCTTGCACGCCTGGACGTCTTCGGCGGGCCTGTGCATCCCTGACGCCGATCCGCGCGGGCACGTGTTCTCGCCCGTTCTCTCGATCAACGGCGGAGGGCCCTGACGTGGAGGCGCTCCGCCTCGAGTGGGCCGGGGGCGCGCCGAAGCTCTCGGCAGCCGGGGCCATGGCGCAGCAGGGGCTCGTGACGACAGTCTCCTCACGGGCCGGCACCGCTGCGGTCGTCGGCTGGGTCGGCTCGGTCACCGGCCGCGTCGCGGGTGCTCGCGCCCTCCTCGACGATTTCAGCCGACCGGTAGCCGCCCCGCGCCTGCCGACCGGTGACTATGCGGCTGTCCTGGTGTACCGCGACCGCATCCTGCTGATACGGGACGAGCATGCGCGCATCCCCCTGTTCTTCAGGGAGTCCGGCGGCCGTGTGAGCGGGGTGGATACCTCGGCGAGCCGCCTGGGCGTCGGAGCAGGGCCAGAACGTCGCTACTTCTGCCGGTACCTGACCGGGAACATGGCGCAACCGCACACGGAACTCACCCCGTTCGCCGGCGTGCACCGGGTTCTCGGCGGCGAGGTGGTGGAGCTTTCGATCACTGGGCAGATACGCGGTCGGGCGGTGCGACACGCTCACGAGGCCCACGACCCGTCGGAACCGGCCGTCAGGGGCCTCCGTCTCAGCGACGCCGCCAAGGAGCTGCGGCTCGCGCTCGAGAACGCTGTCGGGCGCCGTATGGGCAGGACGACGGCATGTCACGTCTCCGGCGGCACCGACTCCACCAGCGTCGCGTTGCTCGCAGCGCGGCTGCAGACGGCGGGACTGGGGCAGCCCGGGGACCTCGTCCTGATCGCCGGGCGCTTCGGAAGAGGGGAACTGGCCGGAGAGCAGCCCTACCTCGACGAGGCGATGGAGGAGATCCGCCGTCACGCACCTGCGGCCCGCTCGGTGATCGTCGACGCCGACGACGTGGCCGACTTCGACAGCTTCCAGGACCACGCGGGAGACACGGACGAGCCTCATGCGCACGCCTTCCGCGCCCCGTTCTGGAGCAGGCTTCATGCCGCTGCGGCGGAACTGGGCTGTGACACTCTCATGACCGGCTGCGGAGCGGACCCGATCGCGGACGCCAACCCGTTTCACCTGCACAGGCTGGCCCGAACAGGACAGCTCCGGCAGATGACGAAGCAGGCACGTACCTGGGCCGCGGGCAGTGAGCGGGGTTTGTGGGACGTCGTCTCCGCTCATGTCGTGCAGCCGACTCTTCCGCTGGCAGCCGAACGGATCGCGGCGCTGGTCCACCGCCGCGGAACGGTGCTCGGCGGCCTCGGCAACTTCGCCCGTCCCCGATGGCTGCGATCCGGATTCGCCCGGGCTCACGGCTACCGGGATGCCAGCCTTGCGGAGAGCCGCTTCGTGTTCGGGCGCAGGCCGGAACGCTCCCTCTACGACGCGGCAAATTACATCGCCGCTCCCGACCCGCTGTCCTGGCGCCGCGCAGGGCAGGACGGGTTCTTCCTCTCGCACCCCTTCCTCGACCCGGAGGTCGTCGCCACGATGCGGCGCCTTCCCATCGAGGCCACGTTCCTTCCGGGCCGCCCCAAGGCCGTTCTGCGCGAGGCCATGGCAGATCTGCTCCCGCCCGGGATCCGTGCCCGGTCGGTCAAGATCCCCTTCAACGAGCTCTACGCCCGGGGTCTACGGGCACACGGTGACGAACTCATCGACCTCTGCCGCTCCGCGAGGCACCCGTTGATTTCGGAGATGTTCGACGTCGGCACGCTGTGCCGGGCGGTGAGGGAGGCGCAGCTCGGAATGGGGGACCCGTACTCATGGGATCGTTTGAACAGCTCTCTCGCCCTCGTGGCGTGGCTGGAGCGAGGGGACCAGCGGTCTCGCACGACCGGGGCGGCCCTGCCGGTCATCACTGGGTCTTCTTGATGTCCCACAGCGTCCGCTCGATCGGGCCCGTTTCGGCGTCGACAAGTCCGTACCGGGTCGCCGAGTCCGACGGGGCTTCCTTGTCTTCCTCGCCCTTTCGCGCAATAACTGCCGCCACGCTTGAGCCATGCGCACCGAAACTCCAATAGACGTTCACGTAGCGGGGGTCCCTCGTGTGATCGTCGATCGCATTGTTTTCGTGCACCCTGCCGCGGTAGACGACGGCGTCAAGGTTCTGGCTCTTCACCCATGGGGGCACATGGCCGGCGCCCCAGGAGTACCCTTCGAATCGAAGTTCGGGCGCCAGTCCGAGTCGGTCCTTGCGTGCGAAGTGAGCCGAGGCGTAGAACGCCACCCGGTCGTAGGGCGTGTTGACGGGCATTTGCACAACCACGCGGGTGGTGTAGGAGTCGTTTTCCTCGATCCACTCTCCGTAGGGCATCATGGGTTGCGCGGCCACCAACTCGCCGGGCTGGTGAACCTCCCTGCGGGAGAGCGGGTTTTTCTCCTGGGAATTGTTCCACTGTTCGGCATCGATTCGCCATTGCTGGCGGAGCCGGTCCCTAGCGCTCAACGTCACCCGTTCCCCCATGGCGTGGATTTCGGTGCCGAGCACATAGAAACCCACATCACTGTGGTTCTCGAGACTGATGTCGACCGGCACGGCGAATGCCTTACGGTCCTGGCTCAGCACAGGCGTCCCCATGGTCAACTTGATGAGAGGCTTGGCCGTGCGCCGGGACGGCTCATAGAGGCTCTGGTAGCCGAAATTGGCCCCCGCGATAGCCGAGGAGATGATCAGTGCCGCGGCCAGCCGCTTCGGAGCGGGGATCACGACCGATGTCCGGCACACCACGAAGACAGCCCATGCCGAGCCTGCCGTGAGCATGCCTAACGCTGCCGGCCAGAACAGGGATTCTCCCTTACATGTCTCGACCAGGAGCACGGCGCTGGTCAGGAACGCCGCGCTCGCGCCGATCAGAGCGACCAGTCCGGAGTAGGCGAAGCTGCTCCAGAACCAGTGGTCCACGACCGCGGCAGCGCCGAGCAACGTGGTGAGCGAGACCACGACGAGGACGGCACCGGTGACGCGCCCCGGGAAGGTCAGGGCCTCCTCGAGGTCCTCGATGCCGAACCAACCCAGCACCAGCGCCGTCAGGAGGAAGACCAGCAGGATCACTACCACGGCCACCGGTGACCGTCTGGGTCTCGTCCTCGGTACCCGTCGCACCCGTGGGTGCGAGCCGGTGCCCGACCTGGGCGGAGGCTTCACGTGTCTCCTTCGACCGTCACTGGGGCACGGCACGGGCGAAGCGCCGCGCCACGGCCCCCGGCCGCCGCGCCGAGGGCTCGAGCACCATCGTTCGTGGTGATCCGTCGGATCACCATCTGGATGCCTCCGGACGGCCTACACGAGCGAGCTCCCTGGCCGGCTCAACCCGTCGGTACGCCGACGGCCTGCCACGCCTTGACCACCGCCTCACTCTCCTGCGGCCCGTAGGCGCCGGCGGCGTCCGCCGTCAGTTGCGCGAAGGACTCGAAGTCGGCGTCGCCGGCGAGCGCGCCACCGGTGAGCACGTCGTACCAGATACGGCCGGCCCGCTCCCAGGCGTGGCCGCCGAGCTGCGTCGCGACCAGGTAGAAGGCGTGGTTGGGGATGCCCGAGTTGATGTGCACGCCGCCGTTGTCGGCGAAGGTCTGCACATAGTCGTTCATGTGGGAAGGCTGCGGATCCTTGCCGAGCTCATCGTCGTCGTACGCGGTGCCCGGTGCCTTCATCGAGCGCAGAGCGACGCCCCGAACACCGGGGCGCAGCAGCTCCTCTCCGATCAGCCAGTTCGCTTCCTCGGTTGTCTCGCCCTTGGCGTACTGCTCGACCAAGGAGCCGAATACGTCGGACAGGTGCTCGTTCAGGGCTCCGGACTGGCCCACGTATTCCAGGTTGGCGGTGTATTGGGTGACGCCGTGGGTGAGCTCGTGGCCGATGACGTCGGGGGCCTGGGTGAAATCGCCGAAGATGCGCCCGTCACCGTCGCCGAACACCATCTGCTCGCCGTCCCAGAAGGCGTTGTCGTAGTCGCGGCGGAAGTGAACGCTGGCATCCAGAGGAAGGCCGGCCCCGTCGATGGACGAGCGGGACAGGGTCTGCAGATAGAAATCGAAGGTGGCTCCCAGGCCGTCGTAGGCGTGATTGACCGAGGTGTCCGGGGCATCGGCCTCGCCCTCTCCGCGGATGCGCCTGCCGGGCAACTCCTGCCGGTGCTCGACGTCGCAGACGGTGCGGTGGGGGTGGTCGGGCGCACGCATCGGCGGGGCGGCGGTCGGGCCGATCTCGGTCGTCAGCCTCCGCTGGACACGTTGTGCCGCGTCGAGCGCAAGGGTGCGACGGGCAGTCTCACGCACGGCCGGGTTCTCGGCTCGGGCCAGCCGGTTGAGCAGATGCGGTGGCACGATCGTGCATGGCGTCGTGGCCACGGACCTGAGCGAGAAGCCGCGGATGTCGTCGGTCATGGCATGTGCTCCGATCGGTGGCGGGTAGCGGTAGCGCACCTCATCCGCCTGACGCTCGCGTTTTCCGGGGACGGCGGCACGCGTGCCGATCATGGACTTGAATTGGTTGACGAGCGTCACGGTCAGCTGATCCCAGACCCGTATGTCCGCCTTGAGGCAGCCCCCGGAAAGCGGGCTGTCGGCCCGTCAGATGCCGTACGAGCGGCACGCTCCTTCGAGGAACTGGGTACTTAAACTCAAATGGAGTTGAGTTCTCCCCATAGCTGAGGGGACGAAT
Organism: Streptomyces sp. NPDC001222; assembly: GCF_042896945.1. Taxonomy (NCBI): domain Bacteria; kingdom Bacillati; phylum Actinomycetota; class Actinomycetes; order Kitasatosporales; family Streptomycetaceae; genus Streptomyces; species Streptomyces sp. NPDC001222. Next base: position 9,060 of record NZ_JBIAXT010000042.1, read on the forward strand.
CCGGTTCACCGCGCGATCCACGCGCGCACGTGCTATGGCATCAGTTTCCGCCCGTCGCCGTGGGCCCGCAACTGCGCGTTCCGCGGGCGCGCCTCATGCTCGACCCGCACCGCAGATCGTTCTCCTCTACGGCATCTGCCGGACTCCTCGTCCGGCGGTCCAGGGCCTGTCGTCAAACGCGTGTCGCCGCCCGGAGGGCGGCCCTGCGTCGTCAGGTGCGTGCTCTCGGCGGGCGGGGCTCGGACCCTCGTAGTGGACGTACTCGGGTCCGAGCCCAGCCCGCCGAAGGCGTGATCAATACACCGAGCGGCAGCCGCGGCCGCTTCGCCGCGCTCGGCCCGTGGCCGGCGGACCGGCCGCGGTGCGTCGTCCGGGGTCGATCTGGCCGGCGAAGGCCTGGAGCGCGGCCGAGCTGTTCGGCGGCAGGACCGCCATCAGTCCCTGGTCCTGCGCCTCGGCCAGTGTCTCTGCCGCCTCGCTGCCCTCAGGGACGTGCACCAGGCGGACGTGTCCGTCTCCGGAACCCCGCCGGTCCACCGGGGCGACGGCGCCGTGGGTGCCGTCGGGAAGGGTCACCCACAGTTGGAAGTCGTCGTACCGGACGAAGTCCGCGCCCTTGACGGGCCAGGGGTAGTGGTGCTCACCGGGCACCTTGGGCAGGAGGCCCTGGTGGTTGCCGTGGCTCATGGGCACGCACGCGTTGAACAGGGAATCGGTCCACGCCTCCACGGCGTCCGCGTTCTTGATCGGGGTGCGCAGTAGTTCCCCGGCCTTCTCGTAGCCCAGCTCGGCGAGGGCAGGCAGGGTCAGCGGGAAGGCGCCGACGAGTTCGGCTGCCTCCCGCCTGAGCCGGTCGACCTTCGCCGGCTCCGCACAGAACTGCATGCTCCACTCGATTCCCACCCGGGCGCGGTACATCCGCCAGCCGCCCTCTCCTTTGACCCAGAGGCTGCCTCCGTGGTGCATCTCCCAGTGCTCGGAGCCGGCGGGCCGGGGCCCGTACGGCAGCTCCGCGTCGCTCATCTCGTCGAGTATCTTCCGCGCCGTCTTCTTCGCGGCACGGAAGGACGCCGACTCGAAGCGCTTGGGGTGCTCGACCAGACGTATCTTCCAAGGATGGCTCTCGGATTCGATCCCGCCGGGCTTGAGCGTGTCGGGAATCCGGGACGATGCCAGGGAACCGACGCTCGCCATGACCGACCTCCAGGTGCCGACCGCGGTCCGCGTCCGGCCCACGGTGCCGAATGCCCCTGTCTTCATGGTGCGCCCGGGGTGGGAGGTCAGCGAGCCCACGCCGCCGGGGCCTGCGATGGACAGGGCTCATCGGCAGGGCGACGACCGGTGTGCCGCGGTCTGGCAACGCCTGCGCCGAATAATCTGGCGCAGTCCTCCACGGATCACTTCGCGGCTCGAAGGACCTTCCACGTCTTCGGCCCGACACGACCGTCCGGCGTCACGTGACCACGGCGTTGGGCCTTCTCGACCGCTTTCTGTGTTCCCGCTCCGAAGCTCCCGTCCACGGCCCCCGGCGAGATTCCCATGTGGAGCAACAGACACTGCACCTCGCGGACATCGTCGTTGCTCCCGCCGGCAATGTCCGTCTCATCAGTCATGGTCGTGCTGAATCCGGCATACAGCCGGTGGTCCTTGACGGAGTAGTGGCAGGTGTCCGGGGAACCGTCCTGACCCGGCTGAGGGGTCGATCCGGAATGCGATCCGTCGGCCCACTGAGGAATGTAGTTGCCCCCGAGGCCGACCAGCAGCCCCACGGCGACGGCGCCGGCGAACTTCTGAGGGCTCCACCAACCGGCGAAGGTCCTCAGCCACTGCCACCGGAACCTCAAGCGATGAAGTAAGCCTGGAGAACCGGGCTCTGGTTCAGGGGTAGCCGGAGGATCTTGTCGTCTCGCATCCGCTTCATCGTCAGGACGTCCAGCCTCCGCCATGTCATCGGTTGTGCCCTCCCCCACAGCAGCCTGAACACCCGTCACCGGGACTGCGCAAACGATTTACAACGGGATCGCAAACGAACACGCCCCTGGCTTCGGTGTCGGCGGGGGGTGCCGACGAGCAGTGCCTCGAAGCGGACCGTCCGCTCCCCCGGCCGCCCGCGGTGCCAAGCCGGTCGCCCTGCGTCCCCGGGCCGGTAACAAGGCAGGCAATCACGGTTCGATCTCTGTACCCGCCAGGGGGCTGACGCCGGAGTCCTGGTGCGCGGTAACCTGCGCGCTCGGCCCGATCATCGTACTGTCCAGGGACTGTCATGCCTGATCCTTCCACGCCGCCGGACGACCGGCCGGCGTCGCCCGTGACCCCTCGTGTGACGGACGAGTCACGAGCCGGGTCCATGAGGCGGCGTCAGGTGCTGTGGTCCGTGCTGCCCCCGGGCGTGGTCGCCGTGGCCGGTGCGGTGGCCACCGCACTGGCCGGTGACGGCCGCCTGGACCGGGCGGACCAGAGCGCGGTGTTCGGCGGCTTGGTCCTCATCGGCACCGTGGCGGCCGGGATCGCGGGTATACGGGCATCGGCGGAGGCACGAGCGGTCACCAAGCACTGGGCGGAGCTGTCCCGTGCGGCCGACCGGAACCGTGCCGAGCTGGCCGAGCTGATCCGTACCGCAGCCGAGGGCAGGGCCGAACTGGAGTCGCTGCGACGTCGGTTGCGGGCCGGGGAGTCGCCTGTGCGGCGCCGACCGGAACTGCCGCCGCAGACCGGCCCGGACGAACTCTCCCGACTCGGATTCGAGATCGCTGCGGCCCGGCACGAGGCCGAGGCGGCGCTGCTGGAGACCGCCGCCGGGGCGGTCGGCGCGGAACACACCTCGCGGCTGGAGCAGTTCGAGGTGTTCGCCAATCTGGCGCGTCGGCTCGAGTCCCTGGTGCACCGCGAGATCGGTCTGCTGGACAGCCTGGAGAACGAGGTCGAGGACCCCGACCTGCTCAAGGGGCTGTTCCGGGTGGACCATCTGTCGACCCGTATCCGCCGCTACGCCGAGAACCTGGCCGTGCTCGGCGGCGCGAACACCCACCGCCAGTGGACCCGTCCCGTCGGCCTGACCGACGTGCTACGTTCCGCCGTCGCCGAGATCGACCAGTACGCCCGGGTCAAGCTGGTCCCGCCCGTCGACGGCACGGTCAGTGGCCACGCCGTGGTCGACGTCGTCCATCTGCTGGCCGAGCTGCTGGAGAACGCGACGGTGTTCTCGCCGCCCCAGACCACCGTGCATGTGCGGGTGGAGCCGGTCGCCGCGGGGGTGGCGATCGAGGTCGAAGACCGGGGCCTGGGCATGTCCCCGGCCGAGCGCAACCAGATGAACACCGTTCTGAGCGCACCCGACAAGGTCGCCCTCGGCGAGCTGCTGCAGGACGGCCGGATCGGTCTGTACGTGGTCTCCGTGCTGGCCCAGCGGCATGACATCGCCGTGCGGTTGCAGAGCAACGTCTACGGCGGCACTCAGGCCGTGATGGTGGTGCCCACGGCACTGCTCGGCCCGCAGCCGGCAGCTCCCGCGCCCGAGCACCACGCTGTCGCGGCCCCTGACGCGATGCCACAAGAACCGGTGGAGCCCGAGGCGGCCGCGCCCGGGGCGACAGTGACGAGCGTCGCTGCGGATCCGGGCGTGCTCGATTCCGAACCCGAGCCCGCCCCGATGCCCTCCGACAGCGAGGGCGACCGTCCGCGGCTGCCTCAGCGCCATCGCCGGGACCACGCCGCCGAACAGCCGCACCCGGTCCGCAGCGCCGGTTCTTCCGAGGACATCGCACACGACCCGGGCCTGATGGCCGCGTTCCAGACCGGACTACGCAGGGCCGAGGAAGCGGAGACACCCTGACAGCCGAGGGCCGCCCCGAAGGGTCGGGGCCCCGTCCAGCACACCGTTTCCTTCCGTCGAAGAGGAGTACACGATCGTGGCGAGCGAAGACCTTTCCTGGCTCTTGACAGGTCTGGTGAACCGGGTGCCGCACACCCGGAGCGCCTTGTTGCTGTCCTCGGACGGACTGGTGAAGGCAGCGGAGGGGCTCGACAAGGACGCCGCCGACCAGTTGGCCGCGCTCGCCAGTGGGCTGTACTCATTGGCACGCAGCGCGGGCCGGCGCTTCGACGACGGCGGTGACGTGCGGCAGATAGTGACGGAGCTCAGCACCTCGCTGCTGTTCGTCTCGTCCGCCGGGCACGGCGCGGTGCTGGCGGTGCTGGCCGGACGTGAGGCGGACGCGGCGGTGCTGGGCTACGAGATGGGCATGATGGTGAAGAGCGTGCGCCCGCACCTCGCCACACCGCCCCGGCACCCGGTGGGGTAACCGATGACGCCGGTCCTCCCGGACGGACCGCTGGTCGACGAAGCGGTCGGGCGGCTGGTCCGTCCTTACACCGTGAGCGACGGCCGGACCAGGGCCACGTCCCACTTCACGCTGGTGACGATGGTGCGGGCCACGGGCGTCCAGACACAGGGCGCCTTCGGCCTGGAGCATGCGCAGGTGCTGGCGCTGTGCGCGCAGCCGGTGAGCGTCGCCGAGGTCGCCGCCCGGATGCACGTGCCCGCCGCCGTGGTCAAGGTGCTGCTGTCCGATCTGGCGGAGGGAGGCGCGGTCGTCGCAGGTGACGCGCCCCCGCCGTCCCCGGGCCACTACGCACGACCCGATCAAGACCTCCTGGAAGCGGTACGTGATGGCCTCCTCAAACGACTGTGACCCGCTGCCCGCCGAAGTCCTGCCGGTGGGAATCAAGGTGCTCGTCGCCGGCGGGTTCGGCGTGGGAAAGACGACCTTCGTCAACGCGCTCAGCGAGATCGAGCCGCTGAGCACCGAGGAGATGCTGACCGCGGTCAGCGCGGCCACGGACCGACTGGACGGAGTGGAGAACAAGGCCACCACCACGGTGGCCCTGGACTTCGGCCGGATCACGCTCGGTCCGTCCCATGTCCTTTACCTGTTCGGCACGCCCGGGCAGGAGCGCTTCTGGTTCATGTGGGACGAACTCTCCGAGGGAGCGCTCGGGGCGGTGGTCCTCGCCGACACCCGCAGGCTGGAGCACTCCTTCGCGGCGGTGGACTTCTTCGAGCGGCGCGGCATCCCCTTCGTCGTCGCCGTCAACGAGTTCGACGGCGCCCACCGCTACCACGCGGAGGAGGTGCGGAGCGCGCTCGACCTCAGGCAGGAGGTGCCGGTGGTGCTGTGCGACGCGCGCGTCCAGAACTCGGGCATCCGCGTGCTGCTCGAACTGATCCAGCACCTGATCACGACAAGGAGTTCCCATGGCAGCGACACCGACCAACCCCTCATCCGGGCCTGAGGCCGGGATCGCCCTGCGCCATCTGCTCCTCCCCCCGGAGGACCCACAGGGACGTACCCGATCCGAGCGGCTGCGCGAGCTGGGCATCGATGCCCGCCCGGATGCGGAACTGGACGCCTTCGCACGGGAGCTGGCACACCGCACCGGCGGCTGCTACGCCGGGGTCAACTTCTTCCTCGACGCCGACCGCCAGTACTACGCGGGGTTGTACAGCGCCGCGCAGGACACCACGGTGCACGTGGGACCGCCGTTGCTGGAGGATCCGGTGCCCGGCCGCGTCATGCCCCGCGACATCGACATGGGCATCTGCCCGCACGTGGTCAAGCGCCGCCGGGCGCTGGTGCTGGAGGACATCCGGGACTTCCCGCGGTTCGCCGGTAACCCGGTGGTCGACGCGATCGGCGTCCACTCCTACCTGGGCGCACCGCTGATAGACAGCACCGGCGTGGTGCTCGGCACGATCTGCGTGGTCGACCAGGACCCGCAACCGTGGGGGCGCAAGGGGCTGGAGACCATCAAGGCCATGGCTGCGGAACTGGTCGAGCGGCTGGAGGAGTCGGCGCGCCGCCGCAACTGACCGGCGCGTCCTGATCCGCGCGGACGAGGTTTTCGGCAAGGGCCCCACCAGTTGCGCGGCCCGGCGGCCCTGAGCGGGCGCCGGGCCGGTCGCCGCCGGGATCAGGCCTCGTCCGGAGCGATGCGGTCGTCAGTCACCGGAGGTGAACGCCGCATCGAAGGACTGGGCCGACGGCTCGATCGCTGCGAGTGCGCGGATGAACTGCAGGGCGTCCGGGGCACCGGCCAGGCGGTCCATGCCGGCGTCCTCCCACTCCACCGAGATCGGCCCGTCGTACCCGATCGAGTTGAGCATCCGGAAGCACGCCTCCCAGGGGACGTCCCCGTGCCCGGTGGAGACGAAGTCCCAGCCTCGGCGCGGGTCCCCCCACGGCAGATGGGAGCCTAGGCGGCCGTTGCGCCCGTTGAACCGCTTGACCGACTCCTTGCAGTCCACGTGATAGATGCGGTCCCTGAAGTCCCACAGGAAGCCGACCGGGTCCAGGTCCTGCCAGACGAAGTGCGACGGGTCGAAGTTGAGCCCGAACGCCTCCCGGTGGCCGATCGCCTCCAGGGTGCGCACCGTCGTCCAGTAGTCGTAGGCGATCTCCGAGGGGTGGACCTCGTGGGCGAAGCGCACGCCGACCTCGTCGAAGACGTCGAGGATGGGGTTCCACCGCTCGGCGAAGTCCGCGTAGCCGCGCTCGATCATCTCCGGCGGAACCGGCGGGAACATCGCCACGGTGTGCCAGATCGAGGACCCGGTGAAGCCGACGACGGTGTCCACCCCGAAAGCGGCGGCGGCCCGCGCGGTGTCCTTGATCTCCTGTGCGGCGCGCTGCCGGACGCCCTCCGGCTCGCCGTCGCCCCAGATGCGGGCGGGCAGGATGCCGCGGTGGCGCTCGTCGATGGGGTGGTCGCAGACGGCCTGGCCCGTCAGGTGACAGGAGAGCGTCCAGCACCGCAGGTGGTACTTCTCCAGCAGGGCGCGGCGGCGCGGGATGTAGTCGTCGTCGGCCAGGGCCTTGTCGACCTCGAAGTGGTCGCCCCAGCAGGCGATCTCCAACCCGTCGTACCCCCACTTCGCCGCCAGCCGGCACACCTCCTCGAACGGCATGTCGGCCCACTGGCCGGTGAACAGGGTGATCGGGCGTGGCATCTCGGTTCCTCCGGTCGGTTCGTCGCTGGGCGGTGCTGAGGGGTCAGGGGTCGTGCGGGTCAGGAGGCCGGGGAAGCGCCCGGTGTGATGCCGGCCAGGCGCAGCAGCAGGTCCTTGACCTCGGTGGCGTCGTAGTGGTCGCGCGCCTCGCCGGGCCGGGAGCACAGCAGCACGGGGCCGTCGTCGGGGTGGTCGGGCAGGCGGCCGTGGCTGCCGCGCACCGGGGAGGGGTCGAGGGGGACGACGCTCATGCGGTAGCGCATGCCGAGCTTCTTGCGGGCGAGCGCCGCGGCGGCGCGCAGTTTGACCTTGGGGTCCTTGGGGTCCATGAACAGCTCGGCCGGGTCGTAGCCCGGCTTGCGGTGGATCTCGACCAGACGGGCGAAGTCCGGGGCGCGGTCGTCGTCGAGCCAGTAGTAGTAGGTGAACCACGAGTCGGGCTCGGCGACGGCGACGAGGTCGCCGGCCCGCGGGTGGTCGATGCCGTACGCCTTCTTGCCCGCCTCGGTGAGCACGTCGGCCACGCCGTCGGTGCCGGCCAGCAGTTCGCGGACGCGCTCGGTGTCGGCCGGGTCGGCGACGTAGACGTGGGCGACCTGGTGGTCGGCGACGGCGAAGGCGGACGACGTCCACGGGTCGAGGTATTCCATGCCGTCCTGGGTGTGGACGTGCAGCAGCCCGGCCCGGCGCAGCACCCGGTTGATGTCCACCGCCCTGGAGACGTTGGTGATGCCGTACTCGGACAGGGCGACCACGGTGACCGAGCGTGCGGCCGCGGCGTCGAGCAGCGGGGCGAGGACCCGGTCGACGTCGGCCGCCGCCGCGGCGGCGCGGGGATCGTCGGGCCCGTAGCGCTGCAGGTCGTAGTCGAGGTGGGGGACGTAGACGAGGGTGAGGTCGGGGACCTGGGTGGCGAGGATGTGCCGGGCGGCTCCGACGATCCACCGGGAGGAGGTCAGGGAGGCGGTCGGCCCCCAGTAGGTGAACAGGGGGAAGGTGCCCAGCCTGGCGGTGAGTTCGTCGTGCAGCTGCGGCGGATAGGTGTAGCAGTCGGGTTCCTTGCGGCCGTCGGAGTAATAGATCGGCCGTGGGGTGACGGTGAGGTCGACGTCGGCGCCCATGGCGTACCACCAGCAGATGTTGGCCACCCGGTAGCCGGGGTGGGAGCGCCGCGCCGCCTCCCACAGCTTCTCCCCGCCCACCAGCGCGTTGTGCTGCCGCCACAGGAGCACTTCGCCGAGCTCGCGGAAGTACCAGCCGTTGCCGACGATGCCGTGGCCGGTGGCGGGCTGCCCGGTGAGCAGGCTGGACTGCACCGTGCAGGTGACGGCGGGGAAGGCGGTGTCGAGGCGTGAGGTGAAGCCCGCCTCGCCGAGGGCCCGCAGCCGGGGCATGTGGGCGAGCAGCCGGGGGGTGAGGCCCACGACGTCGAGGACGAGCAGAGGCTCAGGGCTCACGGGGTGACCTCCTTCAGGCCGAGAGAGATCAGGTGGTCGCGGGTGAAGGCGAGTTCGGCGGCGATGCCGTCGGCGAGGGCGCCTGGGCCCTGCGGCCGGACGGCCTCGGGGAGCACCCCCCAGGTGTAGGTCTCGGCCTCCACGTGTGCGGTGTGGGCGGTGTCCCCGCCGAGCAGGGCGGCGAGGGTCGCCTCCAGCTCGGGACGGGTCGTGGTCAACGGCGGCTCCGGATCGGCGTGCAGCGGCACGTGGAAGTGCACGCGCCAGGGATCGCGGCCGGGCAGCCCGCCGGCGAGAGCGGCGTCCAGGTCGTCCACGGCCCGGGGCGGGGCGCCTCGTTCCCGCACCTGGTGCAGGAAGCGCGGCTCGGCGAAGCGGGCCAGTGCCGCCCGGGTCGCCGGATCGGACGGGTCGGCGGCCTGCAGGGCGCAGGACGCCTGGGTCTTGACCACCGTCAGTCCGGCCGTGTCCAGGCGGGCGAGTGCGGCGGCCGGCGCCTCGAAGCCGACCGCCAGATGGCAGGCGTCCAGGCAGACGCCGATGCGGTCGGTGTCCACGCGGGCGAGGTGACGAGCCGCCTCGGCGGTGGTCTCGACGACGCAGCCGGGCTCGGGTTCCAGGCCGACCTTGATCGTCCGGCCTGTTTCTCCGGCGAGGGCGGCCAGACCGCCGGCCAGCGCCTCGAGCGTTCGGGCGGCCTCGTCCGCCTGCCCGGCCGTCCACGGGGTCCGCCAGCCCAGGGGCACGGTCGAGACACTGCCGTGCGCGGCGTCGTCGGGCAGCAGTGCCGCGAGCACGCGGGCGAGGTCGAGGGTGTAGTGCAGCCGGTCCGGCGTGGTCCAGTCCGGCCGGTAGACGGCGTGCTTGACGACGGGGTCGTGGAAGCCGCGGTAGGGGAAGCCGTTGAGGGTGACGACCTCCAGGCCCCGGGCGGTCAGCTCCCGGCGGAGCCTGCCGACGGCGCCGTCGTCCGCGGCGAGGGCCGCCGCGGCGTCGCGGGCCAGCCACAGGCCCAGGCCGAGGACGGGCGCGTCCAGCCGCTCGCGTACCGGCTGTGCGTGTCGGGCCAGTTGGGCCAGCACCCCGTCGAAGTCCTCGGCGGGGTGGACGTTGGTGCAGTACGCGAGGTGGACCACCGTGCCGTCGGGGTGGAGCAGACGCACGGCTACCCCTCCGTCCGGACGCCGCGCAGCACGGAGTTGCCCTCGTAGGTGGCGTCGGCGCCGGGCGCCTCCGAGTCGTCGAGCTCCAGTTTGCCGCTCTGGCCGTAGAAGGCGACGGGGTTGCGCCACAGGACGGTGTCGACGTCGTCGGCGGTGAAACCCGCGGCGAGCATGGCGTCCCCCGTCCTCCGGGTCTTCAGGGGGTCGCTCCTGCCCCAGTCCGCGGCCGAGTTGACGAGGATCCGCTCGGTGCCGAACTCGCGCAGCACGGCGACCATGCGGCGCTCGTCCATCTTGGTGTCGGGGTAGATGGAGAACCCCGTCCAGCAGCCCGAGTCGATGACCTGACGTATCGTCACTTCGTTGAGGTGGTCGACGACGACGCGCTCGGGGGCGATTCCCGACTCCTTCACCACGGCGAGGGCGCGCTCCACGCCCGCTGCCTTGTCGCGGTGCGGGGTGTGGACCAGCGCCGGCAGGTCGTGGGTGACGGCGAGCTGCAGCTGGGCGGCGAACGCCTCGTCCTCCTCGGGCGTCATCGAGTCGTAGCCGATCTCACCGACGGCGACCACGCCGTCCTTGGGCAGGTAGCGCGGCAGGAGCTGGAGCACCTCCGCACAGCGCGGGTCGTTGGCCTCCTTGGGGTTCAGGGCGACGGTGCAGTGGTGGCGGATGCCGAACCGGGCGGCGCGGAACGGCTCCCAGCCGATGAGGGAGTCGAAGTAGTCCAGGAAGCTGCCCACGGAGGTGCGCGGCTGGCCGAGCCAGAACGCGGGCTCCACCAGGGCGCGTACGCCGGCCGCGTGCATCGCCTCGTAGTCGTCGGTGGTACGCGAGGTCATATGGATGTGCGGGTCGAAGATACGCATCACGCCTCCCGGGGGCTGGGACGGTCGGTGGTCGCGGTGGTGACGTCCTGGAGGTCCCGGTGGCCGGGCACCGCCACGTCCGGGAAGAGCGCGAGGACCGGCCCGACGTCGTCGGGCACATCGCGTCCCGCGGCGGTCCGCTCGTGGGCGAACGCGGCCATCATGCGCGCCATTTCCGGGTCCGCCCGGCCGGGCAGGCCCGGCAGCGCGGCCAGCGGGATCCCGGTGAAGACGCACTTCAGCACGCCCTGGCGGTAGGTGTCGGCGTCCAGGTGGTCGGTCGCGTAGTCGCCGAGTGCCGCCGCGATCAGCCGGGTGTCGTTGGTGCGCAGGGCGTCGCGCACCAGGGGGAGCCCGCCGTCGCCGACGGGCAGCAGCGGCAGGGCGCGCAGCACGGCGCGCCGTTCGGCCGCGTCACCGGTGCGGTAGAGCTCCCCGATCTCCTCCAGCAACGGGGTGCCGGTCAGGGGCATCGCGGCGAGCAGCAGGGAGCGGGCGGCGTCGTCCACCGTCCAGCCGTGCGGGTCGGCGGGGTCCAGCGGATCTCGTCCGCATCGGCGTCCGACCAGTGGGAACAGACCGCGGACGACTCCGGGGTCGGTGGCGACCGAGGCGCACGCGCCGGCGAGCCACTTCGTGCCCTGCTCGGTCATCCGGTCGGTCAGTGCGGTTCTGAGGTGGTCGGGTGTCATGCCATCTCCTCCTCACGACGGACCGCGGGGTCGCACGAGCGCAGGAAGTCCAGGGAGCGGCGGGCCACGCCCGGGGCGTCGTGGCTGTGCCGGGGCAGTTCGACGGCGACCAGCCCGCGGTAGCCGACCTCGTCGAGGGCGCTGAGCACGGGCGGGAAGTCGATCTCGCCGCTGCCGAACTCCAGGTGCTCGTGGGTGCCCCGGCGCATGTCGTCGATCTGCACGTTCACCAGCCGTCTCCCGGCCCTGCGCACGCACTCGGGCACCGGGCGAGGTTCCAGGCAGCGGCAGTGGCCGATGTCGAGGGTCAGGCCGAACGGCGCCGGGTCGCCGAGCGCCGCGGCCAGCCTGGTGTACTCGTCGAGGCTCTCCACGAGCATCCCCGGTTCGGGTTCGAAGCCCAGCAGGACGCCCGCCTTCTCCGCCGCCTCGACGACTTCCGCGCATCCGGCGACCAGTCGGTCCCAGGCCGTCCGCGGGTCGAGCTGCACGGGCCTGACGCCCGCCCAGAAGGAGACGGCCTGCGCGCCGAGGTCGGCGCCGACGGCCACCGCCCGGTGCAGGAAGTCCACCCTGCGTTCCCGTCCTTCGGTCGCGAGCAGGGTCGGTTCGTGCTTGTGCCAGGGGTCGAGCAGGTAACGGGCTCCGGTCTCGATCACGACGCCGAGCCCGAGACGGTCCAGTTGCCGCGCGAGGGCCGCCGTCCGCGCGGCCAGTCCGGGCGCGAAGGGGTCGAGGTGGTGGTGGTCGAGGGTGAGCGCCACGCCGTCGTAGCCCAGGTCGGCGATGACGGTGAGCGCGTCCTGGAGCCGGTGGTTGGAGAAGCCGTTGGTGCCGAACCCGTAGCGCAGCGCGGGCTCGGCGGTCGTGGTGTCGCGGTCGCGTGGTTCGGTCATGTCGGGGACACCCGCCTGGACAGGGCTCGGGCCATCGGAAAGGCCGCGGCGAGCGGAAGGGCGGAGCGCACCGCGCCCGCGCCCGCGGTGAGCGCGGCCTGGAGCGGGATCAGGCCGAGGATCCCCGCGCCGACGGCCTTGCGGACCGTGCCCGGGGAAGGGTCGGTGACGGCGTGCGCCTGGGCGCGGCCGGCCGTCGCGCCGTACGCGAGGAGCCCGGCCGCGACGCCCAGTCGGTGCCGGCGGTCCGTGCCCCGGCGGGCGGAGCCGGTGCGGAGCGCCGTCGCGGCCGCGACGGCTGCGGTGGCGGCGAGTGTCGTCCGGGGCAGCCACGGCTGCGCGCCCGTGACCTCGGCGCGGCTGAGCGCGGTGACGGCGAGGGTGTGCCCGGCAACGGTCGCGGCCGCCGGGAGGGCGGACCGCGTCCGGTCCGCCCGGGCGCCGAGCAGGACGTCGAGTCCCCGGGTGGCCGCCATCACCGCGGGGCCCGCGGGACGGGACTTGGCCCACAGGTCGTACCCCCAGACGGTCGCCGCGAGGGGCACGGCGACCGTCATCGCGCGGCGGCCTTCGGCGGCCGCGGCCAGCCCGAGGGAGAGCGCGGTCAGGGCCACGGCGGTGCCCAGGGCCACGGGTGCGGCCACCCGGCCCGAGGGGATCGGCCGTTCGGGGCGTTCGACTGCGTCGAGGTCGCGGTCGGCCCAGTCGTTGAGTGCCATCCCGGCCCAGTACAAGCAGACCGAGGAGGCGGCCAGAGCGGCCGTGGACAGGTCGGGGCGGCGGCCGACGGCGGCCGCGCCCGCCAGGACGTCCCCCGGCACGGTGAACGCGGCCGGGGCCCGCACCAGTTCGGCCAGGTCCCGCAGACGCCGGCTCGGCGGCGTTGCGGCCCCGGCGGGCGCCGAGGCCACGGATCCGGGGTGCGGGGCCCCGGCCGGGCCGTCGCCCACTCCCACGTCCCCGCCTCCCCCCGGGACGAGGCCCGGGGCGGGCCGGAGCGTGGACCGGCGGATCACCGCCCGTCCCCGAGGCGGGCGGCGAAGGTCCGCAGCGTCTCGTACTGGCTCATCACGGCGTGCTCATCGCTGCCGACGGGGTCCTTGAAGAAGAAGGCCAGTTCGGCAAGGGGCCCGGAGATCCCCCGCTCATGGGCCCGGGCCGTCAGCCGGGCGAGGTCGATCACCAGGGGCGCGGCCAGCGCCGAGTCACAACCGGCCCAGGTGAACTGGAGATTCATCCGCACGCCGAGGAACCCCTCGAACGTCACGTGGTCCCAGGCGGTCTTCCAGTCGCCGAGGGAGGGCACGTAGTCGATGTGGACCTCGCCCTCGACGGGGTGTCCCAACGTCTCGGCGAGCACCCGCTGCTTGGAGGCCGTCTTGCTGGCCATCGCCGCCGGATCGGCGAGCGTCTCGCCGTCGCCGCCGCCGAGCAGGTTGGTGCCGGACCAGCTCCTCACCCGCAGGCCCCGGGCGGCGAGCATCGGCCCGAGGGTCGCCTTGAGCAGGGTCTCCCCGGTCTTGCCGTCGTTTCCGGCGTACGGCAGTCCGGCCTCTTCGGCCAGTTCCCGCAGGGCCGGGATCCGCATGCCGGTGGACGGCGTGAAGTCGACGTGGGCGCACCCGGCCGTGATCGCGGCCAGGGCGTACAGGGAGCTGGACGGCAGCACGTCCTCACCGGCGGACAACGCGGCGCGCAGGGCCGCTGCCGAGTGGTGCGCCGGGTGTGCCCGGAGCACCGGTTCGGTCGAGGACACGTTGACGACGACCACGCGGGCGAGACCGTGCCGCTCGCGGAAGGCGGTGATGTCGGCGCGTATCGCCTCGACGGCGTCCGACTGGCTCGTGTCCGGGCCCGCGAGAGGGGCCGGGCGTATCTCGGCATCGGCTGCGGCCAGGTCGTCGTGCACGGCGGTGGGCAGCCCGTGGGGCAGCACCCCGGCCGCGACCAACTGCTCGGCCCGTTTGGGCAGCGGCGTGCAGGCGACGTCGTGTCCCCCGAAGACCAGGTCGGACACGGCGGACAGGCCGGCGTCCGGGAACCCCGGCTGCTCGGTGACGCATCCGGTCGGACCGGCCAGCCCCGCCCGCAGAGCGGCCGTGCCGACGACGGCCGTGGTGGCCACCGATCCGCGCGCTCCCGCCAACCAGACACCCGTACGACTGCGCTGATCTGGCATCTCGTCCCCTCCGTCGGCCGTGCGCGGTCGCGCCCGGCCGCCTTGTTCCTCGCTGTCGATGTCGCTGTCCCCTGTCACCTGCTTCCGCTCCCCTCCGGACGGCCTTCCGGGGTCAGGGCGCGGCGCGGGGGTCACCTGCGGCAGGACGTGCCGGTGACCCGAGCCGGCGTCGATGTCGGCGGGCGGGTGCCGGATGCCCGGCGCGCCGCCTGGGACGGCGGGCGTGCCGGGGCACGTCAGCACCGGTCAGTCGGTGCTTTCCGGATCGCAGTTGAACTTCGCCGTACCGGCCGTCATCCGGATGCCGCCGAGGACGTGCGACAGGAACAGCGGGTCGGAGTAGCTCTCCTTCGTGTGGCCCATGCCGGTGTAGAAGGACCGGCCGCGGTCGTACGGGTGGCACCACGCGATGGGGTGGTCCGCGCCCATCGAGCCGCCGTTGTAGCCGACCGGGTTGTACGTGCTCTCGTCCAACGTGGCCAGGACACGGACGTCGGAGCGGGGGTTGGAGCGGTAGTTGTACCACTCGTCGGTACGGGTCCATCGGTTGGGCAGGCCCTTGGTGGCGGCCGTGCCCTGGCCCACCACGTTCACGGTCGCCTTCTGGATCGACGGGTGGTCCCTGAAGTACGCGCCGACCAGGCCGCCGTACCAGGCCCAGGTGTAGCCGGAGTCGGCGGCGGCGTGGATGCCGACGTAGCCGCCGCCGTGCTCGATGTAGCGCTGGAAGGCGTCCTTCTCGGACTGCTGGTCCAGCGGGTCGCCCGTGGTGGAGACGAAGACGACCGTCTGGTACTTCGCCAGGTCGGCGTCGTTGAACCGGGTGGCGTCCTCGGTGGCGTCGACCGCGAAGCCGTGCTCCTGGCCGAGCTTCTGGATCGCTGCGACGCCGTCGGGGATGGAGTCGTGCCGGAAGCCGGTGGTCTTGGAGAACACCAGCACTCGGAAGGCGGGGTCTGCCGCGTGTGCGGTGGTGGCGCCCGTGGCCGCGAGCGGCAGGGCCAGAGCGGCTGCGGACAGGAGCGCGAGGACAACTCTGCGGGACATCGTCAACCTTTCGTGACCTGGTTCCAGGGACAGTGGGTGCTGGGTCAGCTGAAGGCGCCGGGCAGGTACTGGTCGACGTTCGCCTTCGTCACGGTGGCGGAGAACAGGGTCAGCGAGGACGGCAGGTCCTGGCCGACGAGGTCGTTCATGCCCTTGTGCTGGGCGACGAGCCGGGCGATCTTGATCGCGGAGGCGGACATGTTCGACGGGTAGACGACCGTGGCCTTGAGCACGGAGTTGTCGGCCTTGATCTCCGTCATGGCGTGCTTGGAGCCGGCGCCGCCGACCATGAAGAAGTCGTCGCGGCCCGCCTGCTTGATGGCCGCCTCGACTCCGATGCCCTGGTCGTCGTCGTGGTTCCACACCGCGTCGAGGTGCGAGCGTGCCTGCAGCACGTTGCTCATCACCTGCTGACCGGAGTCCGCGGTGAAGTTGGCGGCCTGCCGGATCCCCACGCGGAAGCCGTACTTGGCCAGGCCCTTCTTGAACCCGGCGCTGCGCTGCTGGGTGAGTTCGAGGTTGTCGATTCCGGCGATCTCGCCGATCACGGGCGCGGAGACGCCCTTGGCCTTGAGGGTCCTGCCGATGTAGAGACCGGCGTTGAGGCCCATGCCGAAGTTGTCGCCCCCGATCCATGTCCGGTACGCGAGGGGTGTGTCGAAGACGCGGTCGACGTTGATGACGGGGATGCCCGCGTCCATCGCCTGCTGGGCCACGGAAGTCAGTGCCTTGCCGTCGAACGGCAGGATCACCAGGACGTCCACCTTCTTGCCGATCAGCGTCTGGACCTGGCTGATCTGCGCGTTGACGTCGTTGGTGCCCTCGACTGCCTCGAAGTGCACATCGGAGTACTGCTGCGCCTGCGCCATGGCGTTCTTGGTGATGGCCGCCATCCAGCCGTGGTCGGCGGCCGGGGCCGAGAACCCGATCGACACCTGCTTGCCCGGCTTGTCGTTGTCGGTGCCGGCCTTGCTCGCCGCCTTGACGTCGTCGGTGGACGCATCGTTCTTGTTGCTGGTGCAGCCGGCGACCAGGGCTCCGCCGCCGAGCACCGCGCCGCTGAAGAGAAGCCTTCTGCGGTCCAGTCCGCCGAGTCCGCGCTTGTCCATCTCGCTAGTCCTTCCAGTCACGGGGTCCTGCCTGGGGTGTGCCTGCCGTGGTCGATGCGGACGAGCCGCGCGGCTGGGCCGGGGGCGGCGCGGTCGGCGGCAGCGGGGACTGGGCCGCCGTCCGCGCCGCTGCTACGGGGTGACGGTTCTGCGTCCGCGCCGCTGGATCAGCACGGCGGCGATGATGATCAGGCCCTTGGCGATCTGCTGGATGTCGGTCGTGAGGTTGTTCAGCACGAAGATGTTGGTGATCGTGGTGAACACGAGGACGCCCAGGATCGAGCCGACGAGCGAACCGCGGCCCCCGGTCAGCAGGGTCCCGCCGATGATCACCGCGGCGATCGAGTCCAGTTCGTACAGGTCGCCGAGGTTGCTGGCGCCGGAGGTGGTCCGCGCGGTCAGCATGACCGCGGCGATGCCGCAGCACAGGCCCGACAGGACGTACAGCACCACGGTGTGACGGCGCACGTCGAGGCCGGCGAGGCGCGCGGCCTCCTGGTTGCCGCCGATGGCGAACGTCCGGCGGCCGAAGGTGGTGCGGTTCAGCAGCACCCAGCCGAGGATCACGGCCACCGCCAGGATGTAGACCAGCAGCGGGATGCCGAGCCATTTGGTGGAGGCGACGGAGTTGAACGACTCGACCGTGACCACCTGCGACTGCCGGTCGGAGATCCGCTCGGCGAGTCCGCGGGCGCTCGCCATCATGGCGATCGTGGTGATGAACGCGACGATGCTGCCGTAGGCGATGATCAGGCCGTTGACGAGGCCGACGATCGCGCCCACGGCGAGGGCGCAGAAGACCATGCCGCCGAGTCCGTAGGACTGGGTGGCCACGGTGGTGCACCACACGGACGCGAGCGCCACGATCGCGCCGACGGACAGGTCGATGCCACCGCCGATGATGACGAAGGTCTGGCCGATCGTGATGACCCCGATGACGGCCGCGCTGCTCAGGATGACCAGGGCGTTCTGCCTGGTCGCGAAGTTGCCCGAGCTCAGCGCACCGATGACGCACAGCAGCACGAGGACGACGAACAGGCCGAGGTTGCGGACCCTGCCCATGTGCCCGAGGAAGGCCGGTCTGCTGCCCTTGCCCGGGGACGAGCCGGTCTGCCGGACGGATCCGGACGGTGATCCCTGGCCGGTGGCGGGCAGCGGACCGCTCCCGCCGGGGGGACTGGTCTGCTGGCTCACGCGGAGCTCCCTTCCATGACGAGGTCGAGCACTTTCGATTCGTCGAGGTCCAGGGCGTCGGCCTCGCGGACCACTCGCCCTTCGCGCATGACGAGGACGCGGTCGGCGAGGCCGAGGACCTCGGGCACCTCGCTGGAGACGAGGAGCACACCGACTCCCGCGTCGGCGAGCCGCCGGATGAGCAGGTAGAGCTCCGCCCGCGCCCCGACGTCGACACCGCGGGTGGGCTCGTCCAGCAGCAGGAGCCGGCAGTCCTTGAGCAACCAGCGGGCGACGACGGCCTTCTGCTGGTTGCCACCGGACAGCGTGCGCACCGGTCGGGTCGGGTCGGGGGGCCGCAGGTCGAGGCTGCGCACCGCTTCCGTCGTGGCGGCCAGCTCGGAGCGTGAGTCGAGGAACCCGGCCCGGGCGAACCGCCGCAGCGAGGACATGGACACGTTGTGGGCGATGGAGGAGTGCATGAACAGCGCCTGACTCTTGCGCTCCTCCGGGGCGAGTCCGATGCCCGCCCGGACCGCGGCGGTGATGCTGCCGGGCCGGAGCGCGGTTCCGGCCACGCTGATCCGCCCGGAGGCCGGACGCCGGGCTCCGTAGACCGTTTCGAGGATCTCCGAGCGGCCGGAGCCGACCAGGCCCGCCAGACCGACGATCTCGCCGGCCCGGACGGTGAAGGACACGTCCTCGAACTCCCCCGGGCGGCTGATGCCTTCGACCTCCAGGAGCGTCGGGCGCTCCTTCGGGTCGGGAGTCTGCGGCCTCGGCGGGAAGACGTACTCGACCGTGCGGCCGGTCATCAGCGAGACCAGCTCGGAGGTGGGGGTGGTGCGCGCGGCCAGCCCGCGGGCGACCGTGCGGCCGTCCTTGAGGACCGTGACACGGTCCCCGATCCGGCGGATCTCCTCCATGCGGTGCGAGATGTAGACGACGGCCACGCCGGCGGCGGTGAGGTCGCCGATGATGCGGAAGAGGTTGTCCACCTCGTCGTGGGCGAGGACGGCGGAGGGCTCGTCCATGATGATGAGCCGTGTGTCGTGCGAAAGGGCGCGTGCCATGGACACGAGCTGCTTGCCGGCCGAGGACAGCTCGCCCACCTCGCGGGTGACCGGGATCTCCGGGTGCCCGAGCCTGCGCAGGAGTTGTCGCGCGGCGTCGTGCATCCGCGAGCGCTGGGCGAAGCCCAGCCGGGACTGCTCGTGACCCAGGTAGATGTTCTCCGCCACCGTCAGGCCGTCGGCCAGGTCGAGTTCCTGGTAGATGGTGGCGATCCCGTGGCGCATCGCGGCCGTCGGGGTCGGGAGCGTCACCGGTTCGCCCTCCCAGACGATGTGTCCCTCGTCGGGCTGGTGAGCCCCGGCGAGGACCTTGATGAGCGTGGACTTGCCGGCGCCGTTCTGGCCCAGCAGACAGTGCACTTCTCCGGCGACCACGTCGAGGTCGACGCCGTCGAGGGCCCGGACGCCGGGGAACTCCTTGACGACGCCTTGCATCTCGAGCAGCGGGGCACTCATGGGTCTCCCTCTGATGCGGTCTCCGCCTGCCCTCCGAGGGGCATATGACGGTTCGTCGACTTGTCGATCTCATGGAGCGGTCGGCCCCTCATGGGTGGCCTCGACGAGGAGGCTTCCGAGGGGTCGGACGTGTCGTGAAGGGCGGTGGTCCCGCTCCGGCCGGGGCCGGTCGTGGATTCTCGGCGGTTTCCTCGTGGGTGGGATTCGGTGGTTCCGGTCGGCTGTTCTCCGATGGGCCCGTGCGTCCGTCCGGGTTTCCCGGATCAGGCCGCTCCCTGGTCGCGTTGCGAGCTGAGAGGAAGGTAGTTCTCACAACGTTGTTTGAAAAGGGTTCGCGAACCTTCAGAACCCATCGTGGCCGGAAGCGGCAACAGGTGTAACACTTCTGGGCATTCAGCGTCGCGGCACACGTGGAATGCCCGGGACTTCGTGCTGTACGCCGGTACTGCGGGCTGCCGGGCGGCCGCCCGCCCGCCGCTCACCTCGCGAACTCGCATGCGGTCAGCTCCGGTTCACCTCATAGTGGGCGGATTACCGAACCCCTCACGCGAATGGCGCGCGAGACCCGCACCGTGGCAGGCGGGTATTTCCGGGGCGCGTCGTCGGACGCGCTCCGGATTTGCCAGCGTCTGCACGGCGGTTGCCACCGGTGAGTGACATCCGGTCTCCCGACCGGGAATGGAAGTTGTTCGACCGAGCGAATTCCCTTACGGATTTTCCTTGAAATCCTCCTGTGCGTGAACGGAACGTGTACGTCGGTCGCGGACGGCCGGCCGGGTGGAACGTATGGCGTCGGCCAGATCACCGAACCGACCGACGACGCCTGGTTCCCTCAGGGCGCGACCGCGACGGCGTCGACGCTTCCGGACGGTGGCGGCGAGTCCTCCTGTGAGGCCTTCTCGTGCGCTACGGACGTCCATACGCTGCCTTGTGCCGCGCTGTGCTCCACGGCGGCCAGCACCCGCTGCACCTGCAGCCCGTCGGCGAAGGACGGTTCGGGGTCCCGACCCTCGTCGATGGCCAGCATCAGGTCGCGCACCTGGTGGACGAACGTGTGGTCGTAGCCGAGTCCGTGGCCCGGCGGCCACCATCCGTCCAGATAGGGATGGTCGGGTTCGGTGACCAGGATCCGTCTGAAGCCCGCCGTCGCGGACGCCTCCGTGTGGTCGTGGAAATCAAGTTCGTTGAGGCGCTCCAGATCGAAGGCGATGCTGCCGCGATCGCCGTTGATCTCGATGCGCAGGGCGTTCTTCCGGCCGGCGGCGACCCGCGTGGCCTCGAAGGATGCGACGGCACCGCTTGGGAACCGGCCGGTGAACAGCGCGGCGTCGTCCACCGTGACGGGTCCGCGTGGCGCCGTTCCGTCGACGACGGCCGCGAGCCCCGAGGACGCCGCGGGGAGCGGACGTTCACGGACGAACGTCTCGGTCAGCGCGGAGACTCCCGTCAGCGGCTCACCGACCAGGTACTGGGCCAGGTCGACGATGTGGGCGCCGAGGTCGCCCAGCGCGCCGGAACCCGCGTGCTCGCGCTGCAGCCGCCACACCAGGGGGAACTCCGGATCCACGATCCAGTCCTGGAGGTACTGCGCGCGTACGTGCCGCAGGCTGCCGAGGCGGCCGTCGGCGATCAGGCTGCGGGCGAGGGCCAGCGCCGGTGTGCGCCGGTAGCTGAAGCCCACCATGGAGCGCACGCCGCGACGCGAGGCCGCGGCCGCGGCGGCGGCCATCGCCTCCGCCTCCTCGACGGTGTTGGCGAGCGGCTTCTCGCACAACACGTGCTTGCCGGCCGCCAGCGCCGCGATCGCGATCTCGGCGTGGTTGGACCCCGGGGTGCAGATGTCCACAAGCTGAACGTCGGGGCGGGCGATCAGGGCCCGCCAGTCGGTGTCGGTGGCAGCCCAGAGCTGACGCCGGGCAGCCTCTTCGAGGGCCGCTCGCTCGCGTCCGGCGAGGGCCGCCATGACCGGGCGTATGGGCAGATCGAAGGCACAGGCGACGGTACGCCAGGCATGCGAGTGCGCGCGGCCCATGAAGGCGTATCCGACCATGCCCACCCCGATGGTGGGCGAGCGGTGCTGACTGTCCATAGGCGCTCCTGAAGGATGCATGTGGCGCGGGCGACGGACGCGAGAGGTCACGTCCGTTCACGGGGAACGGATTCCGGCCGCGCGAGGGCGCGTCAGGCCGGTGAGAAGATGTGGTCGCTGATCAGCCGGGTGGCGCCGATGACACCGGCGACCTGGCCGAGCTCGCCGAGGACGATCGGCAGGTTGCCGGTCGCCAACGGCAGGGACTGCCGGTAGACCTGGGTACGGATGCTGGCCAGGAGGGTGTGGCCAAGGCCGGTGAGCCCTCCCCCGATGACCACGAGGCCGGGGTTGAAGAAGCTGACCAGGCCGGCGATGACCTGACCGGTGCGGCTTCCGCCCAGGCGGATCAGTTCGAGGGCCGCGGCGTCACCGGCGCCGGCGGCCGCCGAGACGTCCTCCGGGGTCAGTCGCCCTGCCGCCTCGAGCCGCGCGGCAAGTTCCGCCGAGCGGCCCGTCTCGGCGAGCCTGGTCGCGTCGCGGACCAGGGCATTGCCGCCGAAGTGGGCCTCCAGGCAACCGGTGTTGCCGCAGGCGCACGGCGGCCCGTCCGGATCCACCTGGATGTGGCCGATGTCGCCGGCACTGCCGGTGACACCCCGGTGGACCTCGCCGCCGACCACGATGCCGCAGCCGATGCCGGTGCCCACCTTGACCCACAGGAAGTCGCGCACGGACCGGGCGACACCGGCCTGTTGCTCGCCGAGGGCCATCAGGTTCACGTCGTTGTCGACGAGGACGGGGCAGCCGAGTTCCTGGCTCAACGCCTCGCGAACGGGGAAGCCGTCCCAGCCGGGCATGATCGGCGGTGCGACGGGGACGCCCTCGGGGAACCGGACGGGCCCCGGGACGCCGATCCCGGCGCCGTCGAAGTGCTCCGCCAGGCCGGCCTCGCGCAGCTTGGCGGCCAGGGCGAGCACTCGCTCGAACACGGCCACCGGGCCCTCACGCACGTCCAGCGGCTCGGAGAGGTGGCCGAGCACCTCCAGCTCCGCGTTGGTGACCGCGGCGTCCACGGACGTGGCACCGATGTCCACGCCGAGGAATCGCAGCGAGGGAGCGATCCGGACGTTGTGCGAGCGGCGGCCGCCGCGGGAGGCGGCGAGACCGTCCTGGACCACGAGGCCCGTCTCCAGCAGCCGGTCGATCTCGACCGCGAGCTTCGAACGCGACAGCTCGACACGGTCGCCCAGAGCGACCCGGGACTGCGGACCGAGGTCGCGCAACAGGCGGAGCAGCGTGGCCTGGTGGACATTGGCCGGTCGAGCCGTCATACGCCGCACGCCGCCCCTCCCGTCGTCGACGAAGTCGTACACGCACCCAGCACTTGGGTGGCGCAACTTTCAAAAGGACCGTAGCACCGTGGTGCCGTACACGAAAGAACTTGTGCAGCAGTCCGATGAACTTTCATCTCGCAATGGACAAAGGTGGTTTGAAGTCACCCTCGTGAAGGTGGGTTCCCGGGTCCGCGCCTGCGGCGTGGGCCCGCCGAACAGGTCCTGACGGGCCCCGACAGCGGGCAGGTCCGATGGAGTGGAGCCGGCCGGCTCCACTCCATCGGACCTGGCGGTCGAGCCGTCCGAGTCGCCTCGACGGGCGCTCGTTCAGGCCCGCCGAGCCCTCTCGTACGAGGTGAGGGGCCGGCTGCCCCCCGCCGTCACCTCACCACTCCGTATGGGCGGTGTGCGGCATGCCGACGTCGGAACGGCCGGCGGCCTTCTTGATGTCGCCCGCCTCCCGCTGGTCGACGACGCCCTCGCGCCGGAGGTCCGCCACGGTCTTCTCGACGGACGAGACGAACGCGCCGTGGCTGGTCCAGGCCCCGTGGTCCTCGATCAGCTCGTTGATCGTGCAGCCGTTCGTCGTGACGCGGTTGGGGATGCCCGTGTTGATCGCGCCGACGAACACCGTTGAACGGTCGTCCGCCTCAGGGCAGTTGCTGGGCGGCTTGCTGCCGACGACGGTCAGGGTCAGCGACTTGGCCGCGGATGTGTTGCCGGCCTTGTCGGTGGCCCGGTACAGGAAGGTGTGGCCCCCTGTCCGGTTCACCGCCACCGGCGCGGAGTACGGCAGGTAGGGGCCGCCGTCCAGGGAGTACTCGGTCGCGGCCACGCCCGACCCCGAGTCCGACGCCGTCACCGTCACCGTCGCACCGCCCACGTAGTTACCGGAGGCGTCCCTCGTCCCCGACACGGAGGCCGACACCTCCGGCGGAGTGGTGTCCTGCGGCGGAGCGGCCACCACCGTG
>NZ_JBIAXT010000042.1:32614-66719 GCF_042896945.1 Streptomyces sp. NPDC001222
TGAACGACACCGACTTCACCGCGGACGTGTTACCCGCCTTGTCCGTCGCCCGGTACGACACCGTGTGCTGACCGACACCGCTCACCTGCACCGGCGCGCCGTAGTCCTTGTAGGCACCGTTGTCGAGCGAGTACTCGATCTTCGCCACACCCGAATCCGCATCGGAGGCTGTCACCGTCACCGTCGCGCTGGAGACGTAGTTGCCGGAGGCGTCCTTCGTCCCCGACACCGACGCCGACGTGTCCGGCGCCGTGGTGTCCTGCGGCGGGGCGGCCACCACCGTGAACGACACCGACTTCACCGCGGACGTGTTACCCGCCTTGTCCGTCGCCCGGTACGACACCGTGTGCTGACCGACACCGCTCACCTGCACCGGCGACGAGTAATCCACGTACGCACCGCTGTCGAGCGAGTACTCGATCTTCGCCACACCCGAATCCGCGTCCGTGGCCGACACCGTGACAGTCGCACTGTCGACGTAGTCACCCGACGCATCCTTCGTCCCCGAGACTGAAGCCGACGTGTCCGGCGCCGTGGTGTCCTTCGGCGGAGCAGCCACCACCGTGAACGACACCGACTTCACCTCAGACGTGTTACCCGCCTTGTCCGTCGCCCGGTACGACAACGTGTGCTGACCCGCCGTGCTGACCTGCACCGGCGCGGAGTACGCCGCGTAAGCCCCACCGTCGAGCGCGTACTCAATCTTGTCCACGCCGGAACCCGCGTCCGTGGCCGACACCGTGACAGTCGCACTGTCGACGTAGTCACCCGACGCATCCTTCGTCCCCGACACCGACGCCGACGTGTCCGGCGCCGTGGTGTCGCCCCCGGAGCCTGCAGTGACGGTCAGTTCGCCGGACATGATGTGGCCCGGCATCGCGCAGTAGTAACGGTAGACGCCGGGGGTCAGGGTGACCTCCGCCGTGTGCCGGCCGCCGCTGGAGTCCGACGGGCTCGCCTGGACGTTGAGGCTTACGTCGGTGTTGTAGTCGGGGTTCGAGGTGTCGAACGTCAGCGTGTGCGGCATTCCCGTCGTGTTGCCGGTCGCCGCGCTGTTCTCGAACACGATCGTCGCCGGGCCGGCCACCGCGGTGGTGGGGGCGGACGTGTAGCCCATGTAGCCGTCGCCGGCGGTCCAGGTGAGCACCTGGGTCGCGGCCGTGGCGTCGGCGCGACTCCAGGCCGCGTAGGCGGCCGGCGCGGCCAGCGCGAACGCCGTGACCAGCAAGGCTCCCAGCGCCAGCACCACCGAATGCACACCGAATCGGCCCCGTGGCGCTGATCTGGAAGAGGGCGGATCCGTCTGGGTATGGAGCAGTCTTCTCAACACCACTGCACCTTTCGCGAATTCGCTAGTCGCGGTACCGCGCACGGATTCGCGGTCCCGCCGGGTGGACGACCAGCCGCCGGGACGACCGCGTCGGGGCCCGTCCGGCCGGGTGCCGCGTGGAGCTCGGTCCGGAGCGGCGATGGCGCTCGGTCCGTCGGATGACCGGCGCCCTGAACACAGCGGCACGATGGAGGAGTTGTGGGTGATCACCGGTCGTGGCGACGGCGACCGGCCGCGGCCACACGAGCGAGCGAGCAGTGTCCGCTCCACCTCGTGCCGGAACGGTGACGTTGCGTGCCCGTACGCGTAGCTCACCCACCTCTTTGATTGCAGCAACGCTGGGAAGCTACCGGCCTTTTGACGACTCGCCAAGGTCTATGGCCGTAACCCAACCAACTTTGACCCGAGTCTGGAAAAACTGGAGAACCACCGTTACGGTGAGGCCGTTCCGAGGCGTAGTCCGCCTTCCGAGCCGAACCGGTTTCGGCCGCACCGGGGCATCTGCCCGGGCGGACGGTCCCCGGAGCGGCGAAACCGACCCGACGACTCCTCTGTCGAATCCCACGACTTCACTGCCGGCGCCGTGGGGCCGAACGCCCGGCGCACCACCGCAAACCGCAGCGTCCGGAGGCTGCGTTGCCTGGGGCGGCGCACCTCATGACCACGAAACACCGTCAGGCACCCACGCCTGCCGCGGATTGGAGAGCGATGACCGACTCAGGCGTAGGCGCGCGACGCTTCTTGTCCCGGCGATCGTTCGCCACTGGAGCTGTGGCGGCGGCCGTAGCCCCCGCGGTGCTGGGCAGCGCCGCCGCCGCGACCTCGGACAAGTCCGCCACGGCGGACAAGGGCGGTGACGTCCGTACCCTGACGCTGTACATGGAGAAGCTGCCGAACGGGGAGATGGGCTACGGGCTCCGCCCGGGTGAGGCGACGATTCCCGGCCCGCTCATCGAGCTGACCGAGGGCGACACGATGAACATCGAGGTGGTCAACAACCTCGACGTGGCCGCCAGCCTGCACGTGCACGGCCTGGACTACGACGTCGCCAGCGACGGCACCAAGATGAACGACAGCGTGGTGCAGCCGGGCGAGCGGAGAACCTACGTCTGGCGCACCCACGCCCCGGGCAAGCGTCACGACGGGACGTGGGAGGCCGGAAGCGCGGGCTACTGGCACTACCACGACCACAACGTGGGCACCGAGCACGGCACCGGCGGGATCAAGAAGGGGCTGTACGGCCCCGTGGTGGTGCGGCGCAAGGGCGATGTGCTGCCCGACAAGCAGTTCACGGTCGTGTTCAACGACATGACGATCAACAACAGGACCGCTCCCAACACCCCCATGTTCAAGGCCGTTCGCGGTGAGCGGGTGGAGTTCGTCGTGATCACCCATGGCGACTTCTTCCACACCTTCCACGTGCACGGCCATCGCTGGGTGGACAACCGCACCGGGATCCTCGACGGCCCGCAGGACGTCAGCCGGGTCATCGACACCAAGACCACCGGCCCCGCGGACTCCTTCGGATTCCAGGTGATCGCCGGGGAACGGGTCGGCGCGGGCCACTGGATGTACCACTGCCACGTCCAGAGCCACTCGGACATGGGGATGTCCGGGGTGTTCATGGTGACGGAGGCCGACGGCACGGTTCCCGGCGGCATGCACGACATGCCCGGTATGTGAACCTGACCGGCGATCCACAAAAAGCCACGCCCGTCGGACCTGACCGGACGGTCTGACGGGCGTGCACCACCTGCCGCCGTTCGGCCGGCCCTGGGCCGTGAGGTCCCCGGGCGTCCGTGACCTCACCGGCTCCGGCGCCCCGGCCGTCTCCCAACGTCCCGACGGCCGATCCGAATCCGCCTCGCCCGGCGCCCGCCTTGCGAGGCCCGTGCGGCAGCCCTGGCTCCACCCCCTGACCACTCTTCCGTTGTCGGATCGAGTCAAGGAGCAACGATGGGCCGAAGAGACCGGTTCACCCCGTCACGACTGAGCGGAGCACCACCGTCGCACCCTGCGCGAACCCCCCGCCACGCACCGGCCTGGCGACGCGCGGTCATCCTGCTGTCCACTTCCGCGCTGGCACTGGGACTCTCCGCGCTGCCGGCCCTGCAGGCACAGGCGCAGTCGTCGTCCGCGAACGACCAGGAACAGGCAGCCGGCGCCGACGCCTCCGTGAACGTCCTGGTCTTCCACGGACCGGCCGCTCAGCAGGACGACCCCGTCACGGCCGCCGTTTCGACGGTCAAGGAACTGGGTCAGAAGAACGGCTTCTCCGTGGACGAGTCGGACGACCCGTCCGTCTTCACCCCCGACCGCCTGGCCCGCTACCGCGGCGTGGTCTTCCTGTCGGCCAAGGGCGTGTCGCTCACCTCCGAAGAGGAATCCGCGTTCCAGGCCTACGTCAAGGGCGGCGGTGGCTTCGTCGGCGTCCACGACGCGGCGCGCGCGGACGCCGACTCCAACTGGTTCACGGGCCTGATCGGCACGCGTCCGGCCGCCAGCCTGCCCGCCTCCGAGAAGGTGGCGGACGTCACGGCGAGCGACGACAACCCGCCGAACGAGACAAAGGCCAAACTGTTCGACGGCAGCAACAGCACCAAGTGGCTGGCTCATCAGAACACCGCGTGGGTGACGGCGAAGATGGACCACGCGGTCGCGG
Organism: Streptomyces sp. NPDC001222; assembly: GCF_042896945.1. Taxonomy (NCBI): domain Bacteria; kingdom Bacillati; phylum Actinomycetota; class Actinomycetes; order Kitasatosporales; family Streptomycetaceae; genus Streptomyces; species Streptomyces sp. NPDC001222. Next base: position 36,607 of record NZ_JBIAXT010000042.1, read on the forward strand.
TGGCCCAGTACGCGCTGACGTCGGCCAACGATTACCCGGGCAGGGACCCCAAGGACTGGACCCTGCAGGGCTCTCAGGACGGGAGCACCTGGAAGACGCTGGACACCCAGTCCGGCCAGAACTTCCAGGACCGTTTCCAGACCAAGCAGTACAGGTTCTCCAACACCACGGCCTACCAGTACTACCGGCTGAACATCACGGCCAACTCCGGTGAGCCGTTGATCCAGTTGGCCGAGCTTCGGCTCTTCGGAGCCGACCCGGCGCCCGCGCCGGAGACCAAGGTGCAGCAGGCGGTCGTGGACGTCACCGACCGCCAGCACCCGGCGAACAAGGGCCTTCCGCTGAAGTGGACCCGGTCCGACCAGTGGATGAACTGGGACCCGAACCCGAGCGGCAATGTCCAGACGGTCGCCCAGGTCGAGGAGAACTCCTACGACGCCGGTCCGGCGGGCAACGGTGCGTTCCACCCGGTCTCCTGGTGCCGGGACTACGACGGCGGCCGGTCGTTCTACACCGGCATGGGCCGCACCGAGGACAGCTACACCTCGGACACCAAGTTCCAGAGTCATCTGCTCGGCGCCATCGAGTGGACGACCGGCATGGTCCGCGGCGACTGCCAGGCGACGATCGCGTCCAACTACTCGGTCGAACGGCTCACGGCCAAGAACCAGTCGGGCCAGCTCGACCAGATCGGTGAGCCTCACGGTCTGACGGTCGCCCCCGACGGCAAGGTCTTCTACATCGGCAAGGCGGCCTGCCCGAGCGGACCGATCCCCGACTGGAACGACCCCAAGGTGGGCCTGGGCTGCGGCACGATCCACCAGTGGGACCCCAAGACCAAGCAGGCCAAGCTGCTCACCACGCTCGACGTGATGGGCAACCGCGGCAGCGGCGACGAACTGGTCAAGAACGAGGAGGGTCTGGTCGGCATCACGCTCGACCCCAAGTTCGACCAGAACGGCTGGATCTACGTCTACTGGATGCCGCACGAGTCGGTCGACCGGGACAAGCAGACGGGTCAGCGCACCGTTTCGCGGCTGACCTACGACTTGAAGAATCAGTCCATCGACAAGAGCACCCGCAAGGACCTGCTGCACTGGACCGCCCAGATCCACAGCTGCTGCCACACCGGCGGCGGCATGACCTTCGACGACAACGGCAACCTCTACGTCGGTGTCGGTGACGACAACTCCTCACAGGGAGCCGGGGCGGGCTACTCCGGGAACAACTGGACCAAGGACTACCAGGGCCTGTCCTTCCAGGACGCCCGCCGTACGGCCGGCAACACCAACGACCTCAACGGCAAGATCCTGCGCATCCACCCCGAGGCCGACGGCACGTACACGATCCCCAAGGGCAACCTGTTCACCGGCAACGAGGAGGGTGGCGGCAAGACCCGCCCGGAGATCTACGTCATGGGTGTCCGCAACATCGCGCGGATCGCCTGGGACAAGACCAACCACTGGCTGACCGCGGCCTGGGTCGGCCCCGACGCGCCGACGCCCGACCCGGAGCTCGGCCCGGCCAAGTACGAGACCGCGACCGTCATCACCTCCGCGGGCAACCAGGGCTGGCCGTACTGCATGGGCAACAAGCAGCCCTACCGTGACCGCAGCAACACCGACGCGAGCGTGCTCACCGGCTGGTACGACTGCGACCACCCGAAGAACACCTCGCCCCGCAACACGGGACTGGTGGACCTCCCGCCGATCCGCAGCAACATGATCTGGTACTCGCCGCAGGGCGGCGGCGTGGACTACCCGAAGCGCAGTGACGGCAGCGGGCTGCCCACGTACGTGCAGAGCGACGAGAAATACACCGAGCCCTACCTCAAGGGCGGCGGCCAGGCCATCATGGACGGCCCGACATACCACCGCTCGGAGGTCGACACCGACAGCGGTGTCGCCTGGCCCTCGTACTGGGACAACAAGTGGTTCATCGGTGACGAGTCCAATGCCAACAACCGCGTCGCGGTCACCGTCACCCCGGACGACGTCAAGGACCAGTCGCAGCCGGCCTTCGGCGAGGACCTGCGCCGGATCCTGCCCGGCGGCGTCGGGGACAACAAGGTCCAGAGCTGGATGGACGCCAAGTTCGGCCCGGACGGCGCGCTCTACATGCTCGACTACGCCGGCGGCTTCTTCAGCCTCGACTCGAACCAGAAGCTGGTCCGCGTCGCCTACCACGGCGGGCCGGCCACGCCGAACCCGAGCGACGCCGCGGGACGCGCGGTCGCGCAGAGCAAGCCGCGGACGATCCAGTTCTCGGCCGCGAAGGCGGGCGGCGTCTCCTGGGAATGGAACTTCGGTGACGGCAGCCAGCCGTCGCACGAGGCCGACCCCACGCACACCTACGCGGCCTACGGCACCTACCACGCCACGCTCAAGGTGACCTACGCCAACGGCGAGCAGTCCACCGGGAAGATCGACGTGACGGCGGGCTGCACGGCGCCCGACGCCCGTTCCACGGTCCGGCTGCTCGACACCGACACCGGTGTGGCCAACCACAAGGTCGGCGGCGGATGCACCATCAACGACCTGATCGACGACGAGGGCACCTGGCCGAACCACGGCGCGTTCGTCAGCAATCTCAACGACCTGGTGGACCAGTTCCGCAAGGACGGAATCATCGACAACCGCGAGGCGGCGACGCTCAGCAAGGAAGGTGCCCAGTCGCCCATCGGCAAGACGCCCGGATACAAGTCCATCTTCGACGGGTCCCCGAGCAGTCTCGCCGGATGGAGCCAGGCCGGCGCGGGCACGTTCTCGCTCCTGCCGGACGGCACCATGCGCAGCTCCGGCGGCATGGGCATGCTGTGGTACAGCAAGCAGCAGTTCAAGGACTACTCGATCAGGCTGCAGTTCCGGGATGTCGCTCCGGAGGGCCACCAGGCCAACAGCGGTGTGTTCGTGAGGTTCCCCGACCCACGGACGCCGCTGGCCCAGAGGCCCGAAGGCTGCAGCACCACGGGATCGGCCCGCACCGCTCCGGAGTGGGTGGCGATCTACTGCGGCAACGAGATCCAGATCTACGACGGCGCCACCGGTGAGCCCCAGAAGACCGGCTCGGTCTACAACTTCGATCCACTCGACCTGGACCATGCGAAGGTCACCCCGAAGGGCCAGTGGAACGACTACGAGATCCGGGTCGTGGGGCAGCACTACACGATCATCCGCAACGGCGTGGTCATCAACGAGTTCGACAACACGCCCGGCAAGTCGTCGTCGCGTGCGGGCGATCCGCCCACGGACCTGCGTCAGTTCCTCAGCGGCTACGTGGGTCTGCAGAACCACAGTGACAACGACCTGATCGAGTTCCGCAACATCCGAACCTGTACGTAATCAAGTTGCTGGTTCTGTCGGCGTGTTGGCTTTCGTGGCAGTGCTGGCGAGGAGGGCCTCGACAGTGCGGTGCGTCACCGATGCCGGCGGGAAGGTGATTCCGTCCTCTTCCAGCAGAGGGCGGACGTCGCGGAAGGCGTTCGTGAGAGTGCCTCTGGTGATCTGAAAAAGCTCGGTGAGGACTCCTCCGGTGCAGACCTTTCGGTCCATGAGCACGGTGGCCAGGACGCGCTCGGCGTCGGTGATCTTTTGTCGGAACACCCCGGCGCGGGTTCCGGGCTGGCGGTGCCCGCCGCGCTGCGTGAAGCGCCGTCGTTCGACCAGCGCGGCCTGCCGTTTCGAGAGCCGGTCGATCAGGGCGTGGAGGTCAGCGCGGCTCATGCCGGTCAGTGCCGGGTCGCAGAGCTGTTCCGGGAGCGCGGGCCGGACTTCGGGGGGTGACATTCCGGTGCGTAGGAACGCCACCAGGTGGTCCGGCTTGGTGAACCGGACTGCGGAGAGACCGACAGCGGTGCCGGTGTCGTCCAGCAGCCGTCGTGTGTCGCCGATGGCCTTGCTGATGGTGCGGTCGCTGAGGGCGAGCATGTCGTACAAGACCTTCTGGGAACAGACCTGCCGCAGGTAGAGCACGGTGATCAGCACCTTGTCGGGGCCGGTCAGCAGGGGGCGGCCATGGTCGCCGGGTGCCTTGCGCCGTTGTCCGCCGCGGTGCTGGTAGCAGCGTTCCTCCCGCTGTGCGGCCTGCGCGGGAGCCAGCCGGTCGCTCAGCGCGGCCAGCTCTTCCCGCGTCATCCCGGTCAGCAGCGGGTCGGCCAGCATCTCCAGGAACTGGGTGCGGGCCGTTTCCCCGGGCCTGCGAACCGCTTCGTGCTCGCTGGGGGCCGGGCCGTCGGGGTGGATGGTGTAGTTCCAGGTTCCACGCTCTTGGTGCTGCTCGATCGGGAGCGAGTCCAGGTACGCCTTGCTGACCGTAGTGCCTGTGGGATACGAGCCCGGGTCAAGTTCCGCTTCGACCTGTAGCCCGGTGCGGGTCCGCGTCGCGGCGATGGTCTTGACGACCACTTCGTGGCTGGTCAGCGGGCGGCCGCGCCAGTTCATGGCGATATGGGAGAACAAGCGGTGCTCGACCTTGTTCCATTTCGATGTGCCGGGAGGAAAGTGACACACCGTGACGGCCAGGCCCGTCTCGGCCGCGAAGGCGGCCAGTTCGGACTTCCAGACCCGGTAGCGGTAACTGTTGGAGCCACCCGCGTCCGCAGTGATCAGCAGGCGGGTGGCGTGCGGGTAGTCATGGTGCCCGCGGGCCTGCCACCAGCGACGGATGGAGGCGACCGCAAAGGCGGAGGTGTCGTGGTCGACACCGACGTTGACCCAGCCGGTATCGGCGGTCAGGTCGTAGATGCCGTAGGGGATGGCCGCATCGCCCTTCGGACCGGTGAAGAAGCTGTGGTCCTCCACCTGGACCGGGTCGCCCTTCGGCCGCCACTGACGGCCCACGTTCGGCAGCTGGCCGAGCATCTCCTTCTTCTTCGTGTCCACGCTGATCACCGGCTCGCCGTCAGCCTGATGCTGCTTGACCTGCTCGTTGATGTATCGGAACTGGGCATCTCGGTCCGAGTGTTGCTTGCCCTCCAGCGTCTTGGCCTGGGCCTGCAGGCTGAACCCGTTCTCCTTCAGCAGCCGGCCCACCGTCATCGCCGAGACGGGGTGACCCTGGCGGGTCAATTCCTGGGCCAGACTCCGCAGCGATTTCGTCGTCCAGCGCAGCGGCGACATCGGATCGCCTCGCTCGTCCGGCTCCACCAGCGCCATCAGCGCGGGCAGCACCCCGGAATCGACCTCCTCAGCACGCTTGCGTCCCCCGCCTGGCCTACGTACCCGCCCTTCGGAAAGCTCGAGCTCGCCGGACTCCAGCTCGACGACGCCTCGGCGGACCGTCGTCTCACTCACCTTGGCGGCACGGGCGACGGCCCGGATCCCGCCATGCCCGAGCAGCCGGGCCTCCGTCGCACACATCAACCGTCGCTGCCGCTCGTTCAGATGCGGCAGCAACACCTCGAATCGCACAGCGAGTTGGCTGCGCACCCCCTCCGGAAACGCCATACCAGATCAACGACGCCAGCAGACGGAAGCGACACCTTGTTTCTCTACGGCCCCTCCGGGTGCGGGACCTGTAGCAAGGAGCGATCGGCGCCGGGCTCGGGGCGGCAGCCCCGGGCCCGGCTCTGCCACGAGTCGGCCCGACCACGCGACCGCGGCGGCTCCTCCCGGGCCGCTCCTCCGCCGGATTGAACCGTTCAACGCGGTAGAAGTTTTCGTATGAGAGCGGAACAAACCCGAACCTAAGCAGCGGTGCCGCCCTTGACCCTGTGCACTCGAACAGTTACGCAAGCTACAGCAGTTACCCGAGTCACCTGAAACGTTTGCAAGCGATTGACGATCCCGCGGTCGATCACGGGTTCTGGTCCCGCCAGTCGGGCGACGGCCTTCCCCGCGTTCCCTGCCGGCCGCACTCGGCGAAGGAGACGGAAGTGTCCACGCTCAGCTACCAGACAGGCCGGCTGCCCCAGTCCGACAACACGCGTCTGCTCGGAGACGAGGTCCACCTGCTGTCGCTCCTGGCGACCGGCCTGCCGGTCGAGGCCGTCGCCCGGCGGCTCCACGTCTGCCCCCGCACGGTGCGGCGACGCTGCCGGGGCGTGTGCGACAAGATAGGGGTCAGCAGCGTCATCGAGGCCGTCGCCTGGGCGGCGCGCCGCCGGCTGATCTGATCCGACGCGGTCTGAACGCGCCTTCGAGAGCCTCTCAAAACTCCTGACAGCTTCCACAAGCCGAAGACCCGCACAACACGCCTGCGCGCCCGGCCGCGTCCCGCAAGGGGCGCGGCCGGGCGCGCAGGGGCCGGGGTCTGTCCGGTGCTTCGCGTCTCGGCCCGGCGTCAGTGGTCAGACGGTGTCGCCGTAGGCCAGCTCGCTCGCCGGCACGGCGGCGCCGAAGACCCCGGCGCGGCCGCCCAGCTCGGACAGCACGATCGGCAGGTCGCCGGTGGCCAGCGGCAACGACCGCTGGTAGACGACGCTACGGAGTTCCGCGAGCAGGACGTGCCCGAGGTCGGCGCGACGCCAACGCCCGCTGGCGGCCGTCGGTCACCTCGACGCCGACCGAGCGGGCGTCGAGGTCGATCGCGGCCAGGCGCAGATCGGGGTTGAGGTCCACGACAGGGGAGCGGCGTCTGCCGCAGGAGGCGTTCGGCCCCGCCTCCACTACGGCCCCCGACGCCATCAGGCGGTCGAGCTCGGCCAGCAGGCGCGGACGCGGCACCTGGAGCTGGCCGGTCAACTGGGCGCGAACTGCGGACCGTGGTCCCGCAGCAGGGTGAGCAGACCGTACCGGACGCTCACTTGGCTCACCTTCTGGGGGAAGGCACGGCTCGCCGGCCCGCGTTGTCCGCGCCGACGAGGGACATGAGAAGCGGCCGCCCCGCTGTGCCGCCCGCCCCGGCAGGAGCGGGGCGGGAGGCGGGGGCGGAGCGATGACGTCGTATCAGGACAACAGGTCCGCAAGCGCGGTGTAGCTGCGCTGCGCGGCACCGAGCGAACCGGGCGGGTCGGGCTGGGTGCCGGGGGCGGTGTCCTGCTCCCAGATGCCGTGGTGGTTGCCGAAGGGGCCGATCGCGTGGATGAAGCGCTGGTAGCGCATGTCCCCGGCACCGAACTCGGTCATGTCGTAGCCGTCGGCGGCCTTGGGGTCGGTCTTGCCGTCCTTCATGTGGAACAGCGTGTACCGGTAGGGGTGCTTGCGCACGTACGCGGCGGGGTCGAAGCCCGGGTAGCGGAACTGGCCGACGAAGGCCCAGTACACGTCCATCTCGAGGTAGACATGGGCGGAGTCGGTGTTCTCCAGGAAGACGTCGTACAGACGCACCGCCGGCTGGTCCGTGGCGAAGGCGAACTCGGCCCAGTGGTTGTGCTGGTAGAGCTTGAGCCCGCGCGCCGTCGCGGCCTCGCCCCAGTGGTTGAATTCCTGCGCGGCCGCCTGGTAGGCGACGACCGTCCGGGTGTCCGAGGGGGCGTTCGGGGTCCCGATGTTCGGCATGCCGAGGATCTGGGCGTTGTCGAGCTCCTGCTGCAGGTTGCTGCGGAAGGCGCCGATGCCGATGTGGCTGCCGATGGCCCGCAGGCCGTTGTCGTCGAGCAGCGTGCGGATCTCCTGGACGGTGATCTGCCGGCCGAGGATGGAGGTGTTCTGGGTGTAGCCGGCGAACTCGACCTCCTTGTAGCCCATCCGCGACAGCTCCTCGAAGACGACGCGGAAGCCGAGTTGACTGACCTTGTCGCGGACGCTGTAGAGCTGGATGCCGATGGCGTCCTTGGGGATGGTCAGGCTGGCGCCCTGGGGCCCGGCGTGCGGGGCGAGTGTCTGGGCGGCTGCGGGGAGCGCGCCTGCGACGGACGCCGCGCCGATCGCCACGGTGCCGGCGGCTGCCGCGCGCAGAAAGCCTCTGCGGTCGAAGTCATGGGTGAACTTACCCATCATCACTCCTTAGATGTGGAGCACCCCCGAGCCGCAGTACGCCCGCGGTGGGGGCCGTCAAGGACAGACGCCCTCGCCCGGGGTGTTCGGACGGGGGTGGTACGGGGGCGTTCGCCGGCCAGGAACGCCTGGCGGACGGGCAGTTGGCGGAACTCACGGGGGACGGCGGGAGTCGTGCCCGGTGAGCGGGCGCGGTGCGGCTGCCGGGGCGCGGATCCTCGGGGATCGCGCGACGGCGACAGCACGACCTCGACTCCCTGGCGGACGATGAACACCTCAGATCGCCGATAGTTCACCATGGACTGCCAGTACTTTTCACGAGACGAGCAAAAGATGTGGCCACTTGAGGTCATGAAACGCGGCTACTGAGCAGTACTTCTTGACAGTGCGTGGCCACGGATTCACGCTCGTGACGCTTCATCAGGGAGCCGTGGACCCCACCGAGCCCTGAGTTCACGTCCCACTCCGGACCGCACGACCACAGCCGTTGCTCCGTCCGCAGTCACACCGGGCTCGACACCGGTCTTGGGCGGCCGCGCACACCTGGGTCACCTGCCCACTCCCCCGGTGAAACGGCACACGCCGACGCCCGGGCATCCGGACCCGGCTCGATACCCCGCGCGACGCGACCGATCGCGCCATGTCCAACGCAGCGCCACACGAGAGGCAGGCAGTACGTGCGTACACCAGTAAGCCGACTACTCACCGCCACGTTGAGCGCAGTGCTCAGCGTGGGGGTCGCGGTGGCCGGATCGACGGCCGCGCAGGCGCGGACCGAGCCGGCGGCCCGTACGGCCGCGGCCGCACCCGGTGCCGCGACGTCCGACTTCCAGCAGGTCACCCTCGCCAAGGGACCGGACCAGGTGGGCGAGCCCATGGGACTCGCCGTGCTGCCCGACGGCAGCGCACTGCACAGCTCCCGCGACGGGACCATCTACCACACCACCCTCGACGGCCTCACCGACGTGGCGGCGAAGCTGTCGGTCTACACCCATGACGAGGACGGGTTGCAGACCATCGCGCTCGACCCGCACTTCGCCAAGAACCACTGGGTCTACGCCTACTACGCGCCGAGGCTGGACACCCCCATGACCGACGCCCCGGAGAACGGAACAGCAGCCGACTTCGCGCCCTACAAGGGCCACAACCAGCTGTCCCGCTTCACCTTCACCGACGGCAAGCTGGACCTGTCCAGCGAGAAGAAGATCATGCAGGTCGACACCGACCGCGGGCAGTGCTGCCATGTCGCGGGCGACATGCACTTCGACGGCAACGGCAACCTGCTGCTGAGCACAGGTGACGACTCCAATCCGTTCGCCTCCGACGGCTACGCCCCCATCGACCGGCGGCCGAACCGCAACCCCGTCTTCGACAACGAGCGCTCCACGGCCAACACCGACGACCTGCGCGGCAAGCTGCTTCGGATCAAGGTGCACGACAACGGCACGTACACGATTCCGGACGGCAACCTCTTCCCGCGGAACACCGCGAAGACGCGTCCCGAGATCTACGCGATGGGCTTCCGCAACCCCTTCCGGTTCAACGTCGACAAGAAGACCGGCGTCATCTACCTGGCCGACTACGGCCCGGACGCCGGCACCGCGAACCCCAAGCGCGGGCCGGAGAACACCGTCGAGTACAACCGGATCACCAAGCCCGGCTTCTTCGGATGGCCGTACTGCATCGGCAACAACACGCCGTACGTCCAGTACGACTTCGCCACCGGAGAGTCCGGGCAGCCCTTCGACTGCGCCCACCCGGTCAACGACGCTCCCCTGAACACCGGCCTGAAGAACCTGCCTCCGGCCCAGCCGGCCTGGATCTGGAACCACTACGCGGGCAACCCGCAGTTCCCCCAGCTCGGCGGCCAGGGCGCGCCGATGGGCGGCCCCGTCTACAACTACGACTCGCAGCTGAAGTCATCGGTCAAGTTCCCCCAGAGCTATGACGGGAAGTTCTTCGCCTACGAGTTCGGCGCCCACTGGATCAAGCCGATCTCGTCCGACAGCAGCGGAAAGATCCAGTCGATCGACACCCTGACCAACGGCAGGGACTGGGCCAACCTGGTCGAGCCCATCGACACCGAGTTCGGCCCGGACGGCTCGCTGTACGTGCTCGACTACGGCAGCGCGTGGTTCGGCGGCTCGTTGGACGCCGGGCTCTACAAGATCGAGTACGCGCCGGGCAACAAGGCGCCGACCGCAATGATCAAGACCGACACGTCGTCGGGCAAGGCACCGCTGACGGTCAAGTTCGACGGTACGGCGTCGACCGACCCGGAGAACGACAAGCTCAGCTACGCCTGGGACTTCGACAACGACGGCAAGACCGACTCCACGAGTGCCACCCCGTCGTTCACCTACACCGCGAACGGCCAGTACCACGCCAAGCTCACGGTCAGCGACCCGAGCGGCAGGACGGGTGTCGCCGCGGTCCTGGTCACGGTGGGCAACTCCGCTCCGGTGCTGTCGTTCTCCCAGCCCCCGAACGGACTGACGTTCAAGGACGGGGACAAGATCGCGTGGAAGATCGACGCGACGGACCCGGACGGCACCCCTGTGGACTGCTCCAGGGTCCAGGTCAGCTACGCGCTCGGCCATGACATGCACTCCCACAACCTCTCGCAGGCCACGGGGTGCAGCGGTACGTTCTCCATGACCACGGCGGGCCACACGGACGCAGACAACTTCTACGCCATCCTCTCCGCGAGCTACACCGACACCTCCCCGACCGCCGGGGTTCCCGACCTCACCGGCACGACGCAGATCGTTCTGCAGCCCAACTCCCGGCAGGCCGAGTTCTTCCGCACGCAGTCCGGTGTGCAGACGAGCTCAGTCGCCGGCGCCGAGGGCGGCAAGGCGGTCACGTCGATCAACGACGGTGACTGGATCGAGTTCGACCCGTACGACCTCCAGGGTGTGAGCAAGGTCGGCTTCCGGGCCGAGTCGAGCGGTGCCGGCGGCACGATCGAGATCCACACCGATGCGCCCGACGGCCCGCTGGCCGGCACGGCGACGATCGGCAGCACCTCCGGTGCCTTCACGACGGTCAGCGCACCGGTGACCGATCCGGGCGGGACGCACAAGCTGTACTTCGTCTTCAAGGGCGGCAGCGGCGACCTGTTCGACCTGGACGCCTTCACGATGAGCTGAGCCGGTTGCCGTTCCCTGCCCCGCCGGGCCGTCACCGACGCCCGGCGGGGCAGCGCGGTCACCGGCCCCGGCACGTCCCGCCCCGTCGCCGGGGGCGGACAGCGAGTTTCCGAGGGGCGAGTCGAGCGCTGCCGACACGGTCGTGGTGGCGCTGTGTCGTCACTCCCCGAGCACCAGTCGCTCCAGCGCCACCCGTGCCCGCGCGTCGGACTGTGCACGGGCCGCGACCGCGATCGCGAGCTCCCGTACCCACTCCTTGCCCCGTCGCAGATCGTCAAGGGTCCCTCAGCGTCCGCATCCCCGAGGTCCAGCGCCGACTGCCGGTCACTCACCGTGTCGACTGCGGCCAAGACCGAAGTGACCGCCGCGTACGGCCGTCAAAGCCGGCCGCGGCTCGTGGACATCCGGCCCCGTACCGGCACCTTCTACTACGGCAGCTGCGGCAGCACGACCTACGCGGCCGCAATGTTCGTGCCGACCGTCGGCGCCACCTACGCCGAGCGGGTGGCCAGTCAGGACGACGGCGCCGCGATGAAGTACTTCTCCCGTTCCGGCAACGGCAACTGGACCCTCATCGCCAGTGACGGCCTTCCCCGCGACCCGCGCGGCTGTGCCGCCGTCCCGCAGATCCCGGCACCTCTGGCCACCCACTGGGCCGACTGCCTGGCAGTTCCGTGACCGGGTGAACCTCGTCAGGTCTCAACAAGGAACCCCTTCCGTGGAAGCATGCCACCTCGGCTCGCGTGCGGTCGACAACGGCCACACCCTGCGGACGCTCACGTGGTGCACTCGATCACCTGGATCAGCGGGCCCTCCGGAACTCCCGCTCGCCGCCGCCCTGTGCGGTGCCGCGGCTCTGGCTCTGCCTCTCGATGAGATCCGGCGCGGTGCCCTCTTCGATCACGGCCTCGACTGGCCGACAGGCCACGCGACTTCACTCGGCAACGTGCCGGATGACCAGCACGGCCACATCGTCGAGGTGGTCCACCGCGACCACGGCGTCCAGGACGCGGGCGCCCGTTCTCCCCGGCCCCGTTCGGCTGAATGTGTCCTTCGCCGAAGGACCGGCCACTGCTAGCGTCCGGCGGAGCGGGAGACGGGGGCAGGCGATGGCAGCAGCCGAGGTGATCGATCTGGTCGCGATGGGCGAGGACTTCGTCCGCGACCCCTATCCGGTTTACGCGGCGCTGCGGAAGCGCGGCCCCGTGCACAAGGTGCGGATTCCAGAGGGTACGGAGGCCTGGCTCGTTGTCGGGTACGAGGCCGGCCGGGCAGCGCTCGTAGATCCGCGGTTGTCCAAGCAGTGGAAGAACGCCTCGCCCTCCTTTCCGATCCCCAGTCCGTCTGCGGGACCGCACATGCTCAACTCCGACCCGCCGGACCATGAGCGGCTGCGCAAGCTCGTCGTCCGCGAGTTCACACCGCGCCGGATCGAGCAGCTCGCGCCGCGTGTGCAGCAGATCACCGACGAGTTGCTCGACGCGATGGTGGCGGTTCCGGAAGGACGGGCCGATCTCGTCGAGGCACTCTCGTTCCCCATGCCGATCTCGGTGATCTGCGAGCTGCTCGGTGTGCCGATGCTGGACCGGGCCGCGTTCTGCGCCTGGACCGGCACGATCCTCACCGACCCCGACCCGGAGGCGCGGCTGGCGGCGGCAGGTGAGGTGTCCGTATATCTCGTCGACCTGCTGGAGCGCAAGCGCCTGTTCCCGGGCCAGGACCTGATGAGCGCTCTGATCCGCACCACCGACGAGGACGGTGACCGGCTGTCCGCGGACGAACTGCGCGGTATGGCCTGGCTGCTGCTGGTCGCGGGGCATGAGACCACGGTCAACCTGATCTCCAACGGCGTATTGGCCCTGCTGACCCATCCCGATCAACTCAGCGCACTGCGTGCGGACATGACGCTCATCGACAACGCGGTGGAGGAGATGCTGCGCTACGACGGGCCGGTGGAGACGCCGACGTTCAGGTTCACCACAGCACCGGTCGAGATCGGCACCACAGTCATCCCCGGCGGCGGTGAGCTGGTCCTCGTGGCCCTGGCGGACTCGAACCACGACCCGGCACGCTTCCCCGACCCCGGCCGCTTCGACATCCGGCGGGCCGCGGGTGGTCATGTCGCCTTCGGCCACGGCATCCACTACTGCCTCGGCGCGCCGCTCGCCCGCATGGAGGCCCGGATCGCGATCCGCTCCCTGCTGGAGCGCTGCCCCGAACTCGCACTCGACGCCCACCCGGCCGCCCTGATCTGGCGCCACGGCATGCTCATCCGGGGCCCGCGTCAGCTGCCGGTGCGGTGGACGTCCTGCCCTTGAGCCAGTACGAGAGCACACCCGCCGACACCTGCAAACCCGGTCGGCTGCAAGTCCAGCGGCATCGACCGCTTCCGGTGGCAGCTGTTCACGCGCGACCACGCCCCATCGCTCACAAGGCGCTCCTCAGCGGGCGCAGTGCAGCGGCGCCGGCCCGCCCCAGCGCGGACACCGGTGACCCTGCCCATCTCATGAGGTCGCGCGGCAAGTCGGTGTCGAGCTCGATGGTCACCCGGACGTATCGGGTGTACAGCTGAGCGACCTTGACGGGACGGGGGACGGCGGCATCCGGTTCGCGCTGCAACGCGGCTCGGTAGGTGTCCTTGCGCTGATTCATGCTTGGTCCTGTCGCTTGATGAGTTCGTCCGCGAGGTCCATGTACGCCGAGCCCTTGGCCTCGACAGGACTACCGAATGACTGGGCGTACAGGTCGAGCCGCGGAATGTGGGTGGACAACACGTCGAATCCCCGCTCGGTGAGAGCTTCGCGGGCATCGGCGTCAGGTCCGGTACGCGTGGCGTCGGCACGATTCGTTCGGTTCAGCAGAATGGCGGCGCGAGCCGGCTGGATGCGCAGGGACTGTACGTCGCCCATCTCGCCACCGATGGGCGCCATGCGATCCAACTCGATGGGAGCCGGCGCCACCGGCAAGATCCACTCGCTTGCGTACCTCATGATGCTCCGGGCGATGTGCGCGTGGTCCTCCATCTGAGGAGCGTCGAATACGACGGCCTGCCGGTCGCCCAGGAAGTCGTTCACGCGCCGGTGCACGTCGCCCACCGGAAGAGCGACCACAGGAAACGGGAAGCCACCTGCCAATTCGCTCCAGTGCAGCGCGGAGGAGGCGGGGTCACTGTCGACCAGCAGCGGCGGGACACCCGACTCGTGAAGTGCGTGGGCCAACCAGACTGCGCTGGTCGTCTTTCCCACTCCGGGCTTCAGGTTCACAAAGGCGTAGCTCAGCGACACGAGACTCAACGTATGGCCGCGATCGACTGCCGGCCGTCGGCTCGGGGCACACCCTTTCGTTGTTCACCCTACGGCGCCAATGAATCATTCGGACGGTCCAGTACGGAAGTCGTCGGTCAGCACCGTCTTGCCATGTCTGCCGCTGAGGGAGTTGCCGCCCCTCTTGTCGGCCGGACCGTACTCGTCATGCCGAGGTGATCGGACCTCGCCCTCAGGTGCGTCCGGCAGCCGCTCGGTCAGCGTCCGCAACAACCGGTACTCAGCGGCCGGTTGCATCTACTGACCCACGCGGCCGGCGACGTCGCATCGCCTGCCGGCTCCTCCACGGACTCATGCTCCGTCGTCGTCCCGCCCATGTGGCCAGGCACCTTGATGAGCGGGTCCGCCGTTGATCGGACGCTCCCCGTCCCGGCGTCACCGGACCCTCTGCGCCTCCCCGGGGGCAAGGTCACGTTTCGGCATCCCCGTGCACACCCCTAGGTCGTACCGACTGGTCGGTACTAGCCTCTGCGCACACCTTCCCCATCTGGACACAGAGACCCCGGGGTTCGGCCCACCTGGCCGAACAGTGCTCGTGCCAGCCGCGCCGCAAGGCGTGCACTGTCCGCACCCACCCCACCGGGCCCATGGGCCCGCACCCAGGAGCCGCCGCATGACTTCCATGCCTGCTTCGCCCGACGACACGAATCTCGGACCAGCCGATACCGGCACACCAAAAACCTCCGGCCGTTCCGCCGCCCGGTTGTGGCGCCGCGAGCTGAACGACTACCCCGTCACCTCACGCCGCATGGCGTACCTGGCGATCGTGGTGCTGACCACCGTGGTCCTGTACTACGCCCTCTACGTGCAGTACGCGGTCGCCACGTCGATCATCATGCACTTCCACATGACCTACAGCTATTTCGTGTGGGTCTCCGTCATCGGCAACGCGGTCGGCGCCTTCGCCTCGCTCGTGGCGGGCCTCGCCGACCGCTGGGGCCGGGCCAACATGGTGGTCTACGGACTTCTCGCCGCCGCCCTGCTCAGCCTCCTCGGGCTGCCCAACGCCCCGGACAAGAGCACCTACCTGGTGCTTTTCGCCGGCCTCAGCTTCATCGAAGGCATCGTGCTGGTGGCCACGCCGGCACTGATCCGGGACTTCTCTCCACAGCTCGGCCGGGCCACCGCAATGGGCTACTGGACCATGGGCCCGGTCATCGGGAGCCTGGTCGTCACCGTCGTCACCAGCAGCACCCTGTCCTTCGCCGACTGGCAGGACGAGCTGCGCTACTCCGGCTGGGCCGGGCTTGCCGTCTTCGTGTTGGCGCTGATGGGACTGCGCGAGCTGTCGCCCCGGCTGCGTGATCAGATCATGGTCAGCCTCCGCGACCGTGCGCTGGTCGAAGCGCGGGCCAAGGGCATGAATCCGAGGACGGCGACCAAGGCCCACTGGCGCCAGATGCTACGGCTGGACGTCGTCGGCTCGGCCACCGCTGTCAGTCTCTTCCTCCTCCTCTACTTCGGCGCTGTGGGAAACCTCGTCGTCTATTTCGCCGCGACCTTCGGCTACAGCGAGCAGCGCACCAACGGGCTGGCCAACTGGTACTGGGCGGCCAACGCGGTGGCACTGGTGGCGGCGGGGCTGCTCTCCGACAGGTTGAAGGTGCGCAAGCCCTTCATGATCGTCGGAGCGATCGGCTCGATCACGGTCACCGTGCTCTTCGCCCTGCACGCCACGGAGCCGCGCACCGGCTACTACACCTTCGCCGCACTGTTCGTCGCCATCGGTGTGCTCACAGGCGTCACCTACGCACCCTGGATGGCGAGCTTCACCGAAACCGTGGAGAAGCAGAACCCGGCCGCCACGGCGACCGGTCTGGCCGTGTGGGGATGGATCATCCGGGCGGTGGTCGCGATCTCCACAGCGTTCGTCCCGGTCGTGGTGACGTCGGCCACGCCACTGGTCGAACATGGCGCCCAGGTGCAGGCCGCGAGTGTCCGGGCCGCCCCCGCACTGTCCATCATCGACGCCCACCCGCGGCTTTTCGCCGAACTCGACGCGTACCCTCCCACTGCAGTCCCGCCGGCGCTGGCGGCTCAGGCGGTGCGCGAGGTCGGGGCCGACGGCCTGGCCACCGTGCGCCGGGCCCAGCCGCAGTTGGCACTGCTGCAACGCTACGGATCCCAGGTGAAGAGCGCCACGGCCGAGGGTCCCGAGCAGTGGCGCACCTGGTGGCTGATCTGTGCCGCCGGACAAGTGATCTTCCTGCCGTTCATCTTCGCCATGGTCGGCCGTTGGAGCCCTCGGAAGGCCCGCGACGAGGCGGCGGAGCACCAGCGCGCCGTGGATCGTGAACTGGCGGCCCTCGCCGAGGAGGGCCACTGACCGCGCCCGAGAGACAGAATTCGCCCTAGCCTGCCACCTTGGCACCCGTGTTCGGAAGGCAACCTACACGGTTCCCCTCATACCTCTGCCCCACATCATCCCACTTCGCTAGGCTCACCAGCAGGCTGGGGAGCGAGGGGAACAGCGTGCCGGAACAGGAACGCAACGCGCCACGAGTCGGCTCGACAGGCCCCAGCCGGTCGGGAACACCGCTGTACGAGCGTGCCGACGAGATGTCAGCCGCACGGGAGGCAGTGGAGGGGCTCTGCGCCCGCTCGACGGACCGCGGCGGTCGACGTGGTGGGCTGCTGCTGTTGAGCGGCGCCGCGGGGCTGGGCAAGACGACCTTGCTGACCGAGATCAGAGCCATCGCCGCCGCCCGCGGATGCACGGTCTTGTCCGCGCGCGGCAGCGAGCAGGAGCACACGGTTCCCTTCCACGTCGTGCGGCAGTTGTTGCAGCCCGTCCTGGCAGCCTGCACCGAGGCCGAACGTCGCGAGATCTTCGGTGGCTGGTACGAGATCGCCGGGCCGGCCGTCGGCCTCTTGGCCCAGCAGGCCGGTACCGCCGTGCCGGATCCACAGGGCGTCCGGGACGGTCTGGACTGGGTGCTCACGCAACTCGCCGTGCACAAAGCGCCGATCGTCATGGTCGTTGACGATGCGCACTGGGGTGATCTGGAGTCCCTCGCCTGGCTGGCCGCGTTCGCCGTGCGGGTGCAGGAACTTCCCCTCCTGATCGTCCTGGGGTATCGCCCGGACGAACTGCCTGCCGATGCAGCGGCGTTCCGTGAACTGGTCGGCGGCCGCGGATCCCACCCGATCACCTTGCGTGCTCTCAGCCCAGAGTCGGTCGCCATGTTGGCCCGCGGCGCACTCGGGCCGGAAGCGGACGATCCCTTCTGCCGCGAGTGCTGGGCCGTCACCGGCGGCAACCCCTACGAAACCGTCGAACTCGTCGCCAAGGTCCAGGACCGCGGACTCACCCCCTCCGAGGAGTCGGCCCATCTGCTGCGCGACCTCGGTGCGTCGTCCCGCGGCACCGGACTGGTCAAACGACTGGAGAGGCTCGGCAACCCGGCCGTGCGGCTTGCCTGGGCGGCGGCCGTACTCGGGACCGAGATCTCCCCCGAACTGGCGGCTTCGGTGGCCGGGCTCCCACCGGCCGAGGCTCAGGACGCCACGGACAGATTGCGAGTCGCACGTATCCTGACCGGCACCAGGACGCTCGAGTTCGTCCACCCCCTCATCGCCACTGCCGTGTATCGGGCCATCCCCTCGGCCATGCGCACCGCGATGCACGGGCAGGCCGCCGGCGCGGTGGTCGACGCGGGCCTGAACATCACTGTCGCCGCCCGGCACCTGCTGGAGACCCACCCGAGCAACGACCCGGAGACCGTCCAGCAGCTGCGCGCAGCCGCACGTGAGAATCTTCGCCAAGGCGCTCCGGACGCCGCTCATCGCTGCCTGGAGCGTGCGCTGCGCGAACCGCCGCCGGCCGAGGAGCGCGCGGCCGTGCTCCACGAGCTCGGCTGTTCTGCCCTGCTCACCTCACCGGCCACCACGGTCAACCACCTCTCGGCGGCCTTGCAGCTGCCCGACCTCGACCCCGCGCTCAGAGCGGACGCCACTTTCCGGTTGGCCCAGGCTCTCGCCCACAACGACCAGCTCGGCGAAGCAGCCGCGGTGGCGGGGGCCGAGGCTGCCCACGCACGGTCATACGGGGCACGGCTGCGCCTGCAGGCCGCGCACCACCTGTGGCTGGTCTTCGACGCGCATGAGGTGCAAGCGCCTGTCCGCTCCCGTCGGCTCGCTCGACTCGCCGAGCATCTGTCCGGGCAGAACGTCGGAGAGAAGGCCTTGTTGTGCCTGCGTACCTGGGATGCGACGCTGCGCGGTGAGCCGGCTGAAAGCGCCCTGGCCGTCGCCACACGCGCCGTGGGGCTCAGCTACACCGACCCGGACTGGGGCTTCGAGCTGCCCAGCATCACCGCGCTCGGGTACATGTACGCCGACCAGTGCGACCGCGCAGAGGAGCTGTTCAGCTCCGCCATCGCCGAGTGCCAGCAGGTCGGGTGGAGCGGAGCCCACCTCTCCTTCGGCTTCAACCTCCTCGGTCTGGTCCACTTCCGGCGCGGAATGCTCGCCGAGGCCGAGCGCTGCGCGCGTGAGGCGGTCCGGTTGGCCGACCGTGTCGGACCCCGGCTGCCCGCCAAGTGGTACGCCGTCGGTCTGCTGCTCGACATCCTGCTGGCCCGCGGCCACAACGAGGAAGCGCTGAGCGTCGCCGAGGCG
Organism: Streptomyces sp. NPDC001222; assembly: GCF_042896945.1. Classification (NCBI taxonomy): domain Bacteria; kingdom Bacillati; phylum Actinomycetota; class Actinomycetes; order Kitasatosporales; family Streptomycetaceae; genus Streptomyces; species Streptomyces sp. NPDC001222. Next base: position 55,576 of record NZ_JBIAXT010000042.1, read on the forward strand.
CACGACTTCGCGCCGCCGTACCCCAACGCGGTGGTCTTCCCGGACCCCCAGGCGCTGTACGGACGCCTGCTGCTCGTCCGCGACCGGCGCAAGGAAGCCATCGCCCAACTCACCGCCGTCGGGGAACGGCTCGAGGCCAAAGGCATCCTCAATCCGACCTGGTGTCCCTGGGCGGGACACCTCGCCCTCGCCCTCGCCCAGGAGGACCCGGCAGCCGCCCGAGCCCTCGCAGCGCAGACGCTGCGCCGAGCAGAGCGTTACGGCACGCCCACCGCCGTAGGTGAGGCACTGCGCTTCAGCGCGGCGGTGTCCGAGGACGAGGACACCTTGGCGCTGCTGGAGCGGGCGGTGGAGACGCTCGGCAAGTCCCCCAATCAGTACCTGTACGCCGAGGCACTGGTCGACTTCGCCATCGACCTCGGGCGCCGCGGCCACGCTGACCGGGTGGCGGAACTGCTCTTCGAGGGTGTCGACTTGGCGGAGAGGTGCGGAGCGGATCATCTCGCGGAGCGGGCCCACGCGGAGCTCGCCGCAGCGGGCTTGCGCCCGAGCGGACCACGCATCAGGGCGCAGAGCGGAGACCGCACGGCAGAGCCGAGCCGCGCGGGTGCCGGGAAAGTACAGCACTGACACCGCCCAGCGAGGACAAGGCGCCCGGGCCCGAGCACCGGTGCGCTCCTGGCCATCGGCGCCCCAGCCGCGCGCGGCACGCCAGTAATGTTCTTCGGCCGGCGTCCGGCGCGCCGTCCAGCGCACGGGCCGCACCCCGCGTCGGCATAGACCTGAAGGAGCAACAGCGAAGGCGTATCTCCCTTCCAGGCGCAGCTGATCGAGATGGACCGTCCCGGCGAAAAGGCAGTCAGCGAGGTCCACGCTGGTGAGTACCAGGTGCGCGGCATCCACTCCCCGCAGCGACATGATCCGCACCCGGGCCTCGCGAGCGTTCAGCGGACTGGGTTCCTCCAGGTCCTCGGGGTCCACGATGAAGGGCCGGGACCGGGCAGCGATGCTCAACGGATACTCGACAACCGCATCGCTGAGGTCCACGTCCGCGCGGCTTTCGCGTGCTTGCCGCCGCAGCCTGCGAGGACCGCGGGTGCTGCCACCGTCATCGCGCCCAACGCCCGACTCCGACTGATCACCGCGCGACCGACGCCGCCACCGCCCGACACCCGCGCGGGTCCCTCCATCCGGCGTTCCACCAGTCGAAATCCCTCCCGTGTAGGTCGAACCACTGGTCATTGCGGGCGCAGTACGGCATCGCTTGGTGAGAATTCCTCTCATGTCGGCCGCCATCGGAACCAGGCAGAGCGGCAGACGGTCTCTTCCCGGTAAGGCCGGGCACATCGCCCGTGACTGCCCGAGCACAGGCGGCGAGAACGTACCGAATCTGCATGAAACGGATGAAAATGAGGGCTGTGGAGACGTTGAGGCGGCGGCTGCCGGGCACCGTCGTGTACGTCACGGCCCTGCTGCTCACTGCATGGTGGCTAAAGGGACAACCGGTCGCAGAGCGCGCCCGTTTCGTGCGCCACAACAGCAGCAACGTCCATCACCTGGATGTCGGCAAGTGGTGGACCCTGTTCACCAGCGGTCTGGTGGTCGACGGTGTCCCGGCCCTGGTCGGTATCGCCGCAGTGGCCGGGGTCCTGGGATGTGCCGAATGGCGCTGGGGCACACTGCGCGCGTGCGGAGTGTTCGTCTTCGGCCACCTCGCCGCGACCCTGCTCACCGAGGGCGCCCTGTGGCTGATGCACATCGTCCATCTGCCGGGCGTACCCACCCGGACGCGTGACGTGGGCATCAGCTACGGTCTGGTGACGACCGCCGCCTGCCTACTCGCCCTCGCCGTCGGCCGGCTGCGCCGCTACGGCCTGCCTCTGCTCGCCACGGCGCTGACGGCCGCCTTGCTGTACGACCAGGAACTCGCCGACGTCGGCCATCTGGTCTCCCTCGCGCTGGGCTCCCTCGCCGCCCGGACGGTGTGGCTGCGCACCCCGTCCGGCCCGGCACGCACGAAGACCGTCGGGCCGGATCCCGTCGACGCCGACGCATCGCCGGGCGGGAGACACTCCGCGGGGAATGACGGGATCGGTGCGACGGATCGGCGAGGAGCAGCTCCAACCGGCGGGTGCTGAGGCAGGATCGAGCGCTGCCGGCTGTACTCGCCCGGCAACTGCCGTGACAGCTCGACGACCGCGCCGCCGACTTCACCGGATTGCCCCGCCGGGACGCCGCGCGAGAGGGCCCGGGCGATGTCATCGCCCGGGCCCTCTCAGCCCGCCGGAACTAGAACTTCTGCAAGGCGAAGTTCAGCGTCGTGGTCGCTCCCTTTCTGATCCTTACCGTCGTCAACTTCGACTGATAGCCGTCGTCCGCGCAGATCACCTGCAACGGATTCCGGGCATCGGCCCACAGCTGGTAGTGGCCGCTCGCGTCGGTGATGAGCGTGTAGTGCGCCCCCGACGTGATGACCTGGACCACCGCCCCAGGCAGCGGACCCGCCGACCCGGTGACGATGCCGGTGACCTTGCCCCAGGTCTTCGGCGGGGCGACCGTCATCGACACCGGCAGGCCCGGCGTCGAGTACGGGGTGTCCGTGCCGATCGCGAACTTCGCCGTGTACGTGCCCGGTTGTGTGATGTCCGCGGCACTCGCGTCGACCGTCACGGTGACCGTGGCGCTGGCACCCGGTGCGACCGTGACCGTCTTCGGCTTCGCCGCGAGCCAGCTCACGTCGTTTCCGTCACCGCAGTCGGAGACGCCCGGCAGCACCTCGGCGCCGGCCACCGGAAGGACGCTGCCGAACTGGTCCTTGCCAATACCGCCGATCTTGTAGAACCCGCACGCGCTGCCGCCGCGGTAGACCGCGTTGTTCGAGTTCGCCATGGGCGTCCAGGTGTCGCCGACCGGGTCATAGCTGAAGCCCTGGTTGGTGATCATCGTGTTGTTCTGGGTGACACCGCCGGAGACCAGCAACCGGCCTTCCGCCGTTGTGTACCCGGAGCCCCACAGTTCGATGGGCAGGTCGGCCGCCCGCGACCAGGAGTCGGCCGCCGGGTCGTAGACGTACGTGTGGCTGGTCTCGCCGCCGGGACGCGCGCCGCCGGCGCAGTAGAGCTCGCCGTACAGCGTGCCGCACGCCTCCCAGCTGACCGCCTCGGGGTAGTCGGCGTGGCGGCTCCACGAGTCGGTGGCCGGGTTGTACGCCATGACGTCCGTGGCACCGCAGTGCGCGTCGCAGCCGCCGACGACGTACATCTTGCCGTCGAGGACCGCGACACCGGAGCCCGCGAGAGGACGCGGATTCGCCGCGGCGGTCGTCCAGGCGCCCGCCGCCGGGTCGTACACCTCGGTCTTGCCGTCCGGGGCCCCGGTGCTGCCCCAGCCGCCCGTCGCGTAGATCTTCCCGTTCAGCACGGCCATCGCCGGACCGTCGCGCTTGTCCGCGGGGCCCGCCTGCCGGGACCAGCTGCCCGCGGTCGGGTCGTAGACGTACATGCCGTGGTAGAAGTCGGCGCCGGAGGCTCCGAACGCCGAGTAGATCTTGCTGCCGAGCGAGACGACGGCGTTGTCCACGACCGGCCCGGGCAGGTAGTCCGCGATGGGAGTCCACGGGGCGTCTGCCGGTACCGCGCCGTGCGGTGCGGTACCGATCGCCTTGCGGTTCGCAGTGCCCTTGCCGACCAGGGGCAGCGGTGAGTACGTGCCCTTGATCCGCGCGGTGGGCGCGCCGTGCGCGGTCAGCGGTGTCACACCGCCGACGTGCTCGGCGAACGTCACCTTGGCCGGTGTGGTGCCGGTGTTCTTGACGGTGACGGTTTGAGCGGCCTTGCCCTGCCAGGGCACGGACAGGCCCACCTTGCCCGGGGTGACCGTGATCCGGCCGGCCTTGAGCGCGAACGGCGTCCGGGTCACCGCGTCCGCCGCCACGTCGACATGAGCGGGGGCGGTGGCGTAGTGCCTGCGCGCCGCCGTGAAGTCGTGCGTGCCGGTCAGCGACGAGAACATCCAGTAGAAACCGTCGGGCAGGTTCGGGTCGTCCGGGGTCGCGAAGGTCGTCGAGTGGTCGGCCGGCTTGTCGGCGCTGGTGACGGTCGCACCGATGACGGGCCGGTCGGTGTTGGCGTCGGTGACTGTTCCGGCCACCAGGCCGCCCGGGGCCGGGTCGCAGCTGCGGTCGCCGAGGTGGACGTCGTCCACCTGCCACCACGCGTTCAGCAGCCGGCTGCTGAAGTGGAATCGCACCTGTACTGCGGACTGGTGAGCGGCCATCGGCAGCGGCACGTCGACGCGCGCCGGGCCGCGCAGATCGTTTCCGCGGGACCAGGCGGGCTTCCAGGTGGCACCGCCGTCAGTGGTGACCTCGACGTCGGCTATGGGTCCGTTCTGTGCCGACAGGTCGGTGCCGAACGTCAGGTCCGGGTGCGCGGCGCCGGAGAAGTCGGTCACCGGGGAGACCAGTGACATGTCCACCGGGTGCTGGAAGTCCATGGTGCGGGTGTCGGTTACGGCGAAGCCGCCGCTGCCGCCGGTGTGGTTGCCCGTGCCGTACGACCACCACGGAAGCTGCGGATTGTTGAACGCCCATCCGCCCGCGGCCGTGTTGTCCAGGGTCCAGCCGTCCGGCGTCGACGTCCCGTCGAACGTCTGCGTCGTGCCCGTGTTGTGCGCCGTGTATCCGGGCGCGATGCATTCATAGGCGTCGACCGGAATGCTCAGGTCGGCGGTCGTGTCCGACGGGCCGACCGTCACCTTCTTCGTCACCGCTTCGTAGCCCGGGTAGTCGGCGTTCACGTCGAGCGTGTACGTGTGGCCCTGCGGCAGTTTCAGGTTGTAGCGGCCGGTGTACGGGTCGGTGTGGACCGGGCCGCCGGGCACACCGCGCACGGTGATGGTCGCGTACAGCGGCCAGGAGTGGCCCGAGCCGTCGGTGACCTTGCCGGACACGGTCGACGACGGGACCGTGTCGAGCGCGAAGTCCTCGGTCACCGAGCCGCCGTCGGTGACGGTGACCCCCTTGACCGTCTTGTCCGCGTACCCGTAGGCCGACGCCGTCGCGTCGTGCGTGCCGGCCGGCACCGAGGTGCGGTAGTGACCGGAAGCGTCGGTCAGGGCCGTCGAGTCGCCGACGCTCACCGTCGCACCGGCCACCGGAGCCTTGGTCGAGGCGTCGGTGACGGTACCGGTGACGGCGCCGTGCGGTCCGGTGGTGAACGCGGCCAGGCCGTTCGGCGTGCCGAGCCCGGTCGGACCGTCGTAACCGGCCCCGGCCGTGCACAAATACGCGGGCGAGCATGTGCCATTGCTGGCGGCGCTCACATCGTTGAGGTGTGACGCGTTGGCATACGGGTAGCTCGCCGGATTCGTGTCCTTCACCGGCGTACCGGCGGCGGCGTACACACCCGCGATGATGGGCGCCGAGGCACTGGTGCCGCCGAACACGTTCCAGCCGCCCTGCTGGTAGGAGTCGTAGACCGCGACACCGGTCGCCGGGTCCGCGACCGCCGCGACATCGGCGACCGTGCGCTTGTCGCAGCCGCTGTCGCTCTGCCAGGCCGGCTTCGCCTCGTACAGCGAACAGCCACTGCCCGCACCGCTCCACACGGACTCCGACCAGCCGCGCCCGCTGGAATCGCGGACGAGACTCGTACCGCCGACCGCGGTGACGTACTGCGAGGCGGCCGGGTAGGCCACCCCGTAGCCGCTGTCACCGCTGGACGCGACCATGGCCACGCCCGGGTGGTTGTAGTGCGGGTCGAACTGGGTCGCTTCGGCCGGGTCCTCGCCGGTGCCCGGTGTGCTGTTGTACCCGGTGCCGTACGAGTTGGAGACGTACTTCGCGCCGAGCGCGACCGCCTCGTCCACCGCGGCCCCGATGTCGGCGAAGCTCGTGCTGTCCGCTTCGACCAGCAGGATGTGGGCGTTGGGGGCGGCGGCGGACACCATGTCGAGGTCGAGGGATATCTCGCCGGCCCAGCTCGCGTCGGGGGCCGGGTAGCGGGTGCCGCCTCGCTGGTCGACCTTGGTGAAGCAGCCGTTGGCCGTGGTGCACGGGGGCAGACCGTACTGCTGGCGGTAGACCGCGAGGTCGGCCTCGGCGGCCGGGTCGTCGTAGGCGTCCACGATGGCGACGGTCTGGCCGGCGCCGCCGTCCGCCGGCAGCGCGTAGGCGCTGCGCAGGTCGATGGCACCGAAGCCGGACGGCGTCGCGGAATCCGCCTGGACACCGCGGCGGGCGGCCACGTCAGTGCGGTGCAACGCCAGGCAGGTGACATGTCCTGGCTTGGGGTCCGCGCACTGCCGGACGGCCGCGGCCTTGCCGGAGGACGCGGCGGACGCGGGTGTGGCGGTGGGCAGTTGGAGTCCTATGACGGCAAGTGCCGTCGACAGGAGGCCGACGACGGCGGTGGCCGCTCGGCCTCCGCGTCCAGCGCTCCGTTGCAGACGGGTTCTGGGCAAGGAGTTTCTCCCGAAACTGAGGTGACCTGGTGATGGGTATGTCCCGCGCCGATCGCGGCTCGACGGACGGCCGGCATGGGCGGTTGTGCCGGGTGCGTGCGGATCCGGGTCCGCACGGCGGCCCACGGGAGGGGGCGGGGCGGTGACACCGCCCGGGACCGGCCCCCCTCCCGCCCGGCTGAACTAGACCTTCTGCAAGGCGAAGTTCAGCGTCGTCGTCGCTCTCTTCCGGATGTGTGCCGTCGTCCCCTGTGGCTGGTAGCCGTTGTGCGAGCAGATCACCTGCAACGGGTTGTTCCGCGCGTCGAGCCACAGTTGGTAGTGGCCGTCGTCGTCGGTCCTGAGGGTGTAGTGGCCCTTCGGCGTGGTGATCTGGACCTGTGCGCCGGGCAGCGGACCCGACGGCCCGGTGACGGTGCCGGTGATCTTGCCCCAGGTCTTGGGCGGGGCGACGGTCATCGACACCGGCAGGAGCGGCGTCCGGTACGGCGTGTCCGTGCCGACCACCAGGGCCGCCGTGTACGTGCCCGGCTGGGTGATGTCCGCGGCACTCGCGTCGACGTTCACGGTGACCGTGGCGCTGGCCCCCGGTGCGACCGTGACCGTCTTCCGTTTCGCCGCGAGCCAGCTCACGTCGTTGGTGTCGCCGCAGTCGGCCATGCCCGGCAGCAACTCGCCGCCGGCCACCGTGACCGGATCGAAGCCGCCGTCCAGGACGTCCGTACGGCCGCCGATCTTGTAGAACCCGCACGCGCTGCCGCCGCGGTAGAGCGTGTTGTTCGAGTTTGGGACGGGCGCCCAGGTGTCACCGGCGGGGTCGTAGCCGAAGCCCTGGTTGGTGATGACCGAGTCGTGGTCGGTGACACCGCCGGAGACCAGCAACCGGCCCTGCGCCGTCGTGTACCCCGAGGCGTACAGGTCGATGGGCAGGTCGGCCACCCGCGCCCACGCGTCGGAGTGCGGGTCGTAGACATACGTGTGCTTGGTCTCGCCGTTGGGGCCGGTGCCGCCGGCGCAGTACAGCTCGCCGGAGATCGCGCCGCACGCCTCCCAGCTGACCGGCTCGGGGTAGTCGGCTTCGCGGCTCCAGGAGTCGGTGGCCGGGTCGTACACCATGACGTCCGTGGCGCCGCAGTTCCCGTCGCCGGGGCAGCCGCCCACGACGTACATCTTGCCGTCCAGAACCGCGACACCGGAGGCCCAGAGCGGGTGCGGGTTGGCCGCGGCGGTCGTCCACGCGTTCGTCGCCGGGTCGTAGACCTCGGTCCTGGCCTCCGGGTGTCCCCAGTTGCTCCAGTCCACGTCCAGGCCGCCGGTCGCGTAGATCTTCCCGTTGAGCACGGCCATCGCCGGAGTCTCACGCTTGGTCGCGGTCCTCGCCTTCTGCGACCAGGTTCCGGTGGCCGGGTCATAGGCGTACATGGCGTCGTAGATGCCGTTGCTGCCGAACCCGAACGCCGAGTAGATCTTGCCGCCGAGTGAGACGACGGCGTTGTCCATGACGGTGCCCGCCGGATAGTCGGCGATGGCTGTCCACGGCGCGGCGGCCGGTACCGAGGAGTTCGGCGCGGCGCCCGCCGCCTTGCGGGCCGTGCCGCCCTTCGTGCCGTTCTTGTCGAGCAGGGACAGCGGCGAGTACGTGCCCTTGATCCGCGTGGTGGGCGCGCCGTGCGCGGTCAGCGGAGTGGTGCTGCCGACCTGCTCGCCGAGCGTCACCTTGGCCGGTGCGCTGCCGGTGTTCTTCACGGTGACGGTCTGAGCGGCCTTGCCCTGCCAGGGCACGGACAGGCCGACCTTGCCCGGGGTGACGGTGATCCGGCCGGCCTTGAGGGTGAGCGGAGTACGGGTCACCATGTCCGCGGCCACGTCGACATGGGCTGTGGTCGTGGTGTAGTTCCGCCTCGCCGCGGTGAAGTCGTGCGTGCCGGTGAGCGAGGAGAACACCGAGTAGAAACCGTCGGGCAGGTTCGGGTCGTCCGGGGTCGCGAAGGTCATCGCGTGCTCGGCCGGCTTATCGGCACTGGTGACGGTCGCGCCGACGACGGGCCGGTCGGTGTTGGCGTCGGTGACCGTTCCGGCCACCAGACCGCCCGGGACCGGGTCGCAGGTGCGGTCGCCGATGAAGGCGTCGTCCACCTGCCACCAGCCTGGGAAAGGCCCTGTGAGGCGGAACCGCGCCTGAACGGCGGACTGGTGAGCGACCATCGGCAGCGGAAGGTCGACGTGCGCCGGGCCGGGTACGTCGGTCGCCGACCGGTGCCAGACATTCTTCCAGGTGGTGCCGCCGTCCGTGGTGACATCGACGTCGGCGATGCCGCCGTAGGCCCGCAGATCGGTGTTGAACGACACGTCCGGGTGCGCGGCAGCCGAGAAGTCGGTCACCGGGGAGACCAGCGACATGTCGTACGGGTTTCGGCTCGACTTGTCGCTGGTGTTGGCGACGGCGAAGCCGCCGCTGCCGCCGGTGTGGTTGCCCCGGGTCGCGCCGGGCGCCGTCAGCTGCGGGTCGTCGAACTGCCAGGCTCCCGCGTCCGTGTTCTTCAGGGTCCAGCCGTCCGGCGTCGACGTCCCGTCGAACGTCTGCGTCGTGCCCGTGTTGTGCGCCGTGTATCCGGGCGCGATGCACTCGTACACATCGACCGGGACACTCAGGTCGGCGGTCGTGTCCGACGTGCCGACCGTCACCTTCTTCGTCACCGCTTCGTAGCCCGGGTGGTTGGCGTTCACATGGACCGTGTACGTCTGGCCCTGAAGCAGTTTCAGGCTGTAGCGGCCGGTGTACGGGTCGGTGTGGACCGGGCCGCCTGGCACGCCGTCGACGCTGATCGTCGCGTACAGCGGCCACGGGTGGCCCGATCCGTCGGTGACCGTGCCGGACACCGTGGCCGTCGGCAGCGGGGCGAGTGGGAAGTCCTCGGTCACCGAGCCGCCGTCGGTGACGGACACACCGCTGACCGTCTTCTTCGCGTACCCGTAGGCCGACGCTGTCGCGTCGTAGGTGCCCAACGGCGCCGATGCGCTGTAGTGGCCCGACGCGTCGGTCAGCGCCGTCGTGTCACCGATCGCCACCGTCGCACCGACTACTGGTGCCTTGGTCGAGGCGTCGGTGACGGTACCGGTGCCGGCACCGTGCGGTCCGGTGGTGAACGCGGCCAGGCCGTTCGGCGTGCCGAGCCCGGTCGGACCGTCGTAACCCGCTCCGGCCGTGCACAGATACGACGGCGAACACGTGCCGTTGCTGCCGGCGGTCACATCGTTGAGGTGCCCCGGGGTCGCGTACGGATAGCTCGCGGGATACGTGTCCTTGACCGGCGTACCGGCGTTCGCGTACACACCCGCGATGATGGGCGCCGAGGCACTGGTGCCGCCGAACACGCCCCAGCCGCCCTGCTGGTAGGAGTCGTAGACCGCGACACCGGTCGCCGGGTCCGCCACCGCGGCCACGTCGGCCACCGTGCGCTTGTCGCAGCCGCTGTCGTGCTGCCAGGCCGGCTTCGCCTCGTACAGCGAACAGCCGCTGCCCGCGCCGCTGGTCCCACCGCTCCACACGGACTCCGACCAGCCGCGCGCGCCTGAGTCCCGGACGAGACTCGTACCGCCGACCGCGGTGACGTACTGCGAGGAGGCCGGGTAGGACACCCCGTAGTTGCTGTCGCCGCTGGACGCCACGATGGCGACACCCGGGTGGTTGAAGTGCGCGTCGGCATCGGTGACCTGAGACGGGTCCTCACCGCTGCCCGGCGTCGGGCTGTACTGCGACCCATAGCTGTTGGACACGTACTTCGCGCCCAGCGCGACCGACTCGTCCACGGCCGCGTACAGGTTCGGGTCGCTGTTGTCGTCCGCCTCGACGAGCAGAATGTGCGCCATCGGCGCCACGGCGGACACCATGTCCAGGTCGAGCGAGATCTCACCGGCCCAGTCCGCGTTCGGGGCCGGGTACGACGTTCCGCCGCGCTGGTCGACCTTGCGGAAGCAGCCGTTGGCCGTGGTGCACGACGGCAGGCCGAACTGGGCGCGGTAGGTGGCGAGATCGGCCTCGGCGGTCGGGTCGTCGAAGGCGTCTACGATGGCCACAGTCTGGCCCGCGCCGCCGTTCGCCGGCAGTCCGTACGCGCTGACGAGGTCGGACGGTCCGTATCCGGACACGGCGGCGGCAAGCCGTTGGACGCCCTTGGACGAGGCGACGTCAGTGCGCCGTTCCGCGAAGCACCGTGCCATGCCCTTCTTCTTCGGAAGTGAACACAGCGGAGTGGCATGCTTGTTCGTCGATGTCACGTTTGTCGTGGCGGACACAGGCGCCGAGCCGCTTGCTGCCGCGGGCGTGCCGGGCGACCGTGCGCTGACGGTTGCGGCGGCCGGGCCGGCCATCCCGAACATCGTCAACGTGGCGGCCAACACGGCGACCACGATTCTTCGCCGCAGCCCGAGTGCGTTCCGAGTAGGGTCCACTGAGATCCTTCAATAGAGACGTACCGGTGGCCCGCCGAGCCCCATGCGTTCCCAAATGGGATCCAAAGCCGAGACCCTCGTCGCTCGCCGAACCCCGATGGGATCCGGGTGGATCCACAGCTGAGTACCGTCGTCGGGTCTGTACGGTGAGCGGTGTAACTCCCGAGCTGGAAGCGACAGTTGATGACTGACGTGACGAGTGACACCAAGGCCGGGAAGGCCGCTCTGAG
>NZ_JBIAXT010000043.1:0-60459 GCF_042896945.1 Streptomyces sp. NPDC001222
ACTCCCGTACCAGTGAAGTCAGGATGATTAAGAGATCACGCAGTGGCCCGCTTTTGATCCGCCGTCCGTGGCCCTCATTTCACCCGTCGACGACAGGCACCACGCCAGTGCCGCGTTGGGCCGTCGAGCACCGCTACCGTCCGCCGTCGTTGCCGTCAGCGCTGCCGTCACTGCCGAACCTGGCGCTGAGCGAGCACCGCTTTAGGAGTTCGCTCCGAGCCTGTTCCGGCCGCGGCCGCCGATGGGGACGATGGCCAAACAGGGGTGCTGGTGTACGCCTTCGTCCGGCATCGTTGATGTCAGCTGTGGATGTCAGGAGTCCTCTGGTGTTCCTCAACTTAACTTCGCTGCTGAGCACCTGCGCCCCTTCACGGTGTGCCGTCTCTGAGCAGGGGCGGGGCTGTCGTCGACTGTCGTCAGTTGTCGCCGACGATCGCCCCCGGACGGCCCACAGACGGCCCGGCTCAGAGCCTCCAAGGCCGCTGACCCAGGGTGCGATCTGCCGGAGAGGGGGCCGATATTCCTCCCCTGACCAGGGGCTATACCATCCCGCGTCATGAGACGATCAGTAACTGCGCTGTTGAGCGCGGCGGTGGCAGTTGTGCTTGCGGGCGGTGGGTACGCCATAGGCGCGGGCGGCCAAGATGGCGCAACCGCGAAATGCGAACAGACCACGCGGGAATTCGCGAAGCGCGCCAACGAGCTCAAAAGGGAGGTGCAGAAAGAAGACGACCGCTGGCAAGTGGTCACAGCGCAGACCGAGATCCTTGCCGGGGTCGTGAAGCAAAACTCGGCCTGTTTTGATGCGGGGACGCGCTCGGCTGCGGAGGTCGTCCAGCGGCTTTCCGGGGGAGCGCAGGACGCGGCCCGGTGTGACCTGATCGGCATCAAGGCCACAGACTGCTCGGTCGAGTCCTGATGACACGAGCCGAACGGCGTGTACGGCGGAGTCCTGTTCGCGGGTGGGGAAGGCGGCAATCCAGCGGGGGGCCACAGACTCCCCGATGACGGACGCCGACCCGGCAGCGATGGCGGCACCCGTGCAAAGGCTTTGAGGTCCGTGCTCATCCTTATCAGGTCGATCACGGCGCCTTCCGCACCCTGTACTTCGCCGGGAAAGCGGCCGGCCGCCGAAGTGCGCCGGAATCCGACCCTGTTCGCGGCTGTTGGTGTCAGCCGCTGGCGTCAGACATCAGTGGCTCACTTGACGGTCGCCCTGGCCAGGGAGTAGCGGCACTGCTCAATCTGCGTTGCCAGCATGACGAGCCTTGGCGAACGTTCCAGCCTGGAGCTGAAGCACCGCACCGAGCACGATGACCCCCAGGGCAATGGTGGAAACAACCATCCCCGCTCCGGAAGAGAAACCGAGGAGTTTAGCTCCGCCGTCCAGGACGAAACCGCCACCCATCGCTATCCGACCCCAACCAGCCCTAGGCGATCGCGCGTACTCTGCGATTCCCCGGCTGCCGGTCAAGGTCAACACGCCCAGGACTACGACAAAGCAGCCGGAGCCCAACATGATCCACGCAGACATGGCACCCCTCCACAGGGAGACTACTGCCCAGGCGCGGCTGCGGCCTGGTGGTGCCGTAAAGCACTGGTACAGCTCGTGCCAAGCCGCACCCGCTTCCCTCCTCAGCCCACCATCCACCCCAGCTCCCATCCCGTCTGCCGTCGGCCCACACACCGTGGAGCGGGCGTGGTTCAGGGCGTCCAGGTGGAGCGCGCCACTGTACGAACGACCTGGACGCCCTGGGCCGCGTCTGCTCGGCTCTGCCTGGGTCGATGGCAGACGGGATGGGAGCCCCCACGCACGCCACCGCTCGCCAGCACCCGCGAACGGCGCCCCCGCCATCCCGGAGCCTGAGCGCCCCCGCCGGAGGCTGTTCTGACCGTGGCCGCTTCTCTGCGGTGATCGACTCATGCCCCGGCTAGCCGCGTGGGCGCGCGTCGGCGCAGCGCGGGCGGAGCGGGCCGAAGGCAGGAGCGTCGCCCGCAGCGGAGCCGGGAGCGCGCCCGGCGGAGCGGAGCGCAGCCGGCTTGATGAAGTAGGGAAAGTCTTACCGCGCTCTGATCACAGAGCGAGTGATCACAGAGCGAACGGCTCGTAGGCCAGTGCTCGGTCCACGACCTTCTGGGCCGTCAGCTGCGGATCGAAGTCCCAGAAGACGTAGTCGCTGATGTGTGGGCAGCCGAGTCCGCGTCTCAGTGCTGCGATGATCTGGGCGGCTTCTGCCTCGTCGGCGTAGTCGGCGTCCATGAGCCGCTGAACGAGGAGGATGCCTTCCTCCCGGCTCATGTTCCGCGGTGTCGTCATGCCGCCTCGCTGCCGGGCTTCTGTCCGTGTTCGAGGTAGATCGGTGCGGCTTCGTTTCGGGCCTCGGCCGCTGCGAGGATACGTCGGGCCAGTCGCGGGATCGTGCGCTCGGCGATCTGCTCCGAAGAGACGAACGCGAAGCTCTTCAGCTCCTCGGGCTGCAAGGTGATCGCTGCCAGGTCGTCCTGGCTGAGCTGGCCGCCGTCGAACAGGTAGAGCACCTTGTCGCCCTCGGCCTCGTTGGGGGCCCAGTCGACCGCGAGCAGGCGCCCGATGGGCGGTGTGATCCCCAGCTCCTCCTGGACCTCACGGATGGCGGCGTGCAATGGGGACTCGCCGGTCTCGACGTACCCGCCGGGGATCTCCCAGTAGTCCTTGTAGGAGGGCTCCACCATGAGGACCCGCCCGGTGGCATCAAAGAAGAGCGCACCCGCTGCCATACGCGGGTGCGCCATCTTTGCTTCGTGTGCATTCGGCGCCATGCAGCCGAGGGTACCCAGCTCAGACGACATGCAGCCTCTTCGCCAGGTCCGCCAGATCGCGGCTCGGCCGGCCTCGCTGGTTCCGGACCCAGGTGAGGACGAGCTCACGTGCCAGGTAATGGCTTCGCACCTGCTCAGGCGCCCAGCTCTCCGCTTCGAGGACCTTGGCCAGTGCGTCGTCCATCCGATTGTGGGCGCTGAGCGCTCGGGCGACTTCGAGGTTGTGCCGGGTCCGGCGCTCGGTCGGCAGGCTGCTCGTGTCGATCTGCGGCCCCAGGTCCGCCGCGATCTGCATGTCCCCCAGCTCTGCGGCCGTGGCCACTCGATGGATAGCTACGTTGGTCGGGCCGAAGGCGGTCCACACGTGATTGGCGTCAGTGCCGAGACGCTGCGCCGCCCGGTCGGCCTCGGCGAGGAACGTCTGAGTCGTGGCGCGGTCCTCCGCGCGGGCCGCTGCCATGGAGCCGGTGAGAAAGAGGGTTCCGTAGATCGACAGGAACTCGGGGCTCGCGTCGCCCAGGCCGGGACGGAGGTACTCCCCTGCGTCTCCGATGAGTTGAGTGGCGGCGTCGAACCGGCCGTTGGACAGCAGGCAGTGAGCCACGGAGCGGAACAGGGAGCCGGTCATCACCGCGTTGCCGGACTGCTGGGCCGCTGCCAGTCCGCGGTCGGCCGCGATCCATGCGAGGTCGGTCTCACCGAGCTTGGTCAGGACCATGGCCGCGCCCTGGTAGGTCATCGCCATCAGCTCGTGCGCCTGCTCGCGTTCCATCTGGCCGAGTACGCCGGTGCCGGCCGAACCGGGCTTGTCTTCCTCGGCGCCCGGGGTGGTGTCCTGCGGCGGAACAACTTCCGACGGATCTGGCTCCGTGCCCTCGCAGCGACCGGCCTCGATGGCGTCCGCTTCCATGATCTGCGGCACACCGGCAACACCCTCCGCGACCGGTGGCGCGACCACCAGGGAGCTGATGCATCGCATGGGCCACTCGTCCGTGCGAGCAGCGCTGATCTATCAGCACCTCGTGAACGGCCGCGACCACCAGATCGCCGACTACGTCGACGGTCAGATCAGGAGGGTGAAGCAGCCCCCTCACGGCCCATCTGGCACGTAAGTGGCACGACGGCTGTGAGCGGCCGGGAAAGGTCAAGGCCCAGGCTTCCGGGTTCTCCCCCGCTGACCTGGGCCTTTGGCATGTCCTGGGACTGGTGGGCGCGGACGGTTTCGAACCGCCGACATCCGCCTTGTAAGGGCGGCGCTCTACCGCTGAGCTACGCGCCCTGGACGAGTCGACAGCCTACCTTGCCCTGGGGGATACCCCGCAAACCCGAATGCGGAGGAGGACCGGGGGATAGCCCCCGCAACGATCCGGTGGTCTGCCGCATCCTCTCGGTGATCGCGGATGCGTACGGTCGTAGTGCATTCGGTTTTCGGCTCTCAGGGGGACAGTGCCATGGCTCGTGCAGTGACGCACAAGGGACCTACGCGGCGTGCTCGGGCGCTCGCCCTCACCGGTCTCGTGGCGACGCTCGTCGCGACGGTGGGCGCGTGTGGGAACGACGCCGGGGACGACCCGCACCCGGACCACCGCTCCTTCGCGCTGCGCGGTCATACGCTCACGGTGGACTCCGACGACTCGGCGCTGGAGATCGTTCCGGCCGACGTGGACAAGGTCGAGGTCACGCGGTGGTTCCGGGGCACCGTCGTGGCCGGGGGGAACCCCCGGGTGACCTGGGCCATGCGGGACGACCGGCTCGTCCTGCGGCTGAGGTGCTCCGGCCTGATCGCGGACTGCTCCGCCAGACATCGGATACAGGTGCCCCGCGGGATCACCGTCCGTGTCGAGGAGGGCGACGGCAGTGTGCGGGCGCAGGGTTTCAAGGAGGCACTGAGCATCCGGACGCGGGACGGTTCGGTGCGGGTGACCGACTCCTCCGGGCCGCTGACGCTGCAGAGCGGCGACGGGTCGGTCAGCGCGACGGGGGTGGGCTCGCGACGTGTGTACGCCACGACGCGGGACGGCTCGGTCCACCTGGAGCTGGGCGCCGTGCCCGACCTGGTGCGGTCGAGCAGCCAGGACGGCTCGGTCACCATCGGGCTGCCGCACGACAGATACCGCGTGACCACAGGCTCCCGGGACGGCTCGGTCCATGTCTCCGTACCGCGCGATCCCGCCAGCTCGCACGTGGTCGAGGTCCGGACGTCGGACGGGTCCGTCACCGTGCGGGAGGCGGGGTAACAGGGCGGGGACAGAGGCCAGGCATTCGGGCACACTGTGAACCGACCGGCCCGTGTGTTCGTCCTCAACCGGTGGGAGAATGACTCCGGCAGGGCGGATGACAGCACGGGAGAGGGATGTGACGGCCACACCATCACGGGCCACACCACCGCAGCCGTGCACGCCTTTTGCGCCAAGCGGGCACCGCCGTCCCGCCCCCGGCGACCCCAGCGGGTCGCCGGCGGGCACCTCGCCGCAGCACATTTCGTCGCCCGTCGGCCGTACGACCACCGTCCGCACCGGCCGCCCCGGCACCGCGCCCACCGCCGTCCGTGACGTCCTTGCTCTGCTCGCCCTCCCCCTCGTCGCCGCTCTGGTGGTTCCCGCGGCGTTCGCCGGGGGCGGGACGCGGCGGTGGTTCGGGGGGCGGGCCGAGGGGCTGCGGGCCGAGGCGCAGGCCGCCAAGGACGCCGCGGCGGCCGCGTTCTACGAGCTCGACACCGCCCAGCGGGATCTGAGGATCTCGATCGAGACCATCACCGCCGTCGACGACTCCCCCGCCGCCCGTCGCGTCCTCGCCGACTTCGAGGCGCTCGGGCAACGCATCGACGAGGTCAGTCACCGGTACATCGAGGCCGTCGACGCGCACGATCTCGACCGCGTCGATCTCGAAGCCTCCGTGGCCTCCCGCGCCCGGGCCGATCTCGTCGCCGCCAAGGACGAACTCGGCCGGGTCAAGCAGGAGCTGGATCGTTTCGGCGAGAGCCTCGGGCCGCTGCTCGGCAAGGCCGAGACCCAGCTGGCCCGGATCGCGCCGGCCGTGGAGCGCGCCCGCCAGGCGCTGCTCGCCGCCAGCAACGCCCTGGACGGCACCCGGACCTCCGGGCTCCGGGCCGACGACCTCGCGGCGCGGCTGGCCGCCCTCGCCCCGGAGCTGACCAAGCTCAACCAGGGCGCGGGAGCGCACGGCGTGGCGGGGACCCTGGAGCGCGCGGAGCGGGTCACGCGGGAGGCCGAGGCGGTACGGGTGGAGGCCGCCCGGCTGCCGGAGCGGGCCGCCGAGATCGATCACCGGCTGGTGTCCCTGCGCACCCGGGCGCAGGCGCTCACCACGCGCGCCGGGCAGGTGGACCCCGTGCTGAGCGAGCTGCGGCGGCGGTTCGCGGCCGCGTGCTGGCAGGACCTCCAGCAGGTGCCGGAGCAGGCCGCCGAGGCCGTGCGGCAGGCGGAGCAGAAGCTGAGGGACGCGCAGTCGGCGCGGGACGCCCAGCGCTGGGCGGACGCGGCATCGCTGCTGTCGACGGTTCGGGCGCTGCTGAACACGACGGACGAGGCCGTGTCCGCCGCCGGGGACCGGCTCACAAGGCTCAACGCCGTGCAGAAGGATCCGCAGCAGGAGATCGAGCGGACCCGCTTCGCGATCCGGGACGCTCAGCGGCTGGCCATGTCGGGCCGGTCGACGCCCGATCCGCGGCATGCCCGCCCGCTGGACGACGCCGTGGCCCGGCTGGAGCGCGCGGTCGCCACGCTGGAGGGCCGTCACCCCGACTACTGGCACTTCCTGACGGAGACCGAGGCGGTGCGGCAGACGGTGGCCGGGGTGGTCACCCAGATCCGGGAGGAGCGGGGGGCCGGTCACTGAGCCCGTCCCGCCGGGGGGAGCGGGGGCCGTCACCGCTCGGGCCCGGCCCCCGCTCCGAAGGGCACCGGTCAGGTCCGGTAGGCGTAGTACGCAGCGTTCGGGTACGACGCGATGATGCTCGCCACCGACCTGTTGTAGGTGTTGGTGGAGTGGTACGTCACGTACGGCACGCCCTGCGGGCTGCGGTAGGTGACGATCATGGAGTGGTCCTTCGACCCGTCCTTGTTGAAGTCCATCTGCAGCACGTCACCGACGTCCGCCTGGTAGACGTTGGCGAGGCTGGTGACCCGCTTCGAGGACAGGGCGAACCACGAGAACTCGTTGACGCCGACGAACGAGTCCGACTGGATCTCGGAGTTGCCGAACCACTTGTGGAAGTCCGTCCCGTCGCCGGGGACGTGCTTCCAGCCGCCCGCCTTCAGGGACTGGCTGACGAAGTTGGTGCAGTCACCGCCGTCGGCCTCCCCGTTGAAGTCGGGGTAGTCGGGGTTGTAGTGGTTCCAGTACTTCTGCGCGTACGCCGCCATGGCCTTGTAGTCGTAGCCGGTGCCGGAGAAGCTCTTCGGCTTCGCGGGCGCGGGCCACGTGGTGGCGGCGCGGGGCGCGTCCGGCGGACCGTCGTCGGTGCGGACCTGCGGCTTCGCGACAGCCGGCTTGGCGACCTGGTTCACCGCGAGGTAGCCGTCGTCGGTGTCTCGGATACCGGTGAGCTGCCAGTCGCCCTGACGGTCGGCCTTGAAGGTCAGCTCGTGGTGGGCCTGGAAGCCGGTGGTCTTCGGCTCGTTGCCCTTGGTCTTCGCGTACGTCAGCGTCGTGGTCTCGGTGACGTCGACCGTGGCGCGTCGGCCCTTGACCTGCGTGGCGTCCAGCTTGACGCTGGTGCTGGCGGCGCTGTACTTCTCGCCCAGCTTCGCGAGGCGGGTCTGGCGGCCGCGCAGCTCCGACAGCGCGGAGTTCTCCTCGTGCGACTGCGTACCGGACAGACGCACCTTGCCGGAGAAGCCGGACGTCAGCTGGTGCCGGCTCTTCTCCTGGCCGCTCTTGGCGTCCACCAGAGCGTTGGTGCGGTCGGTGAAGACCGCGTCGGCCAGCCGCTGGAAGGTGGCCTTGGTCGCCGGGTCCACCGTCGGGTCGTCGGTCACGGCCGCGCCCGCGCTCCAGTTGGGGAGCAGGGCCACTCCCGCGACCACCGAGGCGGCTGCCGCGGTGACTATGGAGGCACGACGCCGGCTACGGCTCAATCTTCTTGATTTCAATGATGTTTCCCCTCTACGCCGGTACACCTACCGGACGACGGCATCTTCGCATGGCGTGTACGCCGGTTGTGAAGGGGGATGCACAAGTGGAACCAAGGGTTTACAGGCGTCACTTGACCACCGACGACCAGTCCGGCGACTGCGCGGGATCCAAGGCGCGCAGGCGTTGCAGGGTCTCCGGCTTCTGAACGTCGAGCCAGTCCGCCAGCTCCCTGAAGGAGACGCACTTGACACCCTTCTTCGTACACACGTTCTTCACGACCTGGTCGACGGCCTTCATATAGATGCCGCCGTTCCAATTCTCGAAGTGGTTACCGATGAACAGCGGCGCGCGGCTGCCGTAGTAGACGCGATTGAAGCCGTTCATGTACGAGTTGACGGCCATCTGCTCCCACTGGGAGTACTTCGAGGGGTCGCCGTGGACCTCGCCGTTGGACTGGTTGTAGAGGAAGTTGAAGTCCATCGACAGCGCCTGGACGTTCTCCGAGTACGGGAGCAACTGGAGCGGGAAGTCCCAGATGCCGTTCTTCTTCGTCGGCCATATCTGGAAGTCGCCCGGGGAGCTGGCGTCGTAGCGCCAGCCGTAGCTCTTGACGGCCTTCAGCAGGTTCGGCTGACCCTCCAGGCAGGGGGCGCGCCCGCCGGTGACCTCCTTCTTGAAGTCGAAGGGCAGGGGCGGGATGTCCTTGTAGCCGGTGTTGGTCTTCCAGTTCTCGACGAAGGAGTAGAACTGGTCGATCTCGCTCTTCCACTCGTCGACGCTCCAGTCGCCGCCGCCCTTGGCGCCGCAGAAGTGGCCGTTGAAGTGGGTGCCGATCTCGTTGCCCTCGTCGTACGCCTTGCGGAGCTGCTCCAACGTGGTGCGGATGTGCTCGTTGGTGGCGTAGTCGATCGCGGCGGCGCCCACCGGGTGCTGCGGCGGGTGGTAGAGGTCCTTCTTGTCCTTGGGCAGCAGATAGATGCCCGTGAGGAAGAACGTCATATGGGCGTCGTACTGCTTCGCCATCTCACGGTAGTGGGAGAAGAGTTGGTCGTCGCCCTGCAGGGCGCCGTCCCAGGAGAACACGACGAACTGGGGCGGTTTCTCACCGGGTTTGAGCGGAACCGCCTTCAACTCGCCCTTCTGCGGGCCGGTGTACGAGGTCGAACCATCCCCGATGATCTGCGTCTTGCCGTCCCACTTGGGCTCGGCGGCCTTGGCACCGGTGCCCTTGCCCTCGTCCTTCCCGGGCCTGGTGGAGGCGGTCGCGGCGGTGCTGTCCGGCCGGGACACCGCGAGGAAGGTGATCGTGACGGAGGCGACGGCGAGGAGGACCGCCAGGGTCACACGGCCGTTGATACGGGAGAAGCGGGACGGGCGTGCTCGGCGGCGACGAGCGTTTCTCGTGGTCATGGGCGGCTCGTTCTGCGAGGAGAGGGGTGGACGCGTGCGGTGTCTCGGTCGTCGGCGTCAGCCGAGCGGTCTCAGGGCGTTCGACCAGATGCCGTAGGGGACGGCGGCGGCGATGCCGTCGAGTCCCTTGAGCGGCAGTGGCTCAAGGCTCTTGGACAGGTCCATGCGGTAGAGGACGACCGCGGTGGACACGGATGCGGTCGTGCCGACGTACCAGGAGGCGGTGTCCTCCGGTGTCGTGCCGGCCTTCCCGGCCACCTCGACCGAGGCGGGGGCCCCGGCCGGGTGGGCCAGCCGGAAGGACTCGTCGAGCGCCTCGGTGACCTGGCGGGCGACCGTGGCGCCGACCGCCCGCTGGGCCTTCGGCGTCTTCAGGGCGACCGTGCCACCGTTGCGCGTGATACGGCGCACCGAGTAGGGCTCGGTGTGCAGACCGTCCGCGGCGAAGGTGGCGTACCCGCTCGCCATACGGATGGCGCTGGGCGTGGAGTTGCCGAGGGACAGCGCGGGAACCTGTGAGCCGATGCTGGAGGAGAGCAGTCCGGACGCCTCCGCGGTCTGTCGCACCTGGGCCAGTCCGGTGTCCATACCGAGCTGCATGAACGGTGTGTTCACGGACCGGGCGAGCGCCTGGCCGAGGGCGATCGGCCCATAGGACTTCTTGCCGTCGTTGTGGGCGGCGACCTTCTTGCCGTTGCGGTCCCAGTACGGCCCCTCGGGCGTGGTGACGGGGACGCCGTCGTTGCCGTCGTACACCGACTCCGGGCTCACCGGGGTCGTGGGCCCGCCACGGGTCTTGTGGACCCCGTGCTCCAGGCCGGCGGCGTAGACGAACGGCAGGAACGCCGAACCGGCCGGTACCGTCGCCGCGTTGGACTCGTTGTAGCCCTGTGTGCGGTGGTCGGGACCGCCGTAGACGGCGAGGATCCGTCCGTCGTCGGCCACCGAGGCGGCGCCGTAGTGGGCGGTCTTCGCCAGGGCGGCATGACTCTGCCCGGCCTGCTTGCGGGCCTTGGTCACGGCGTCCGTGAGCGCGTCCTCCCGCTTGCGGTCGAAGGTCGTGTAGATCTGGTAGCCGCCCAGGTCGAACTGCTGGTCCGAGATGCCTGCGGACTTCTTCGCGTACTGCGAGGCCAGTTCCACCAGATAGTCGCTCTGCTGGCCGGTGTCGTAGAGCGGGTTCTGCTTGAGCGGCTCGGGGAACGTCTTGTACTTCGCCCGCTCGGCCGGCGTCAGCTTGCCGATCTTGACCATGCGGTCGAGGATCCAGGACCAGCGCTCCACGGCCCGGTGGTGGTTCGCCTTGTTCAGCGTGGGGTCGTAGAGGCCGGCACCCTTCAGCAGGGAGGCGAGGAAGGCGGCCTCGCTCGCGTTGAGCTGACTGACGTCCTTGCCGTAGTAGGCCTGGGAGGCGCGCTGGATGCCGTAGGTGCCGCGGCCGAACCAGCTGGTGTTGAGATAGCCCTCGAGGATTTTGTCCTTGCTCATCCGGTTGTCGAGCTTGAGGGCGATCATCGCCTCGGTGAACTTGCGGCTGACCGTCTGGTTCTGGGTCAGATAGACGTTCTTGACGTATTGCTGGGTGATGGTGGAGCCGCCCTGGGTGTCACCCTCGCCGACCGTACGGTACAGAGCACGGCTGATGCCTTTGATGGAAATGCCCGGGTCGGTGTAGAAACTCTCGTTCTCCGCCGCGAGCACCGCCCAACGGACCTGCACCGGTATGTCCTTGAGCGGCATCGCCTGCCGCTGCACCCAGCCGGTACGGGCCATGGGGGTGCCGTCGGACCAGAAGTAGACGTTGTCCTGCTGTGTGGCGTACGAGTTGAGGTTGTCCGGTATGTCCGTGGCGGCGTAGGCGATGACCAGGAACGCCCCGCTCAGCCCGATCGACCCCAGCACGGCTCCGAGCCACTGGCGCCAGGAAGGCACCCAGCGCCGCCAGCCGGCGCGGCCCGGCCGCGGATACACCGGCTTGAGCTTGCGGGCGTAGGGCGCGGCCTTCTGGGCGTAGGGCGCGAGCTTCGCGGTGAGCGGTGCGAGGGCGGTGGTGACACGAGTGAGGGCCGACGGCGGTGCGGCCTTCTTGCGGGCGGCGCGCCGGCCGGTCGGCTCCGGCTTGAAAACGCGCAGTTGCACGGTGGCGTCCGGCGGCGGCGTGGCCGCGTCCGCCTCACCGCGCGCCGCGGCACCGCGGCCCGGCGGCGTCACGGCCTTCAGTTGCATGGTGGAGTCCGGGGGCAGAGCCGCCCCGGCCTTCAACTGCATGGTGGTGTCGGGAGGCAGGGCCGCCCCCGCCTTCAACTGCACGGTCGCGTCCGGAGGCAGGTCCACCCCGGCCTTGAGCTGCATCGTGGCGTCCGGGTCGAAGGACCCCTCGGCCCGGGACCTGCCCTCGGCGGGGCGCTGTCCGGGCTGACCCGGCGTCGCCCGGCGGTCGTGCGGACGGTCATCGCCCTCGTTAGCCACGATGCCCCCCGGTGTACACACGGACCCGGTGACACCGGCCCCCTATTCGCTGCCATGCCTCGGTCACGACTGCGTCTCCCTCCGCACTCGGTGTTGCGCGCGCGGGTAGAAACGGCGGCCACGCATGTGGCAGCGAGCCCCCCTCACGACCTTGCGGCTCACCGCGGCTCATATAAATTATCAGCGACCTATGTGATGTCTCGGGTCAGGAGCGGCACCGAAGTGGCCATGTCGCAAATATTGGGGAGATCTTAAGGAGATTCTCCGGGTCGCCACACAGGCAGCCCCGCTCCTTCGCCGTCCTGTGACCTTCGGGAACCGCCGGTTAGTCTGTGCGCATGCCTCGCTACGAGTACCGCTGCCGTACCTGCGGCGACACGTTCGAACTCAGCCGTCCCATGGCGGAGTCCTCGGCCCCCGCGACCTGCCCCTCGGGCCACGACGACACGGTGAAGCTGCTGTCCACGGTGGCTGTCGGCGGCACGGCCGCCACCCCCGCGCCGGCCCCCCGAGCAGGCGGCTCGGGGGGCGGATGCTGCGGCGGGGGCTGCTGCGGCTGAGCCTCAGAGCTTTGGCTGAAACCTGTAGCCGCAAGCCTTCTACGCCTGATGCGCCGCCTTCAGAAACTCACGCAGGATGCGCTCCCCGGCCGCCACGCCCCGCTCGGGCAGGGCGCTGATTCCCGGTGCCGTCCAGTCGGCGTCGGCGAGTTCGCCGTGTCCGGGACGCCAGCCGAGGTCGGCGGCGAGCAGCAGGTCCGCGTCCAGCAGGGAGTCCCCGGCGGCCAGCGTCAGCGAGGCACCGGTGCGGCGGGCGACCTCGCGCATCGCCGCGCTCTTGGTGAGCGGCTTCGGCACGGCGTAGATCTTCCGGCCCTGCAGCGACACCGTCCAGCCGCGGTTCTCCGCCCAGACCGCCAGCTCCTTGACCCACTCCTCGGGCAGCAGCTCGCGCTCCACCACGAGATAGACGAACAAATCCTCGGCGGCCCGGTGCTTGCGTACCCAGGCCGGGTCCGCGGTGGCCGCCAGATGGTCCCGCACCTCGGCCAGCGGCGCGCACTCCTCCGCGAGCCGGGCGAGCACCGCCGTGTACCAGTCGTGGTCGGAGACGCCGTCGACGAGCAGATGGCCGCCGTTGGCGCAGATCGCGTACGGCGGCGTGGGGCCGGGCAGATTGATGCGCTGGTACTGCTTGCGGGTGCGGGTCGTGGTCGGCACGAACACCGTCCGGTCACCGAGTTCGGTGAGCAGCTGCGCCGCGGTCTCGGTCATGTACGACAGCGGCTTGCTCTCGTGCACCTCGACACACAGCAGCCGGGGCGCCCTCGCGTCCGGCATGGTGAGCGCGAGCGCCGCCGACGAGTAGATCAGCGTACGGTCGAGGTCGCTGGCGACCAGCACGGGGCTCATGCGGTCACCGCCCGGCCGTCGGCGCCGGTGGCGCCCCGCGTGTACCGGGGGTGGATCAGGCCCACGCAGGTGTACGGGAGCCCGTCCACCTCCTCCACGGGTACGCCCCGCTGCTCGGCCAGCAGGCGCACATGACCGAGGTCGGCCCCTGCCCCGGACCGGGCCAGGATCTTCCAGGGCACCCGGCGGAGCAGTACCCGCGTGGCCTCGCCGACGCCCGGCTTCACGAGGTTCACATCGTGGATGCCGTACTCCTCGCTGATGCGCTCCACCGCAGCCCAGCCCTCCCAGGTCGGGGTGCGGTCGGCGGCGAGCAGTTCCTTGGCCTGCGCGTCGACGGCCTCCTCGACCTCGGCGAAGCGGGCGGAGACGGCGTCCAGGAAGGCGACGGAGACGTCCGCCGCGGCGAGTTCGCGGTAGAACTTGGCGCCGTGGTAGTCGTGCGGTCCGACCAGGTCGGCCCGCAGCACGGTGCGCGAGATCAGTCCGGACACCGTCGAGTTGAGGCAGGCGGACGGGATGAGGAAGTCCTCCCGGGTGCCGTAGGTCCGCACGCACGAGCCCGGGTCGGCGAGCACCGCTATCTCCGGGTCGAAGCCGGTGACGCCTTCCGACTCCTCGAACCGGCGTATCGCTTCGGCGAGTTCCCGGGTGATGGCGCCCTTGCCGGTCCAGCCGTCGACGAACACGACGTCACGGGGGTCGTGGTGCTGGGCCAGATAGCGCAGCGCGTTGGCGTCGATGCCCCGGCCGCGGACGATCGACACGGCGTAGTGCGGCAGGTCGAGGCCGTGCCGGGCTTGCGCCCACCGGCGCATCAGCACGCCGACGGGGGTGCCGGCCCGGGCGAGCGAGACGAGGACCGGCCGCGGTGACCGCTCGGCGAGCACGGTCTCGGTGACCACTCCGACGGCCTGTGCGAGCCGGGCGGCCGAGGCGTCGAGGGCCGTGCGGAACAGCTCCTGGTACTGCTCGCTCGGCTGGTACTCCACCGGCAGCGACTCGGCGTAGTGCGCGCCGCCGCTCTGCACGGCCTCCTCGCGCTCCTCGGTGGGCGCCTCCAGGCGGACGTCCGAGAGGTCCTGCAGCAGCCAGCCGACCTCGTCGGGCGCATACGAGGAGAAGGCGGGGCCGCGGAGGGGCTCGGACAGCATGGCGGGCCTTTCGGGGTCGTACGGGGGCGCGGGGACGTAACTCGGGACGACCGCGAGCAGGACGTGCGGGGTGTGGGCGGCGAGCCGGTCGAGGAGGCCGCCGGGCGCGTGCAGCGCGGGGGTGTCGGCCGTCGAGTCCACGACGGCCACGACGGCGTCGAAACCGGCGTCCGCGACGTTGTAGGCGTAGCGCTCGCCGGGGCCGTCGGCCGGGTCGTCATGGGCGGGGAAGACGATCCGGGTGCGTATGGCGTAGCCGGGGTCGTCGACCGCGAGGACGGGCGAGCGGGTGGTCGTGGAGTAGCGCACCTCGCCGTCCTGGAGCCGCTCCAGCGCGTGGGCGAGCCGGAGCGGCGCGTACATCAGCTCCTCGGAGCCGAGCACGAGCACCCGCCGGGCCCCGGCGGGCAGTGCGGCGGCGAGCCGCGCGGCCATGGCGGGCAGGGCGCTCTCCAGACGCGCCCGGTGCCCGGGGGTGAACCCGTGCCGTCCGCCGTCGGGCAGCCCGCTGGGCCAGTCGAGCGCGACCCGGGTGACCGTGCCGTGCGCGGGCCGGTCGGGCACCGCCGACTCGTGCCGGGACACCAGCTCCCGGCCCTTCTCCAGGACGTCCCCGGGCAGTCGTACGGTCCCGGCGGCGGCCGTGACCAGGTCCACCCGGGCGCCGATCTCCCGGGCGAAGTCGTCGAGCCGTCCCAGGTCGGCGGGCGAGCGCATGTCGACGAGGGCGACGACGACGTACCGCTTCCTCGGATAGCGCTCGTGCAGGTCGCGGATCGTGTTCATGACGGTGTTGCCGGTGGAGAACTCGTCGTCGACCAGGACCAGCGGGCCGTCGCCCGCCAGCAGCGCCGGGTCCTCCGGGAGCAGCAGATGCGAGGTGGCATGGGAGTGGGACTCCTCGAAGCCGCCCGCGCGCGCGACGCCCTCGACCGGGCGGCGGGTGGAGTGCAGATAGGGCGCGAGGCCGAGGCCGTCCGCCACACAGTGGCCGAGGCCGGTGGCCGTCTCCGCGTACCCCAGCACGACGGCGCGTCCCGCCTCGTCGGCGCCCAGCAGGTCCCGCACCCGGCGGCCGAGCGTCAGCCCGTGGCCGTGGACGACGGACGGGGACTGCGGGACGTGCTTGCCCAGCACGTTGGAGACGAGCAGATGCGCCCGCCTGGGATTGCGCCGGAGGGCGAGCCCCAGCAGCTCGGTCAGCCGCTCGTCACCGACGAGTTCCACCCCGAGCCGCTCGGCGACCCAGGTCCCGGACCAGACCACGTTCTTCCTCGGTTCCTCGTCAGTACGACGGTTGGACGGTGGCTTCGGCATTCAGCGCGGCACCCCGGCGGCCAGCAGCTCCACGAAGCCGATGTCCTCGTTCGCGACGCCGAACACCTCGGCCCGCTGGAGGGTGCGCTCGGCCCAGGCGCGGTGCGGCTTCACCTCGTTCATCTTGTTCGTGTACGCGGAGCGCAGTACACCCCCGCCGAGGCGCTCGGGCCGCAGGATGTCCTGCGCGTCGCTGTACTCCTCGTGGCTGACCACGGACAGTGCGTGCACGGGCATCACGTGCGAGGGGTGGATGCAGGTCTTGCCGAGCAGGCCGTTGGCGCGGTCGAGGGCGATCTCGCGCAGCAGCCCGTCCATGTCGTGCTCGATCAGCGCCTCGCGCAGCTCCTCGACCTCGCCCTCAAGGAACGGGCTGCGGCGCAGCTGCGGTTTGAACATCCGCTCCTGGGCCCGGAAGTACTCCCAGACCGGCCCGGTCACCGTGAACCCGGTGCCGTCGGCACGCCCGAGCACATTGACCACGTCGGCGATCACGGAGGCCACGATCTGGACGTCGTACGCCGTCATGTCGGGCGCTCTGCGCAGGCCGTAGGCGGAGCAGAAGTCGGTGACGCCGAGGCGCAGCGCGAGGACCCGGTCGCGCCACTTGTCGACCGTGCGGAAGATGCCGTTCAGCGCCTCCCGGCGTGTCTCCAGGTAGAGCAGGTCGGGGGACTCCAGGACGGGCATGGCGAACAGCCGGTGTCCGCTCCCCGTCTCCGCCGCGGTCAGCGCCTCCATGAACAGCACGCCCCGCTCCTCGTTGAACTTCGGGAGGACGAAGCCGGAGAGCAGCCGCACGGCCGGGCCCAGCCGGGCCACCAGGTCCGGGATCTGCGCGGGGACGCGGACGCGGATGAACAGCAGCGGCAGTTCCGCGCCGGGGAGCGCGGCGAGACGGGCGAACTGGCGGACCAGGTTCTCCTCGGCGTCCACCACGTCCGCGTCGTCGATGGAGTCCTCCAGGCACAGCACCATCGAGACCACCCCGCGGCCGGCCTGCTTGAGCACGTCGTCGGCCAGGTGCGGCCGGGTCGCCGGGCTGTACAGGGTGGCGCCGAGGGCCGCCGCGAGCACGGGGGCGGGCGAGTCGGCGGTGAAGACGGCCGGCTCCCGATGGAAGAGACGCTGCCGCTCCCCAGGGGCGATATGCCCGAAATGACGCATGAGACTCCCCCGTGGCGCTGGACGACCCGGACAATGGTGGCTGGACGACCCGAAAAGAGGTGGCCGGTAATAGTACGTAGAACTCCATGTCATGGGTTCCCGTCGGGCATGAAGTTCAGGTAACTCGGCTGTGTCGGTGACCGGTCGGTGGTATGCGGGGGGTGTGCGACACCGCGCCGGAGGGCACCACCCCCGCGTTGTCGTGACCAGGACCGAGAGGGCAGGATGACGCCATGACGCACGCGATGCTGAAGGGGTCGAACGTACCGCTCAAGGCCGCCGCGGTACGGGCGGTACTGCGGTGGGCGCCGGGACAGGGCACCCCGGACGTCGACGCCTCGGCGCTGCTCCTCGGTCCTGACGGACGGGTGCGGTCCGACGAGGACTTCGTCTTCTACAACCAGCCCCGGCACCCGTCGGGGGCGGTCCGGCTGCTCGGCAAGAAGCGGGAGACGGAGGGGCTGACCGACACGATCCAGACGGATCTGACGGGGGTCGAGCCCGGCGTGGGCCAGATCCTGCTGGTCGCCTCCGCGGACGACGTCCCCTTCGACCAGGTGCGCTCCCTGTGCGTCCTGCTGTACGACACGTCCGCCGCCGACGCCGAACCGCTCGCGTACTTCGACATCAAGCCCGAGACGGGCGCGGAGACGGCGCTGATCTGCGGGGAGCTGTACCGGCGGGGCGACGGCTGGAAGTTCCGGGCGCTCGGTGAGGGCTACTCCAACGGGCTCAAGGGCCTCGCGAACGACTTCGGCATCTCGGTCGACGAGACGGAGGCCCCGCCCGCCGGCACCGGTCAGCTGCCGACGGCGACCACGGCCTCGGCCCTCGCGGCCACGGCGTCCGTCCCCGCGCCGCCCGAGGTGTCGGCGCCGCTGCCGCCGGAGCAGCCGGTGGTGCGCCAGCCCGCGTACGGGTATCCCTCGGAGCCCGCGACACAGCCGGCCTACGGCTACCCCCAGCCGACCGCCCAGCCGGCGTACGGCTACCCGCAGCCGGAGACCGCCGCGGTGGCCGCACCGGCCTACGGCTATCCCCCCACGGCCGCGCCCGTGCCCGACCCGGACTTCGAGCTGCCGCCGCAGGGGCCGCAGTTCATCGGGCGGTAGAGCCGGCAGCGGCGCGGCGGGCAGCCGTCGGTCACGCCTTGGCCTTGTAGCCCCGCCCCCACTGCAGGCCCCACCCGTACAGGCGGTCCAGTTCCGCCTGGAAGCCGTATACGAACTTCACCTCGCGGCGGACGATCAGCTCGCCCTTGATGTTCTCTATCAGCACGACGGCGCAGGAGCGGGCCTGCGGGTGGCGCTCGTCCAGGCCGATCTCGATGCGCGGGCCGCTGCTGGGGTAGAGCGTGACGACGGCGTGCGTACGGTCGAACGCCGGCGTCTGGTCGTAGATGTAGACGAAGACCAGCAGCCGCTTGAAGTCGTCCCGGTGGTCCAGATTGACGAAGATCGTCTCACCGGTGCCGGAACCGAACCGGTCGTCGCCGCTGAGTTTGATGTAGGGCGGTTCGTTCAGCTCCCCGAAGAAGTTGCCCAGCGGCTGCACCACGCCCTTGGAGCCGTCGCTCATCTCGTACATGCAGCCCAGGTCGAGGTCCACGTTGACCATGCTCTGGGTGTGGGCCTGCACCACCTCCGGGGTGAACAGCCGCAGGGGGTGGCGCAGCAGACCGCCCCGCTCGGGGCCGCCGATGTCGGAGGTCCGCATCCGCCACGACAGGTTGATGCGCAGATTGCCGGTCGCCGCTCCCTGCTTGGTGAGCGAGACCCGGTGGTGCCGTTTGGTCAGCTCGATCGCGTTGGTCGCCGCGCTGCCCGAGTCGAAGTCGGTCGCGCGCCCGCGCCACGCGCCGTCCCAGAAACCCATGTCCGCCCCCCAGTGCCTGTGGTTCAACAGCCGCGGGGCGGCCGCCGAGGACGAGTCCTCACGGCCGCCCCGAACAGAGCGTTCCTCATCGGGGCCCGGTCCACACCACGCGGCAGCCGCAATCGGCGAGCGAGCCGACCGGGCGTGCGCAGACGGACCGAGCCCCAGGGGCCCTACACCCCGGACGAGACCTCAGTCAGCTCGTCCGAGGTCGTGCCTTTTCCCTCGGCCGCGGCGAGCGCCTGATTGCGGCGCACCGAGGACCAGAAGGACCAGCCGATCAGGACGACGCCGACGAGACCGGTGATCACCTCGTTGATCTCGTACTGGATGGTGACCATGAGGATCACGGCCAGCGCGCCGATCGCGTAGTGCGCGCCGTGCTCCAGGTAGACGTAGTCGTCGAGGGTGCCCTGGCGGACGAGGTAGACGGTCAGCGACCGGACGTACATCGCGCCGATACCGAGGCCGAGCGCCATCAGGATGATGTCGTTGGTGATGGCGAAGGCACCGATCACACCGTCGAAGGAGAAGGACGCGTCCAGGACCTCCAGGTAGAGGAACATGAAGAACGCGGCCTTGCCCGCCAGCAGCACCGCCGAGCGGTCCTTGCCGGTGCGCCGGGCCTCTTCCTCCTCCTCGTGCTCACGCTCCTCGTCTTCCTCAAGCCGGTCCTCGAAGAAGCCGGACAGGCCACCGACGATCAGATACGTGATCAGACCGGCGATACCGGAGATCAGGACCGTCTGCGCCTTGTCGACGTGCGCGCCGCCGTGCTGGTGGGCGTGGGTGGCGAAGGTGAAGGAGGTGATCAGCAGGACGACCAGGGAGATGCAGACCGACAGCATGTCGACCTTGCCGAGCTTGGCGAGCGGGCGCTCGATCCAGCGCAGCCACTGGATGTCCCGGTCCTCGAAGATGAAGTCCAGGAAGATCATCAGAAGGAACATCCCGCCGAACGCGGCGATCGCGGGATGCGCGTCGGTCACGAGCTGCTGGTACTGGTCCTTGTCGGTCAGCGCCAGATTCACCGCGTCTATCGGGCTCTTCTTCGCGGTGATGGCGACGATCACGACCGGGAAGACCAGTCGCATGCCGAAGACCGCGATCAGCACACCCACCGTGAGGAAGATCTTCTGCCAGAAGGCATTCATCTTCTTCAGGATTCCGGCGTTGACCACAGCATTGTCGAAGGACAGCGAGATCTCGAGGATGGACAGGATCGCCACGATGCCCAGGGCGGTCCACCCCCCGTAGAGGACCGCTGCGGCGAGGCCGACCGCGGTGACCACGAACGACCAGCCGAAGGTTTTCAGAAGCACTGGCTACCCAATCCGTATGTGTAGGGGGCTCCCCCGTCGCCGTACCCGGCTTTACGAAACGTTGACTCCGAAGTCTAGAGCGATCCCGCGGAGACCGGATGCGTACCCCTGTCCCACGGCCCGGAACTTCCATTCGCCGCCGTAGCGATAGAGCTCGCCGAAGATCATCGCGGTCTCCGAGGAGGCGTCCTCGCTCAGGTCGTAGCGGGCGAGTTCCTGCCCGTCGGCCTGGTTCACGACCCTGATGAAGGCATTGCTGACCTGGCCGAAGGTCTGACCGCGCTCATCAGCCAGATGAATGGAGACCGGGAAGACGATCTTGTCGCACTGGGCCGGCACCTTGGCGAGATCGACCAGGATGGTCTCGTCGTCGCCGTCGCCGTCGCCCGTGAGGTTGTCGCCGGTGTGCTCCACCGAGCCGTCGGGGCTCTTGAGCTGGTTGTAGAAGACGAACCATTCATCGCCGAGGACCCGGCCGCCGCTGCACAGGAGCGCAC
The DNA here is from genome assembly GCF_042896945.1 of Streptomyces sp. NPDC001222. Classification (NCBI taxonomy): domain Bacteria; kingdom Bacillati; phylum Actinomycetota; class Actinomycetes; order Kitasatosporales; family Streptomycetaceae; genus Streptomyces; species Streptomyces sp. NPDC001222. Next base: position 20,520 of record NZ_JBIAXT010000043.1, read on the forward strand.
TGGCGTCGAGGTCGAACGGGGCTCCGGTGGTGGAGCGCGCGTCCCAGCCGAGTCCGATCATCACATGTGTGAGGTTCGGCGCGGCCTTGGAGAGGGAGACATTGCCTCCCTTGGCGAGCGTGACGCCCATGTTGCTGGTCCTCCCCGAGATACTGCGTCATCCCCGGGGGCGGAGACCCCCGGCGGTCGGGGGCCGGTCCCCCCAGTGGTCATCCTGCGACATGAGGGCGGAACCCTCGGCGGTCGGGGGGTGGCTCCCCCGACGAACGGGGGCGGAAACCCCCCGACGAGCCAGGACGGCTCTGCCACGGCGCTCGGTGACGCAAACCGCCCGATGGGCGGAGCCGGCACCTACCGCCGAGCGCGGGCGCCGGGCACCCGGTCCACGGCGGCGGACCGCCACCGGTGGCTACGGCAGCTCCCGGCCGACGGGACAGGAACGACTGCTTCCCCACCGACGGACGCGGACGGCCGACGGAGGCGTCCACTCCCCGCCCGGACGGCCGAGACCCGTGGAGGGGCGCAGACGGCCGCCTCCCGCCGACCGAGACGGACGGCACCGCCCGGCGGACGAGAAACGATCCTCCTCCTACGTCCGGCGCCCTGACGGGAGGGCGTCACACGTCGGCAGGTCCCGGTCCGGGTGGGTCCTGGATCCGCCCGGTCCAGGATCGGGTCCTGGGCCGGGCCGTATCCGGGTCCGTCGTCGGCCTGGATCAGACGTTCACGCCGAAGTCCTGCGCGATGCCGCGCAGTCCCGAGGCGTAGCCCTGGCCGATGGCGCGGAACTTCCACTCCGCGCCGTGGCGGTACAGCTCACCGAAGACCATGGCGGTCTCGGTGGAGGCGTCCTCGCTCAGGTCGTACCGTGCGATCTCCTGCTGGTTGGCCTGGTTGACGACGCGGATGAACGCGTTGCGCACCTGCCCGAACGACTGCTGGCGGTTCTCGGCGTCGTAGATCGAGACCGGGAAGACGATCTTCTCTACGTCCGCCGGGACGGTGGCGAGGTTGACCTTGATCACCTCGTCGTCGCCCTCGCCCTCACCGGTGAGGTTGTCGCCGGTGTGCTCCACCGAGCCGTCGGGGCTCTTGAGGTTGTTGAAGAAGACGAAGTGCTGGTCGCTGACGACCTTGCCGGACGGGTTCAGCAGCAGAGCGCTGGCGTCCAGGTCGAAATCGGTGCCGGTCGTGGTGCGGACATCCCAGCCCAGACCGACGAGGACCGCGGTCAGACCGGGGGCCTCCTTGGTCAGCGATACGTTGCCGCCCTTGCTGAGGCTGACTCCCACGAGTCCTCCCATTGGTGTCCGGGGGCAGGGAGCCCCGTCGTGCGTTGGTGTCGGATCAACGAGTCGATCCTAGTGACGGGTTCCCACGCCCTGCAGGCCTTGGAACCGAAGAATCACAGGGTGTCGAGCGCCTTCACGTACTCGTTCAGGTCACGGGCGTCCGGCAGATCGTTGACGACGGTCCACCGCACCACGCCCTCCTTGTCGATGATGAAGGTCCCTCGCACCGCGCAACCCTTCTCCTCGTCGAAGACGCCGTACGCGCGCGAAGTGTTGCCATGCGGCCAGAAGTCGGACAGCAGCGGGTACTCCAGGCCCTCCTGCTCGCCGAAGACGCGCAGGGTGTGGATCGAGTCGTTGGAGACGGCGAGCAGCTGGGTGTCGTCGTTGACGAACTGCGGCAGGTTGTCGCGCAGCGCGCACAGCTCGCCGGTGCACACGCCGGTGAAGGCGAACGGGTAGAAGAGCAGCACCACGTTCTTGTGGCCGCGGTAGTCGGAGAGCCGCACGGTCGCGCCGTGGTTGTCCCTGAGCTCGAAGTCGGGGGCCTTGTCGCCGACCTGGATCGCCATGGTCCTGCTTCCCTTCGGTGAGGCTGTTCGGGTGGGAACCACCCTACGCAGCGATCACCGCGGGCCCACGGACGGGCTGAGCGATGTCAGCCCGTCCGGCGTGCACGGACGAGGCCGTTCGGGCGGCCGGTACGGATCGGGGGCACACCCCCGCACGCGGCCGCCCGCGGTGTGGGTCACCGCCGGCGGAGCGTCAGCGCTTGGACTTGGCCGCCTTCGGCGTCACCAGACGCGACCCGCTCCAGTCCTTGCCCACGCTGACGCTCTTGGACGCCGACAGGCCCGCCGTCGTCGCGGCTTCAGAGATGTCACTCGGCTCCACGTACCCCGTACGCCCGGTCTTCGGCGTGAGGAGCAGGATCGAGCCACCCTCTTCGATGTACGTGGTGGCATCCACCAGCACGTCGGTCAGGTCGCCGTCCTCGTCGCGGAACCACAGCACGACGGCATCAGCGACGTCGTCGTACTCCTCGTCCACGAGCTCGCTGCCGATGACTTCCTCAATGGACTCGCGGAGCTCCTGGTCGACGTCGTCGTCGAAGCCGATCTCCTGGACCACCTGCTCGGGCTGGAACCCCAGCCTCGCGGCAGGGTTCGTCCGCTCCTCCGCGTGGTCCGCGGTCGCGCTCACGGGTTGCCTCCTGATCATGTCTTGGTGATTATCTCAGCCACGCGCGTACGCGAAGCATTGGCCGTAGTCCACACGGGCGGGACGGATCGCGCAAGTACCCGGCCGTTCAGACCGCCGAAACGGTGACGATCCTGGCCGTGTCGTCGCAACTTCAGGCACCGTATCGCGCCCGACGGTGATCTACACCACACCGTTCTGCCCGGTTTGCGCATTCCGGAATCCTCCATGGGTACGAGACTCGAATGGCTTTGCGACATAGATCACCGACCGGGCCTATCGTCGCGATTTGGTCGGGGACCGCCCGCGAAGCCCTGTTCTCCGTCATGGTTACCTCGCGGTAGAGATGACGTTTCGCTCGCGCCAGGTACACGATGGGGAGCGGCGCAGGCACATGCCAGAAGTGGCCCTCTGACAGGTAAGGAACAGCGTGGCTTCCGGATCCGATCGCAATCCGATCATCATTGGCGGCCTTCCGAGTCAGGTTCCTGACTTCGACCCCGAGGAAACCCAGGAGTGGCTCGACTCCCTCGACGCCGCCGTGGACGAGCGCGGCCGAGAGCGGGCCCGCTATCTGATGCTCCGTCTGATCGAGCGGGCGCGCGAGAAGCGCGTGGCCGTGCCCGAGATGCGCAGCACGGACTACGTCAACACCATCCCCACCAAGAGCGAGCCGTTCTTCCCCGGCAACGAGGAGATCGAGCGCAGGATCCTCAACGCCACGCGGTGGAACGCGGCCGTGATGGTCTCCCGCGCCCAGCGGCCCGGCATCGGGGTCGGCGGCCACATCGCGACCTTCGCCTCCTCCGCCTCGCTGTACGACGTGGGCTTCAACCACTTCTTCCGCGGCAAGGACGAGGGCGACGGCGGTGACCAGGTCTTCTTCCAGGGCCACGCCTCGCCGGGCATCTACGCCCGCGCGTATCTGCTGGACCGGCTGAGCGAGAAGCACCTGGACGGCTTCCGCCAGGAGAAGTCCAAGGCGCCGTACGGCCTGTCCAGCTACCCGCACCCGCGGTCCATGCCGGACTTCTGGGAGTTCCCGACGGTCTCCATGGGCCTCGGCCCGATCGCGGCGATCTACCAGGCCCGGATGAACCGCTACATGGAGGCGCGCGGCATCGCGGACACCTCCAGGTCGCACGTGTGGGCGTTCCTCGGTGACGGCGAGATGGACGAGCCGGAGTCGCTCGGCCAGCTGTCGATCGCCGCCCGCGAGGGCCTGGACAACCTGACCTTCGTCGTCAACTGCAATCTGCAGCGCCTGGACGGCCCGGTGCGCGGCAACGGAAAGATCATCCAGGAACTGGAGTCGGTCTTCCGGGGTGCCGGCTGGAACGTGATCAAGCTGATCTGGGACCGCACCTGGGACCCGCTGCTGGCGCAGGACCGGGACGGGATCCTGGTCAACAAGATGAACACGACGCCGGACGGCCAGTTCCAGACGTACGCCACCGAGTCCGGCGCGTACATCCGCGAGCACTTCTTCGGCGACGACCACCGGCTGCGCGCGATGGTCGAGAACATGACCGACGACCAGATCCTGCACCTGGGCCGTGGCGGTCACGACCACCGCAAGATCTACGCGGCGTTCCAGGCGGCCAAGGAGCACAAGGGCCAGCCGACGGTGATCCTGGCCAAGACGATCAAGGGCTGGACGCTCGGCCCCAACTTCGAGGGCCGCAACGCGACGCACCAGATGAAGAAGCTGACGGTCGACGACCTGAAGCACTTCCGCGACCGTCTGCACCTGCCGATCTCCGACAGGGACCTGGAGTCCGGCCTGCCGCCGTACTACCACCCGGGGCGGGACACGGAGGAGATGCAGTACATGCACGACCGGCGCAGGTCGCTCGGCGGGTATGTGCCGACACGCGTCGTGCGCTCCAAGCCGCTGCAGCTGCCGGGCGATGCCGCGTACGCATCCGTGAAGAAGGGCTCGGGCCAGCAGTCGATCGCCACGACCATGGCCTTTGTCCGGCTCCTCAAGGACCTGATGCGGGACAAGGAACTCGGCAGGCGGTTCGTGCTGATCGCGCCGGACGAGTACCGCACGTTCGGCATGGACTCGTTCTTCCCGACCGCGAAGATCTACAACCCGCTCGGCCAGCAGTACGAGTCGGTGGACCGCGATCTGCTGCTCGCCTACAAGGAGTCGCCGACCGGGCAGATGCTGCACGACGGCATCTCGGAGGCGGGCTGCACGGCCTCGCTGATCGCGGCGGGTTCGGCGTACGCGACACACGGCGAACCGCTGATCCCGGTGTACGTCTTCTACTCGATGTTCGGTTTCCAGCGGACCGGCGACCAGTTCTGGCAGATGGCCGACCAGTTGTCGCGCGGTTTCGCCCTGGGTGCGACCGCCGGTCGTACGACCCTGACCGGCGAGGGCCTGCAGCACGCGGACGGACACTCCCAGCTGCTCGCCTCGACCAACCCGGCGTGCGTGGCCTACGACCCGGCCTACGGCTACGAGATCGCCCACATCGTGCAGGACGGTCTGCGCCGGATGTACGGCAGCTCGGCGGAGCACCCGCACGGCGAGGACGTCTTCTACTACCTCACCGTCTACAACGAGCCGATCCAGCAGCCGGCCGAGCCCGCGAACGTGGACGTCGAGGGCATCCTCAAGGGCATCCACCGGATCAGCGAGGGCACCTCGGGCACGGTGCCGGCGCAGATCATGGCGTCGGGTGTGGCGGTGCCGTGGGCCCTTGAGGCGCAGCGGATCCTCGCCGACGACTGGAACGTGCGGGCGGACGTCTGGTCGGCGACCTCCTGGAACGAGCTGCGGCGCGAGGCCGTGGCGTGCGAGGAGCACAACCTGCTGCATCCGGAGGAGGAGCAGCAGGTCCCGTACGTGACGCGGAAGCTGGGCGGCGCGGAGGGCCCGTTCGTGGCGGTGTCCGACTGGATGCGGTCGGTTCCGGACCAGATCGCGCGCTGGGTGCCGGGCGCCTACCAGTCCCTGGGCGCGGACGGCTTCGGCTTCGCGGACACGCGCGGTGCGGCCCGCCGCTACTTCCACATCGACGCCGAGTCGATCGTGGTCGCGGTGCTCACCGAGCTTGCCGGGGCGGGCAAACTGGACCGCTCGGTGCTGAAGCAGGCCATCGATCGCTACCGGCTGCTGGACGTGACCGCGGCCGGCCCCGGGGCGCCGGGCGGCGACGCGTAGGCGCCGCGGCAGGATGCCTGCCCGGACGGATCAGGGGCGGCGGGGACGGCTGTCCTGCCGCCCCTGCCCGTTGTCCTGGTCTGGTCGCCGGCCGTGCCGGTGGTGGAGCGGGAGCCGCCGAACGGGAACATCAGGACGCCGGGCGACGCCGTGTGGCGGTCGTTCACGACGATGACGACCGTGGAACACGGGGTGCGCCGACCGAGGAGGTACGAGCGCTGCGGACCGAGGTCGCCACGCTGTCGGAGGTGTCCGTGCCTCTCGCGCAGGCGCATGACAAGGGGGGCCCCGGCCGTAGAGGGTGAGCGACACCCTCTGGCCGAGGACCCGTCCGGCTCCGCCCCTCGGGTCAGAGCAGTCCGTTCCCGGGGCCGGCCAGCCAGACGATCGCCAGCAGCGTGTCGATCGCGCCCAGGACCAGGGCGACCACGGCCGACAGCGGGCGGCTGCCCGCCCAGCTACGGCCCATGGCCAGCCAGCCGCAGATCACCGCGACGGGTCCGAGGATGATGCCGAGGGCGAAGAAGCCCGCGATCGCGCAGACGAGTCCGACGACCCCGAGCGTTGCGCGATCCGACCCTCCCCCAAGTTCTCGGCTTCCCTCGAACAGGGGGGACCCCCATCGTGACCACATCCGGCCCCGCGAGCGGGGGTACCTGCGCGTGCCGTGTCCATAGCCCGCCATCATCAACTCCCTGAACTCGTCGGTCCGTTCGGGCTTGATGTGCGGGTGCCCCCGTCTCCCCCACCGATTCCTGCCTGCGCGCTGCCCCCCTCCAGCAGCGCGCCGCAGCCCGGCCGTCCTTGGTCCGTACGCCCCAGCCGTACGAAGGACGTGATCCACTGTGGCCTGCGGCGCGCACCCGATGGGAGGGATCTTTAGCGCGTTCACCCTGATGGGTGAACGCGCCCGCGGAACGGCGTGTCAGATGTGCGCGGCCCCCGCGCCCGCCTCCGCGTTGTCGCCCCGCTTGGTGAGCAGCGCGACCAGCACCGCGACGGCCGCGACACCCGCGGCCACCAGGCAGGCCAGGCTCATGCCGGAGATGAACGTGTCGTGCGCGACGCCCGCGATCTTCGCTGCGATCGGGGCCGGCGTGCCCTTCTGCACCGGCGCGACACCCTGCTGGACCAGCTGCGAGACCTGGTCGAGCTGGGCGGGGGCGAGCGGCGGCAGCTTGGCCGCGGCCCAGTTGCCCGGGAGGTCGCTGTCCACACGGGAGGCCATGACCGCGCCCAGGACCGCCGTGCCGAGGCTTCCGCCGATCTGCATCGCAGCCTGCTGGAGACCGCCGGCGACGCCGGACAGCTCCATCGGCGCGTTGCCGACGATCACCTCGGTGGCGCCGACCATCACGGGGGCGAGGCCGAGGCCCAGCAGCGCGAACCAGACGGACATGACGCCGCTGCCCGTGCCCGCCTCGAGCTTCGACATGCCGAACATCGCGATCGCGGTGAGGAGCATGCCGCCGGCCAGCGGGATGCGCGGGCCGGCCTTGGTGATCAGCAGGCCCGCGAGGGGGGAGCCGACGATCATCATGCCGGTCAGCGGCAGCAGATGCAGGCCCGCGTTGACCGGGCTCATCCCGTGCACGTTCTGGAGATAGAAGGTGACGAAGAACAGACCGCCCATGAAGGCGATCGCCATGAGGACCATCAGGACGACGCCCGCGGACAGCGGCACCGAACGGAACAGCCCGAGCGGGATCAGCGGCTCCCGCACCCTCGTCTCCCAGACGGAGAAGAGGACGAAGCCCAGCACGGACGCGCCGATGAACAGCCAGGTCTTGCCGTCGCCCCAGCCCCAGGTGGGCGCCTTGATGAGCGCCCAGACCAGACAGAACATCGCGCCCGACAGCAGCCCGATGCCGAGCAGGTCGAAGGAGCGCGGCGCGTTCTCGGCCCGGTGGTCGAGGAGGATGAACAGACCGAGGACGAGCGCGAGCGCGCCGACCGGCACGTTGATGAAGAAGACGGACTGCCAGCTGACGTGCTGGACGAGCAGGCCGCCGAGGATCGGGCCGCCCGCGGTGGAGGCGCCGATGACCATGCCCCAGATGCCGATCGCCATGTTCAGCTTCTCGGCCGGGAAGGTGGCCCGCAGCAGGCCGAGGGCGGCCGGCATCAGCAGCGCGCCGAACAGGCCCTGGAAGACACGGAAGGTCACGACGAGGGCGATGCTGTCGGACAGGCCGATGGCGCCGGAGGCACTGGCGAAGCCGACCACACCGATCAGGAACGTCTGCCGGTGACCGAAGCGGTCGCCGAGCTTGCCCGCGGTGATCAGGGTGACCGCGAGGGCGAGGAAGTAGGCGTTGGTGATCCACTGGACGTCGGAGAAGCTGGCGCCGAGGTCCTTGGCGATGGCCGGGTTGGCGATGGCCACGATGGTGCCGTCCAGCGCGACCATCATCACGCCGATGGCGACAGAGACGAGGGTGAGCCACGGATGTCCACGCAGGCCGCGGTCCGGGGCCCGCTCCTGCGGTGCTGCCGACGGGCCGGAAGTCCTGTCCCCCGGTTCCGTCGCGTCGACGGTGGTCTGACTAGTCATGTTTTCGAGGCTAGTGACAGTCACTGACAGTTGACAAACCAATTCACAAGTCAGTAACTGTCACGTCATGTACCGATAGCCCGAACCGGGCGGATGAACGGAAAGAGGACCGATGGAGACGGCGTCGCGGCCGGGACTGCGAGAGCGCAAGAAACAGCGCACCCGGGACGCACTGCTGCGGGCCGCCCTGGAACTGTTCACCACCAAGGGCTACGAGGCCACGACCGTCGACGAGATCGCCGAGGCCGCGGACGTGTCGCAGCGCACCTTCTTCCGTTACTTCGCCGGCAAGGAGGACGCCGTCTTCTTCGTCCAGTCCCTGGCGGAGTCGCACTTCGTCGAGGCGGTGCGCGCTCGGCCGCCCCACGAGGCGCCGCTGGAGGCGCTGCGGCAGGCGATCCTGGAGGGCTGGGACAGCATCGGCGAGGCCGTCGAGGAGATCATCCCCACCGAACTCCATCTGCGCGCCTATCGGTTGATCGAGTCGACACCGGCCCTGTTCGCCACCCATCTGCGCCGCTCGGCGGAGTTGGAGGAGGGCATCGCCCGCATCATCGCCGATCGCGAGGGCCTCGACGTGGACGCGGACCCGCGCCCGCGCGTCGCGGTGGCCGTGTTCGGCGGAGTGATGCGCGTCACGGAGCGGCTGTGGTGCGCGGGCCAGGACATCACCGTGGAGGGGCTCCGCGAGCTGACCGCCCGGCATCTCGACGCGGTGGGCCCGGCATTGGCCGAGAAGTGGCGCACGAACTGAGCCGTTCACACCCCGCTGATCCCGTACGCGTCAAGTGAATTCCCGTCAGACCGGACACCGGGACGGCCGATGGAGTGAAAGAACGGTGACACGGCGTACCAAGTGGCGTGCATCTCATCGACGCAGTGTGACGATCAACCCTAAAGCGCGCCCGTTTTGCCGGAATTGAAGGGTGCGAAACGTGAGACGCGTCACTCGGTTAACGCGAGACACTCCCGTTCTCCTAGTGTGTCCTTCCAGTGACTTCCTTCGACACCTCCCCGCAACTCAACGCCTGGCGCGCGCTGCTCGCGCTGGCCGTGGTCTTCGTGATGCTCGCGACGACCGGCTGGACCGCCGTGCGCAGCCATCCCGGAGCCACGCCCCTCGCGGCCTCGCGCTCGGCATGGCAGCACGGCAGGATCGCCGGACACGAGCTGCCGGACCCCGAGGGGTCCCCCGCGCAGCTGGCCCGCTTCTTCGCCTCGCTCAGCGCCCGTCAGCGTGCCCGGCTCGCCCACCGCTATCCGCTCGCGGTCGGCAACATGAACGGGGCGCCGGTACGGCTGCGCTACGAGGCCAACCGCATCGCCCTGGACCACCAGCGCAAGGTCGAGCGCGCCCGGATGCACGACGACCGGCTGTCGTCGGTCGGGCAGCAGGAGGCGGGGCGTCTCATGCACCGCTTCGAGGCGCTGATGACCGAGGGCCGGCAGATCCTGGCCTTCGACCCGGAGGGCCCGGGCCGGATCGCCGAGGTCTTCGGCGACCTGGACACCGCGCGGCGGGTCTCGGTCGTCGTCCCCGGCGTGGACACCGACCTGCTCACCTTCCAGCGCACCTACCGCATGTACTCGGCACCCGTCGGCATGGCCCAGTCGCTCTACGCGGCGGAGCACGCGGCGAACCCCGGTACGCCCCCGGCCGTGATCGCCTGGGCCGACTACACCTCGCCGGGGGGCATCGGCGTGGAGGCGGCAACCGCGATGCGCGCCGAGGAGGGGGCCGTACGGCTCGACGCCCTGGTCCGCGCCCTGCCCGGCAGGTCGTCCGTCCAGCTGTACTGCCACAGCTACGGCTCGGTGCTCTGCGGTGTGGCCGCGCACACCCTGCCGTCGCGGGTGTCCGACATCACCGTGGCGGGCAGCCCCGGCATGCGCACCGAGTCGGCCGCCGGGCTGCACACCACGGCCCGGGTGTGGGCGATGCGCGACGCCGACGACTGGATCCAGGACGTGCCGTATCTGGAGCTCGGAGGCCTCGGTCACGGTGCCGATCCGGTCTCGCGCGGCTTCGGGGCACGGGTGCTGTCCGCGCAGGGAGCGAAGGGGCATCCCGGATATTTCGCGCCGGGCACCGAGAGCCTGCGCAACTTCGCCGAGATCGGCGTCGGCGCATACGACTCGGTGCACTGCGCCGACGACACCGACACCTGCCGGGCGGGTTTGTCCGGCACGGTGGCGGCCGGACGCGCGTAGAAATACAGGAATTGCGGTCTGCCCGGGGAGGCGACGGAGGAGCGCGTGCCGCATACGATGAGCCGCATGGGTGACGTACTGGCCGGATTTCATGCCGTCTGGGAGTTCGAGTCCGACTCCGTGCTCATCCGCTTCGAACGGGGGATCCGTTCGCCGAAGCTGTTCCAGGCGCTCGGCGAACGCCGGGTCCCCCTGGAGGCGATCGCGGGGGTGACTGTGACTCAGGGCAGACGCGGAACCGTCGTCCTGCGCGCGGTGCCCCGGCCCGGTGCCGATCCGCTGATGGAGGCGGCGGCCGGACAGCTCAAGGAGGGCGCGGACCCCTACCGGCTGGTGCTGCCCCCCGACCGCCAGTCCCTCGCCGAGTACTGCGCCGACGAGCTGCGGTCCCTGATCACCGAGGACGACACCCCGGCCGAGCGGTTCCTGGTGGCGCCGCCCGAGACACCGCTGCACTTCAAGGCGTACGACGGGAAGGCGTCCTTCGACGGCCGGGCGGTGTCCTTCCGGTGGTCCTGGACGGGCGCGTCCTCCGCCAAGTGGAAGGCCGGCGACCAGAGCTTCCCGGTCAGCGCCCTCAGCGGGGTCGAGTGGCGCTCCCCCGAGGCCCTGGACGGCCATCTGCGGCTGCTGCGGCGGGATGCCACCGCTGCCGACGCCGGGCAGCAGGTGCCGCCGGACCAGGACCCGGGCGCGGTCGTCTTCGGCCTCGGCTACGGCCCGGTGCACGAGTCGCTGCCGTTCGCCGCCGCGGTGCTGGCCGCGGTGCGGACCGCCGGGCCCTCGGCCGGCCCCGCCGCGATACCGGCGGCGCGCCGGGACCCGGCGGACATCGCCGAGCGGATCCGCCACCTCGGGGAGCTGCACGAGGCGGGGCTCGTCACGGACGAGGAGTTCTCCACGAAGAAGGCGGAGCTGCTGGCGGAGCTCTAGGGGGTGTCTGCCACCCTTACTCCCGCCCCGCCGACGCGAACGTCATGTCGGGGTAGCGGTCGCCCGCCACCTTGGCCGCGATCGGCTCCAGGAGCGCCAGTTCCTCGTCCGTCAGGACGATCCGGGTAGCCGCCACGTTCTCCTCCACACGCGAGCGCCTGGTCGTGCCCGGGATCGGGACCACCGGGAAGCCGTGCACCGCGCTCTGCTGCTGCACCCAGGCCAGCGCGATCTGGGCCAGGGAGACCCCGTGCGCCTCGGCGACCGTGCGGACCGGCTCCAGGAGCCTGACGTTGGCGGCCGCGTTCTCGCCGGTGAAGCGCGGCATCGTACGGCGGAAGTCCTGGTCGGTGAGGTCCGTGCCGGCGTCGGAGAACGAGCCGGTGAGGAATCCCCGGCCCAGCGGCGAGTACGGCACCAGGGCCACACCCAGTTCCCTGGCGGCCGGCACCACGTTCGCCTCGATGTCCCGGCTGAACAGGGACCACTCCGACTGCACGGCGGCGATCGGGTGGACGGCCTGGGCCGCGCGCAGCTCACCGGCGGTGACCTCGCTCAGCCCGAGGTGCTTCACCTTGCCCTCGTGCACCAGCTCCGCCATGGTGCCGACGGTCTCCTCGATCGGCACCCGCACATCGCGGCGGTGCATGTAATAGAGGTCGATCACCTCGACGTCCAGCCGCTTCAGGCTGGCCTCGACACAACTGCGGATGTAGGGCGCGTCGTTGCGGATGATCCGCTTCATGGTGTCGTCCGGCGAGGTCGAGATCGCGAACTTGGTGGCGATGACGAGCTCGTCCCGGTGTGCCTTGAAGAACGGCGACAGGAACTTCTCGTTCTCCCCGCCGCCGTAGAGGTCCGCGGTGTCGTAAAGGGTGACGCCCAGCTCGAACGCCCGCTCCAGGGCGGCGCGCGACTCCCCGGCGTCCGAGGGCCCGTACGCCCAGGTCATCCCCATGCAGCCGAGGCCCTGCACGCCCACCTCGGGGCCGTCGCCGCCGAGGTGCGCCTTCGCGATCCTGCTGTCCGTCATCGGGGCCTCTCCGACGCCAGGGCGCGCCCGGCGTCCGCGTAGAAATCGATCTTGCGGTTGAGCACCGCGAGCGTGTCCTGGAGTTCCGTGATCCGGGCGAGCACGTCCCGGCGGGTCGCCTCCAGGAGGTCGTAGCGTTCGCCGTAGGTGTGATCCCCGGCACGCACCAGCTCGGCGTAGCGCACCATGTCGGCGACGGGCATGCCGGTGAGCCTGAGCTTGCCGACCAGATCGAGCCAGTCGAGGTCGGCGTTGCAGTAACGGCGCTGCCCGGTGTGGGAGCGGTCGATGTGGGGCATCAGCCCGATCCGCTCGTACCAGCGCAGGGTGTGCGCGGTGAGGCCGGTGAAGGCCACGACCTCGCTGATGGTGTAGCTGTCCTGTCCGTCGGGACGGGGATGCCGCTTGGGCGGTACGGAGCAGACGTCGGTCACGTGGTCGGCCGCCTCGGCCATGGTCTCCATCACCGTCATGGGCTCCACGCTAAAACGTTGGAGTGCACTCCAAGCAAGCGGAACCCGTGAAAACACCGAGACCGGTGCGGGCTCACGTGATTAGCGTGCACGTCATGAGTCTCGTACGCCGGGCCGTGCCCGAGGATGCCGAAGAACTGCTGCGCCTGCGCCAGGTGATGCTGGATTCCCTGTTCACCGCCGATCCCTCCACCCGGTGGCACACGGAGTCCCTGCCGACCCTGCGCCGGCGGCTCGGCGCACCGGACGACGGCTTCGCGGCGTTCGTGATCGACCATCCCGAGCGGCCCGGGGCACTCGCCGCGATCGTGGTGGGCACCATCGAGTACCGGATCGGGCGGGCGGGCAATCCGCACGGCCGGGTGGGCCATGTCTTCAGCGTCGCCACCGATCCGGACGCACGCCGCCGGGGCTACGCCCGCGCCTGCATGGAGACGCTGCTGGACTGGTTCCGTGAGGCGGACGTCCGGCAGGTCGATCTGAACGCGTCCGCGCAGGCCGAGCCGCTGTACGCGGCGCTCGGCTTCGTCCGCAAGCCGGACCCCTCGATGCGGCTTCAGCTGTGAGCCGCATAGGCTCGTTCACATGTCCCTGCAGAGCCTGGCGCTGATCGAGAACTGGCCCGTCCCCACCGCCGCGGCGGCGGTCGTCCGTGCGGACGGCACCGTGCTCGGCACGCACGGGCCGGTCGGCCACCGCTTCCCGCTGGCCTCCGTCACCAAGCCGCTCGCCGCCTACGCGGTGCTCGTGGCCTACGAGGAGGGCGCCGTCGAACTGGACGAGCCCGCCGGGCCGCCCGGCTCGACGGTGCGCCATCTGCTCGCGCACACCTCCGGTCTCGCCTTCGACGAGCACCGCGTCACGTCGGCGCCCGGGGAGCGACGGCTGTACTCGAACGCCGGGTTCGAGGTGCTGGGCGACCATGTGGCGAAGGCGACGGACATCAGGTTCTTCGAGTACGCGCGGCAGGCGGTCATGGAGCCGCTCGGTATGGACTCGACGAGCCTCGACGGCTCCCCGGCAAAGGACGGCGTCTCGACGGTCGCCGATCTCGTGCGCTTCGCCGCCGAGGTCCAGGCGCCCCGGCTGCTCGACCCCCGCACGGTCGCCGAGGCGATGACCGTGCAGTACCCGGGCACCAAGGGCGTGCTACCGGGCTACGGACACCAGAACCCCAACGACTGGGGTCTCGGCTTCGAGATCCGCGGCGCCAAGTCGCCGCACTGGACGGGGCGTTCGTCCTCGCCCAGGACCTTCGGCCACTTCGGGCAGTCGGGCACGTTCCTGTGGGTCGACCCGGACGCGGGTGTGGCGTGCGTCGCACTGACGGACCGGGCGTTCGGGTCGTGGGCGATCGAGGCGTGGACGCCGTTCACGGACGCGGTGCTGGCGGAGCTGCGGGGCTGAGCAGCCGCCGGGTGCGCCGGGCACACCTCCCCGGACCGTGAAGACGGGCCGGCCCCCGCAGCCGCACGGCCGCTCCCCCTCCTTATCCGGCCATCTCCCACAGCAGCAGTTCCGCCCCCGTCTGTGCCCCCACCGCCTCCAGGTCCTTCGCGTCCCTGATCCGGGCCGAGTCCCCCGGGCCCAGCTCCTGCTCGCCCAGCCGTACGCCGCCGCGCACCAGGTGCGCGTACACGAACGCCGCGTCCGGCACCGCCGTGCGCTCTCCCGGTGCCAGCCGGCGGACATGGAGCATCGCGCCCGCCTCGGGGACCGCGTACGGCGTGGAGTCCGCGATGCCGTGGACCACCTCGTGGCAGGGGTCGCCGCCCGGCTGTCCGGGAGCCAGCCACATCTGGACGAAGACCAAAGGGACGTCGCCGTCGTTGCGCTCCACATGGCGGACGCCACCCGCCGCGCTCAGCCGCTGGACGTCGCCGGGGCGGACCACCGACCGGTGGCCCGTCGAGTCACGGTGGGTCAGCTGCCCCTCCACCACCCATGTGACGATCTCGGTGTGGCTGTGCGGGTGCTCGTCGAAGCCCGCGCCCGGCGCCAGCCGCTCCTCGTTGCACGCGATCACCGCGCCGAACCGGAGGTTGTCCGGGTCGTAGTGCGGGCCGAAGCTGAAGGCGTGCAGGGACTCGATCCCCGCGGCCGCATCCCCTCCGCGGTAGCGCTCACCGGCGCGCCGTACGTCCATCACAGCCACCACCGTAGTCCCGCGCGTCTCGCCCTCCGGGACCCGGCGCCGCACTGCCCCGTCCCGATAAGGCACTCTTGTCCCCGTGCCCGAACCCGAAGCCACCCACCCCGAGCCCGCAGCGCACTCCGTCCACCCGCATGCCGCGACCCTGAAGCGGCTGGAGAAATCGTCCGGAAGCCTCGCCGCGCAGGCCATCGCGCGCATGGACGAGACACTCCCGTGGTACCGGGCGATGCCCCCGGAGAACCGTTCGTGGATCGGCCTGGTGGCGCAGGCGGGCATCGCCGCGTTCACCGAGTGGTTCCGGCACCCGGACGCCCCGCAGGCCATCTCCACCGATGTCTTCGGCACCGCGCCGCGCGAGCTGACCCGGGCCATCACCCTGCGGCAGACCGTGGAGATGGTGCGGACGACCATCGAGGTCATGGAGTCCGCCATCGACGAGGTGGCCGCTCCCGGCGACGAGTCCGTGCTGCGCGAGGCGCTCCTCGTCTACGCCCGGGAGATCGCCTTCGCCACCGCCCAGGTCTACGCCCAGGCCGCCGAGGCACGCGGTGCCTGGGACGCCCGGCTGGAGTCGCTGGTGGTCAACGCCGTGCTCAGCGGGGAGGCCGACGAGGGGGCCGTGAGCCGGGCCGCCGCGCTCGGCTGGAACTCGCCCGAGCATGTGTGCGTGGTCCTGGGTACGGCACCCGACGGTGACAGCGAGCTGACGGTCGAGGCCATCCGGCGGGCCGCCCGCCATGCCAAGCTCCAGGTGCTCACGGGTGTGCTCGGGGACCGGCTCGTCGTGGTGGCGGGAGGCAGCGACAATCCGCTCGCCGTCGCCAAGTCGCTGATCGGCCCGTTCGCCGCCGGACCCGTCGTCGCCGGGCCGATCGTGCCCGACCTGCAGGCCGCGACCCGGTCCGCGCAGGCCGCGGCGGCGGGCCTCAAGGCGTGTTCCGCCTGGCAGGACGCACCACGCCCGGTACTGGCGGACGATCTGCTGCCGGAGCGCGCGATCGCCGGTGATCCGAGCGCCCGCGAGCAACTGGTGGAGGAGATCTACAGACCACTGGAGGAGGCGGGATCCGCACTCCTGGAGACCCTCAGCGTGTATCTGGAGCAGGCGTCCAGTCTGGAAGGTGCCGCCCGAATGCTCTTCGTTCACCCGAACACCGTGCGCTACCGGCTCCGACGTGTGACTGACGTCACCGGATGGTCGCCTTCTGATGTACGCTCCGCGTTCACGTTGCGGATCGCACTGATCCTGGGGCGTCTGGCCGAGGGAGATCCCCAGACCTAGCCTTTTGTCGGGGGCCCACAAAACCCCCTGCTGTTCTTCGTCCTTGTCCCCACGGGCGGCGCTGGCCGTCCCCAAGAGAGAGTGTGAGAGTGCTCGTACTCGTCGCTCCCGGCCAGGGCGCCCAGACGCCCGGCTTCCTGACTCCCTGGCTCGACCTCCCCGGTGCCGCCGCCCGTGTCGCGGCATGGTCGGACGCCATCGGGCTCGACCTCGCCCACTACGGCACGCAGGCCGACGCCGACGCCATCCGCGACACCGCCGTCGCCCAGCCGCTGCTGGTCGCCGCGGGTCTGCTGTCCGCCGCGGCACTGGGTGACATCACCCCCGGTGCCGTCGCCGGCCACAGCGTCGGCGAGATCACCGCGGCCTCCTTCGCGGGCGTCCTCGACGACACGGCCGCGCTGATGCTCGTCCGCAAGCGGGGTCTGGCCATGGCCGAGGCCGCCGCCATCACGCCCACGGGCATGTCGGCGCTGCTCGGCGGCGAGCCCGCGACGACGCTCCCGCACCTGGAGAAGCTGGGCCTGACCCCGGCGAACGTGAACGGTGCCGGGCAGATCGTCGCCGCCGGCACCCTGGAGCAGCTCGCCGCGCTCGGTGAGGACAAGCCCGAGGGGGTGCGTCGCGTGGTGCCGCTGAAGGTGGCCGGCGCGTTCCACACCCACCACATGGCGCCCGCGGTGGACCGGCTCGCGGAGGCGGCCGAGGCGCTCGCGCCCGCCGACCCGCGCGTCACCTACGTCTCGAACAAGGACGGTCAGGCCGTCGCCACCGGTGCCGAGGTCCTTCAGCGGCTGATCGGCCAGGTCGCCAACCCGGTCCGTTGGGACCTGTGCATGGAGACCTTCGAGAAGCTGGGCGTCACGGCGCTGATCGAGGTGTGCCCCGGCGGCACCCTCACGGGCATCGCCAAGCGCGCGCTGCCGGGTGTCCAGACCCTGGCCCTGAAGACCCCTGACGACCTCGACGCCGCTCGCGACCTCGTCGCCGAGCACAGTGCCTGATTAGGAGCCCGAGAGCATGTCGAAGATCAAGGCACGGAAGGGTGCTCCGTACGCGCGCATTCTCGGGGTCGGCGGCTACCGTCCGGTCCGGGTCGTGCCCAACGACGTGATCCTGGAGAAGATCGACTCCTCCGACGAGTGGATCCGCTCCCGCTCCGGCATCGAGACCCGGCACTGGGCGAACGACGACGAGACCGTCGCCGCGATGTCCATCGAGGCGGCGGGCAAGGCCATCGCCGACGCCGGGATCACCGCCGAGCAGATCGGCGCGGTCGTCGTCTCCACCGTCTCGCACTTCAGCCAGACCCCGGCCGTCGCCACCGAGATCGCCGACAAGCTCGGCACCGACAAGGCCGCCGCCTTCGACATCTCGGCCGGCTGCGCGGGCTTCGGCTACGGCCTCACGCTCGCCAAGGGCATGATCGTCGAGGGGTCCGCCGAGCACGTCCTCGTCATCGGCGTGGAGCGGCTGTCGGACCTGACGGACCTCGAGGACCGGGCCACCGCCTTCCTGTTCGGTGACGGCGCGGGCGCGGTCGTGGTGGGCCCCTCCGAGGAGCCGCACATCGGCCCGACCGTCTGGGGCTCGGAGGGCGACAAGTCCGAGACCATCAAGCAGACCGTGCCGTGGAACGAGTTCCGGCTGGGCGACGTCTCCAAGCTCCCGGTGGACAGCGAGGGCAACGTCAAGTTCCCCGCCATCACGCAGGAGGGCCAGGCGGTGTTCCGCTGGGCCGTGTTCGAGATGGCGAAGGTCGCCCAGCAGGCGCTGGACGCGGCCGGGATCACCGCGGACGACCTGGACGTCTTCATCCCGCACCAGGCCAACGTGCGGATCATCGACTCGATGGTGAAGACTCTCAAGCTGCCGGAGCACGTGACGGTCGCGCGTGACGTGCGCACCACCGGAAACACCTCGGCCGCCTCGATCCCGCTCGCGATGGAGCGGCTCCTGGCGACCGGCGAGGCGAAGAGCGGCGACACCGCGCTCGTCATCGGCTTCGGGGCGGGTCTCGTGTACGCCGCGACGGTCGTTACCCTCCCCTAGGCACTCCGTGCCGGATCATCCGGTCCGGTACGGGAGCAACACACACCTACCGCTGACGCGGTGGGCGCCACACCCTCTGGAAATCTACGAAGGAGCGCCTGACATGGCCGCCACTCAGGAAGAGATCGTCGCCGGTCTCGCCGAGATCGTGAACGAGATCGCCGGGATCCCCACCGAGGACGTCCAGCTGGACAAGTCCTTCACCGACGACCTGGACGTCGACTCGCTGTCCATGGTCGAGGTCGTCGTCGCCGCCGAGGAGCGCTTCGACGTCAAGATCCCCGACGACGACGTGAAGAACCTCAAGACCGTCGGCGACGCCGCCGAGTACATCCTCAAGCACCAGGCCTGATCGACCGATCACCTGGGCAGACAGCCCGGCACCGGGCCGGCGGCCCGGTGACTTGGGCCGTTGCCCCGCCACCCGGCGGTGGCGCCGCTGAATCCTCGTATCCGTTGGAGAAAGAATTCCCGTGAGCTCGACCAATCGCACCGTGGTCGTCACCGGTATCGGCGCAACCACACCGCTGGGTGGCGACGCGGCCTCTACCTGGGAGGGCCTGGTCGCCGGCAAGTCCGGAGTCCGTCCTCTCGAGCAGGACTGGGCCGCCGAGCAGGCGGTCCGCATCGCCGCACAGATCGCCGTGGAGCCGTCGGAGGTCATCCCGCGGCCGCAGGCCCGCCGGCTGGACCGCTCGGCGCAGTTCGCACTGATCGCGGCCAAGGAGGCCTGGGCGGACGCCGGTTTCACCGACAGGGCGGGCGAGGACGCCAGCGTCGACCCCGACCGTCTCGGCGCGGTCATCGCCTCCGGCATCGGCGGTGTGACGACCCTGCTCGACCAGTACGACGTGCTGAAGGAGAAGGGCGTCCGCCGTGTCTCCCCGCACACGGTCCCGATGCTGATGCCGAACGGCCCGTCCGCCAACGTGGGCCTGCTCGTCGGCGCCCGCGCCGGTGTGCACACCCCGGTCTCCGCCTGCGCGTCGGGCGCCGAGGCCATCGGCTACGGCATCGAGATGATCCGCACCGGCCGCGCCGACGTCGTCGTCGCCGGCGGTACGGAGGCGGCCATCCACCCGCTGCCGATCGCCGCGTTCGGCAACATGATGGCGATGTCCAAGAACAACGACGACCCGCAGGGCGCCTCGCGTCCCTACGACGTCGACCGCGACGGCTTCGTCCTCGGCGAGGGCGCGGGCGTCGTGATCCTGGAGTCGGCCGAGCACGCCGCCAAGCGCGGCGCCCGCGTCTACGCGGAGGCGGTCGGCCAGGGCATCTCCGCCGACGCCCACGACATCGTGCAGCCGGAGCCCGAGGGCCGCGGTATCTCGCACGCCCTGCAGAACCTGCTGGACCACAGCGACCTGAACCCGGCGGAGATCGTGCATGTGAACGCGCACGCCACCTCCACGCCGGCCGGTGACATCGCCGAGCTCAAGGCGCTGCGCAAGGTCTTCGGCGACGACGCCGACCACATGGCGGTCTCCGCGACCAAGTCGATGACCGGTCACCTGCTCGGCGGTGCGGGCGGTGTGGAGTCGGTGGCGACCGTCCTCGCGCTGTACCACCGGATCGCCCCGCCGACGATCAACATCGAGAACATCGACCCGGAGGCCGAGGCCAACGCGGACGTCGTCCGCGGTGAGGCCCGCAAGCTGCCGGTCGAGGGCCGTATCGCCGCGCTGAACGACTCGTTCGGCTTCGGCGGCCACAACGTGGTCCTGGCGTTCCGCACGATCTGATCCGGACCGCCGCCCCGGCGAGTC
Source organism: Streptomyces sp. NPDC001222 (assembly GCF_042896945.1). NCBI lineage: Bacteria > Bacillati > Actinomycetota > Actinomycetes > Kitasatosporales > Streptomycetaceae > Streptomyces > Streptomyces sp. NPDC001222. The sequence goes on from NZ_JBIAXT010000043.1 coordinate 40,652, forward strand.
ATGCGAAAGGGCCCCCACCAGCCGGTGGGGGCCCTTTCGTACGAACGGGGGACGGGGAGTGGACACAGGACGGTCCACGGCCGGGTGACGGGCGGTCAGACGACCTGGTGCAGCCACCGCACCGGCGCGCCCTCGCCCGCGTAGCGGAAGGGTTCCAGCTCGTCGTCCCAGGGCTTGCCGAGCAGCTTGGCGAGTTCGCCCTCCAGCTCGCTCTCGCCGCGCTGGGAGCGCACCAGGGCGGCGCGCAGCCGGTCCTCGGGGATCAGGATGTCGCCGTGGATGCCGGTGACCGCGTGGAAGATCCCGAGATCGGGGGTGCAGCTGTAGCGCTCGCCCTCGGCGGTCGGGCACGGTTCCGCGGTGACCTCGAAGCGCAGCAGGTGCCAGCCGCGCAGCGCGGAGGCGAGCTTGGAGGCGGTACCGGCCTCGCCCTGCCAGGAGAACTCGGATCTCCAGGTGCCGGGCGCGGCGGGCTGCCGGATCCAGTCGAGGTTGACGCGCGTGCCCAGCACGCCCGCGACTGCCCACTCGACGTGCGGGCACAGTGCGCGTGGCGCGGAGTGCACGTACAGGACTCCACGTGTCGTCACCTGAACCTCCGGGCAGACCGCGACATCTTGTAACTTTACGGAACGGGCGTGGCAGGGCGGCCACGGGGCGAGGCTACCGTGCGGCGGCGCAAGGAGTGTGACGTACCGTCGGTCCAGGTGCTCCCAAACCCCGAGGTTTCACCCAAGGGGACGCGGGACTGACCCAGCGTGTTCGAAGCGCTGCCGAACGACCGCGGAGGAACCGTGCACGGACCGACCGCCGGGTACGACGAACGAGGGGACCAGGGGATGCGGAAACGGGGCCGTGGCTCTCGGGCCGTCGTCGCGACGGCGGTGGCGGCCGTCGTGGGGCTCGCCGGCTGCGACGCCTCCGGGGGCGGCGGGGCCACTCCGCAGGGCAGCACCGCACAGGCGCATCCCTCGCCGCGGCCCACCCCGGTCTGGAACCGCGCCCCCGGCTCCATCGCCGCCGTGGGCGACTCCATCACGCGCGGCTTCGACGCCTGCACAGTGCTGTCCGACTGCCCCGAGGTGTCGTGGGCGACGGGCAGCGACACCACCGTGGACAGTCTCGCCGTACGGCTGCTCGGGGCGACCGGGGCCGCGGAGCACAGCTGGAACTACGCGGTGACCGGGGCCCGGATGGCGGACCTGTCCGCGCAGATCGCCCAGGCCGTGCCACAGCGGCCGGATCTGGTCACGGTGATGGTGGGCGCCAATGACGCCTGCCGTTCCACCGTCTCCGCGATGACCCCGGTGGCCGGCTTCCGCAAGCAGTTCCAGACGGCGATGGACTCCCTGCGCGCGTCGCTGCCGAAGACGCAGGTGTACGTGTCCAGCGTGCCGAACCTGAAGCGGCTGTGGTCGCAGGGCCGCACCAGCCAGCTCGGCAAGCAGGTGTGGAAGCTGGGCATCTGCCCGTCGATGCTGGGCGACGCGGACGCGCTGGACGCACGGGCGAGCAGGCGGCGCGATGCGGTGCAGGAGCGGGTGGAGGCGTACAACCGGGTCCTGCGGGAGGTGTGCGCCAAGGACCGGCGGTGCCGCTTCGACGGCAACGCGGTCTTCGACTACCGCTTCGGTACGGGGCAGTTGAGCCAGTGGGACTGGTTCCACCCGAGCCGGGACGGCCAGGCCCGCCTGGCCGAGATCGCCTACCGCACCGTCACCGCGAAGAACCCCGTGACCTAGTGTTTCCCACATGAGCGAACCATTCGGCACACTTTCCGACGGCACCCCGGTCCACCGCTGGACGCTGGAGCGGGGCGGGGTGCGGGTGCGGGTGCTGTCGTACGGCGGGATCGTGCAGTCGGTCGAGGTCCCGGACCGGGACGGGCAGCGGACGGACGTGGTGCTGGGCTTCGCGGACCTGGAGGGCTATCTGCGCCATCCCGAGCCGTTTCTGGGGGCGTTGGTCGGCCGCTACGCCAACCGCATCGCGGGTGCCCGCTTCACGCTGGACGGGCACACCCACACCCTGGAGGCGAACGACGGCCCGAACACGCTGCACGGTGGCCGCCACGGCTTCGACAAGCGGGTGTGGCACATGGACCCGGTCGAGCACGGGGTACGGCTGTCGCGGGTGAGCCCGGACGCCGAGGGGGGCTTCCCGGGGCGGCTGGAGGTCTCGGCGACCTACACCCTCGACGCACAGGGCGCGCTGCGGATCGCCTACGAGGCCGTCACGGACGCGCCGACGGTGGTGAGCCTGACGAACCACTCGTACTGGAACCTGGCCGGCGCCGGGCACGCGGGCGGGCACGAGCTGCGGATCGCCGCGTCCCGGTACACCCCGGTGGACGGGCAGCTGATCCCGGCCGGCCCGCCGGCGGACGTGGACGGCACCCGCCTGGACTTCCGGGCGGCGCGCACGGTCGGCTCGGGCTACGACCACAACTTCGTCCTCGACAAGGGCGTGACCGAGGCCCCGGTCGAGGTCGCCGAGCTGAGCGACCCGGCGTCCGGGCGAGTGCTCACGGTGGCCACCACCGAGCCCGGGCTCCAGCTCTACACGGCGGACCACCTCGGCGCCCCGCTCTCCCCCGGCGCCGGGATCGCCCTGGAGACCCAGGCCTTTCCGGACTCGCCGAACCGCCCGGACTTCCCGAGCACGGAACTCAGGCCGGGCGGGGTGTACACGTCGGAGACGGTCTACCGCTTCTCGGCGCGTTAGGGCCTGTCGTCAAAGTCGCGTGGTCGCCCGAAGGGCGGCCCTGCGGCGTCAGGTGCGTGCCCTGGGTGCACTGCTCGAAGAGCTCGGGGGAGTGCCGGGCGGAAGCCCTCGCACTGGAGGTACGTGGGGTTCCGCCCGGTGCGGCGGCGGGGGCACCGCCCGCGCGAGCGAAGCCGAGCGTGCATGGCGTCGCGGGGCAGGCGGGAGTCTGACGACAGGCCCTGGAGCGGGCCACGAGCCCCGGTCCAGGGTCAGGTCCCGGACCGGGGCTGCTCATGGGAGGCCCCTCCAGGTCAGACGTTAATCGTCGGGATGACGCGACGGTCGTCGATCGGGCGTTCGGCCGCGACCTCGTACGAACCCTTCACAAACGCCACGCGGTGCCGCCGGGCGGGCCGGGGCGGGGCGCGCTCCCCCAGGTGACGCACCATGGCCCGCGTCACTTCCGTCACGCGATACTGCGAGGCGTCCGGCACCACGCTCCCCACGGCGACGGAAGGGCGGCAACTCCCGTGCATGCGATACGCGTTCGGATCGGCATCCTCGGACTGGCCCTGCTGGCGGGCCTCGCGGCCCCGAGCACCGCGACGGCGGACACGGCCCGCACAGCGACGGTCGAGGAGCAGCGCCTCGACGGGGCCGTCCCCCAGGAGATCCTCAGACGCTCCGGCTTCGACTCGGCGGCACCGCGGCTGGCGCGGGAGCTCGCACAGGCCCACTCGTACGCGCAGGCCGAGCGTGCCGTCGTACGTCAGGGGTCCCTTCTGTGGCGGCGGGCGGTGGACCGGGCGCAGGGGCGGGGCCCCGCCGGCGGTGACCTGAGCCGTGACGACGACCGGCCGCTGTACTGGGCCCGCCTCGGGATGACCCGGGAAGTGCGGACCTGGCAGCCCGGCTTCGGGCTCTCCGACGGCCGACGGACCCGGCTGCTGTCCGAGTTGGAGGTCACCTCACGCGGGCAGGACGCAGTCCGCTATCCGCACGGCCGGGCCGTGAGGCGGATCCTGGTCACCGGTTTCGACCCGTTCACACTGGACCGGGACATCCGTATCTCCAACCCGTCCGGGGCCACCGCGCTGGCGCTCGACGGCACCACGATCCGCACGGCGGACGGCCCGGCCCGCATCGAGGCCGTCGTCTTCCCGGTGCGCTGGCAGGACTTCGCCGATCAGGCCGTGGAGCGCGCCCTGCGGCGGTGGCTGCCGCGGGTGGACCTCTTCACGACGGTGAGCCAGGGACGGGTGGGCCGCTTCGACGTGGAGCGGACCAATGGGGCATGGCGGGGCGGCTTCCCGGACAACGACGGCATCGGCCGCACGGAGACGATCCCGGTGGCCGAGCCGGCCACCCAGCCGCAGTGGACGTCGACGACCCTCCCGTACCAGGCGATCACGTCGGCCGCCACCGGGCGTTTCCCGGTCTACGACCACACGGAGGTCACCGAGGTCCCGGCGGGCGGCGGCGATCCCGTCGTACGGCCGGACGGACCCACCCCGGGGTCGTCGGCGCGAGCCGGGGGCGGCGGCAACTACCTCTCCAACGAGATCGCGTACCGGGCGACGCTGCTGCGGGACCGGCTCGGGCTGCACGACCGGCTGCCGGGCGGCCATCTGCACACCCCGGTCCTGGAGTTCGGGGCGGGGAACACGGACCCGGCGACCGGGACCGTCACCGACCCCGCGTTCGTGCGGAACCGGCTGGACATCATCGCGCAGGTGCGGGCGATCGTGACGGTGGCGGCGGACGCGACGTTCGGCGGGATCAGGAGCCGCTGATCCGCTCGCCCTCGGGGGCGTCGGCGTCGTCGGCGTCCCCGGCCGTCTCCTCGCCCAGCAGATCGCGGGCCAGCAGGGTGGCGCCCGCGACAGCGCCCGGCATCAGGAAGACGGCGACGAAGGGCACGAGGAAGGCGATTCCGAGGGGGGTGCCGAAGCCCCAGACGAGCAGCTTGCGGGAGCGCAGCAGCCTCAGCCGGGCGCGGAGTTCGACGCCCCGGCGCTGGAGGGCGACGGCGGTGAGTTCCTCGGCGAGGAAGAAGCCGGTGACGAAGAAGCCGATCACCGGGACGACGGTCTGGCCGACGAACGGCAGCAGACCGAGGGCGAAGAGCAGCAGGCCCCAGAGCGAGGCGCGGACGAGGATGCGCAGACTGTCGCGCGCCGATATCCACAGTTCGCGGTGGAGGGGCAGACCCGACTGCGGGGCGCTGCCGTCCGGGGAGACGTCACGGTCGACCCGCTCCGAGAGGCTCTCGTAGAAGGGCTGGCCGACCAGCAGGGTGACGGCGGTGAAGGTGAGGACGGCGAGGAGCAGGGCCAGGGCGAACAGCACCACGGTGAGCAGACCGCGGAAGAGGCCGAGCCAGGGGCTCGGCCAGCCGTCGGCGAACGGGGTGGCCCAGGTGACGGCGTCCTCGCCCCAGACGGCCAGCGCGGCGAGCGCGGCCGCGTAGAGCACCAGGGTTATCAGCCCGGGGAGCAGGCCGAAACCGTACTGTCTGCCGTTCCGGGCCACCCATCGCTGGCCCGCGAGAAGATGACCGAATCCCACCCCGAGATCACGCATGGCGGAGACTTTACCGAGCCGCATCCCACCGCCCGAGGCCGGGCCGGACAGGAGCGGAGGCCGCACCCCACGTCCAAGGGCACGGCCTCCGTCGTACGCAACGACCCTGGTCGGCGCACGTCACGGCTTCGGTCAGAGCTTGACGATCATCTTTCCGATGTTGTCGCCGCGCAGGACGCCGAAGAACGCCTCCAGGTTGTTCTCGATGCCCTCGACGACGGTCTCGCGGTACTTCAGCTCGCCGGAGCGGACCCAGCCGCCGACCTCCTGGACGAACTGCGGCTGCAGGTCGTAGTGGTCGCCGACGAGGAAGCCCTCGATACGGCCGCGGGTCTGGATGAGGCGGGACAGGTTCTTCGGGCCGGGCGCGGGCTCGGTGTTGTTGTAGACCGAGATCATGCCGCAGACCGCGATGCGTCCGTCCCGGTTGAGGGAGCCGATGGCGGCCTCGAGGTGGTCGCCGCCGACGTTGTCGAAGTAGACGTCGACGCCGTCCGGCGCGGCCTCGCGCAGCTGCTCGCTCACCGGCCCGTTCTTGTAGTTGAAGGCCGCGTCGAAGCCGTACTCCTCGATCAGGAGCTTGACCTTCTCGTCCGAACCGGCGGAGCCGATGACCCGGGAGGCGCCCTTCAGCTTCGCGATCTGCCCGACCTGGCTGCCGACGGCGCCCGCGGCACCCGACACGAAGACGGAGTCGCCCTCCTTGAAGGCGGCGGTGCGCAGCAGGCCGGCGTAGGCCGTGAGGCCGGTCATGCCGAGCACGCCGAGGTACGTCGACAGCGGCGCGGCCTCCGCGTCCACCTTGACGGCGGTCTCGGCGTTCACGACCGCGTACTCGCGCCAGCCGAGGAAGTGCAGGACGTGGTCGCCGGGCTCGATGCCCTCGACGCCTGAGAGGACGACCTCGCCGACCGCGCCGCCCTGCATGGGCTCGTTCAGCTCGTACGGGGCGGCGTAGGACTTGGCCGCGCTCATCCGGCCGCGCATGTAGGGGTCGACGGAGACGTACTTGTTCCGCACGAGCAGCTGCCCCTCACCCGGCTGTGCCACCTCCGCCTCGACGAGGGCGAAGTCCTCGGGCTCGGGCCAGCCGACGGGGCGGCTGAGCAGGTGCCATTCACGGCTGACGGCGGGGAGGGCGGGGGTCTCGGACATGGGGGCCTTTCCTCACGTGCACGTTGGGCACGAATACTTCAGTACCTGAAACAACGATGCTCCTAAATATTTCAGCCTGTCAAGTAAGGAGGTAATCTGGAAGGCATGGCCGCGCAGAAGACACCCCGGATGGACTCCCTCACGATGGAGGTCCTGGACCTCATCGGATCGGTGGTGGCCCGCTTCCACGAGGAGTACGAGGAGGCGGCGGCCGAGCATGCCCTCACCGGGGCGCAGGCGCGACTGCTGGGGCTGCTGTCGCTGGAGCCGCTGCCGATGCGGCGGGTGGCGCAGAAGCTCAAGTGCGAGCCGTCCAACGTCACCGGCATCGTGGACCGGCTGGAGGCGCGGGGGCTGGTGGAGCGCCGCCCGGACCCGGCGGACCGCCGGGTGAAGGTCGCGGCTGCGACGGAGGAGGGCCGCCGGGTGGCCCGCGGCCTGCGGGAGTCCCTCGACTTCGCCCGCGAACCCCTCGCCGGGCTGTCCCACGAGGAACAGCTGGCCCTGCGGAATCTCCTGCGCCGGATGCTGGGGGACGCCCCCCAGAACGAGGAGTGACGACCGCCCCTACGACCGCCCCCGCGGCCGTTCACACGGACGCTGCCGCCGAGCGCCAGGAGCCAGGACCTACGTGCACCACCAGAGGAACCGATTGCACGTTTTCGTCGGCGACGGGGTGGGGTGCGGGTTCGTCGGCGTCGGATGTGCCGTCGGAGTCGCGCTCGGGGCCGTGGTCGCCGTCGCGGTGGGCGTCGGGTCCGGGCGGCCCGGCAGCCCGGTCGGGGTCGCCGACGGGGTGACCCCGTCCTTCCCCTTGTCCTTGTCGGACTTCTTGTCCTTCGCGGACGCGGACGCCGAGGGGGAGGCGGAGGACGAGGCCGACGACGAGACCGCACCGCCGGTCCCCGCGCCCGCGGTGCCCTTGGACGGCCCGGTCGTCTCCCCCGGGGCGGCCCCGCCGTCCACGGTCTCGTCCCCGGCGGTCGCGGTCTTCGGGGTGGTTCCCGGGGCCTCGACGCCGAGTTCGGCCAGGCTCAGCCCGCCGGCCGCCAGCAGCAGCCCGGCCCCCACGAACAGCACCCGCCGCCGGCGCCGCCGGTGCGCGGCGGCCTTGCGGTCGCGACGGCCGGAGCGCGTGTCACGGCCCTCGTCACGGTCACCGGCCGCGCCGCGCCCCTGGGCGCGCCTGCGGTTCTGTGCCCGCCCGGGTCGCGCGGCGCGGCCCTCGGCGGACGCCTCGTCGTCGTCGGACCCGCTGTCGTCGCGTCCGTCGTCACCGTGGGGGGCGTGCTCGATGGGGCGCGCGGCGCCGTTGTCGGCGTACGCACGCAGTTCCTCGACCGGAGTGCCGCACCCCGGGCAGGCGAGGGCGCCGTTGAGGTGCCTTCGGCACGGGTGGCAGTAGTCCATGACGCCGGAAGACTAAGTTCCACAGACGTCACGTTCCTAGGCCGCACGGTGAATGTTCTGTGGGGAACCGAAAAAATTCTCGAAAGTCTTGCCGAAACCGTTACCAGTGCGCCCCATTGACACCCCCCACACCCCCTCCTTACTGTCACGCCAACATTTCGAACGTGTGACGAAATCTCGAACAGCGGAGGGGCAACTGCCGTGCGCATCACCGGAATCAGCACACACGTGGTCGGGACGCCGTGGCGCAACCTGACGTACGTTCAGGTGCACACCGACGAGGGCCTCACCGGAGTCGGCGAGACCCGGATGCTGGGCCGTACCGACGCGCTGATCGGCTATCTGCGGGAGGCGGAGGCCAATCACCTCCTCGGTTCGGACCCGTTCGCCGTCGAGGACCTCGTCCGCCGCATGAAGTACGGCGACTACGGCCGCGCGGGCGAGATCGTGATGTCCGGCATCGCGGTCGTCGAGATGGCCTGCTGGGACATCAAGGGCAAGGCCCTCGGCGTCCCCGTCTGGCAGCTGCTCGGCGGCAAGGTCACCGACCGGGTCAAGGCCTACGCCAACGGCTGGTACACCACCGAGCGAACCCCGGAGGCGTACCACAAGGCCGCCACGGAGGTGGTCGCCCGTGGCTACCGGGCCCTGAAGATCGACCCCTTCGGCACCGGGCACTTCGAACTGGACCACGAGCAGACCCGCTACTCCGTCTCCCTCATCGAGGCGGTCCGGGACGCGATCGGGCCCGACGTCGAGCTGATGCTGGAGATGCACGGGCGCTTCTCCCCCGCCACCGCCGTCCGGCTGGCCAAGGAGATGGCGCCCTTCCGGCCGGCCTGGCTGGAGGAGCCGGTGCCGCCGGAGAACCTCAAGGCGCTGAAGAAGGTCGCCGAGAAGGTGGACCTGCCGGTCGCCACCGGTGAGCGCATCCACGACCGGATCGAGTTCCGGGAGCTGTTCGAGAACCAGGCCGCCGACATCCTCCAGCCCGATGTCGGTCATATCGGCGGCATCTGGGAGACCCGGAAGCTGGCCGCCACCGCCGAGACCCACTACATGCTGGTCGCCCCGCACAACGTGGGCGGCTCCGTGCTCACCGCGGCCTCCCTCCAGGTCGGCTTCACCTCGCCGAACTTCAAGATCCTGGAGCACTTCAACGACTTCGCCGACGCGGAGATCAAGAAGGTGGTCAAGGGCGCGCCGGAGGTCGTCGACGGCTACTTCCACCTCTCCGACGCCCCCGGCCTGGGGGTCGAGCTGGACACCGACGCGGCGGCGGAGTTCCCGCAGCAGCAGGCCCGGTTCGACCTGTGGGCCGACGGCTGGGAGCAGCGCCGGCCGAAGGGCACCGAGTGAGCACCGCGGTCGTCGTCGAGGGGCCCGGCGAGCACCGGCTCGTGGCGCACGCGCCACGCGATCCGGGCCCCGGCGAGGCGCTGGTCGACGTGCACGCGGTCGGCATCTGCGGCAGCGACCGCGAGGTGTACCAGGGCAACCGGCCCGAGGGATATGTCCGTTATCCGCTCACCCCCGGCCATGAGTGGTCCGGCACGGTCCGGTCCGTCGGCGCCGGGGTGCCGGGGTCCCTGGCCGGCCGCAAGGTCGTCGGGGAGGGCTTTCGCAACTGCCAGGTCTGCGACCGCTGCCACGCGGGCGAGACGACGCTGTGCACCTCGGGGTACGAGGAGACCGGCTTCACCCAGCCCGGCGCGATGGCCGCCACGCTGACCCTGCCGGCCCGGCTGCTGCACATGCTGCCGGACGACGCCGATCTCACCGCCGCCGCGCTCCTGGAGCCCGCCGCCTGCATCGCGGCCGCCGCGCTGAAGGCGAACGCGCAGCCCGGCGAGCGGGTCGCGGTGGTCGGCACCGGCACGCTCGGCATGTTCGCCGTGCAGTTCCTGACGGCCGTCTCCCCGGCCGCCCTGCTGGTGGTCGGCAGCGGACGGGACCGCGAGGCCCTGTCCCGGCAGTTCGGCGCAACCGACTTCCGCACCCGGGACCAGACGCTCCCCGACGACATCGACGTCGTCATCGAGACCGCCGGGTCCGCGTCCGCGGCGCGCACCGCCGCCGGTCTGCTCAGGCGCGGCGGACGGCTCGTCCTGACGGGCATCCCGGCGCCGGGCGCCGAGGGACTCGACCCCACCGACCTCGTCGTACGGCAGCTGGAGGTGCACACCGTGTTCGGGGCGCCGCCGGACGCCTGGGCGCACACGGTGCGGGTCTTCGGCGCCGGGCTGCTCGATCCGCTGCCGCTGGTCACGCACGAGCTGCCGCTCACCGAGTTCCCGGCGGCCATCGAGCTGGTGGGGGCCGGGGATCCGAAGGTCGGCAAGGTCCTGCTGCGGCCTTGACGCCTTCCGGAGGCGTACGCCGGTACGGAGTCACCTGACAGCTCCGTACCGGCGTGGGCCCGGCCCTCCCACACCCCAAGCCACGAACGATGTTCGAAATACCGAACACGCGAACACGAAGGACACCTCGTGACCGACTCCGCTACCGCCGCCCGCAGGCCCGGTGAGCAGGCCCTCGCCACGCTCGGCCTGGCCGGGCCCGCCCTCTCTTCCGCCGACGCCTCGCCCCACACCTTCCCGGGGGGCGGCCGCTGGCGCACCGAGATCCCCTCGTGCGAGGGGCCCGAGGCGCTGGCGGTGGTCCTCAAGGAGTCCTCGCGGCTCGATGTGCCGATCCACCGGATCAGCCAGGGCAGCGGCGTATGGATGCTGACCGACGCCGAGATCACCGAGATGGTCGAGGCCACCCGCGCACGCGACATCGAACTCTGCCTGTTCACCGGCCCGCGCGGCACCTGGGACATCGGCGGCTCGGTCCGTTCCGACTCGCGCGGCGCCGGCCTGCGGGCGCGCGGTCACGACGCGGTGGCCGGATGCGTCGAGGACGCCGTACGGGCCACCGAGCTGGGCGTCCAGTGCCTGCTCGTCGCCGACGAGGGCGTGCTGTGGACCCTGCACCGCGCCCGGCAGGAGGGGATCATCCCGGCCGACACCACCCTGAAGGTCTCGGCCCTGGTCGGCCCGGTCAATCCGGCTTCGTACGCCGTGTACGAGCGGCTCGGCGCCGACTCGGTCAACGTCCCCAGCGATCTGACACTGCACCACCTGACGGAGATCCGGAGGGTCTCCGCCGCCCCCATGGACATGTACATCGAGGCCCCCGACGACCTCGGCGGCTATGTGCGGATGTACGAGGTCGCCGAGCTGATCCGGCGCGGCGCACCGCTGTACCTGAAGTTCGGCCTGTCCAAGGCGCCCGGGATCTACCCCTACGGGACGCATCTGCGGGACGTGACCCTGGACACCGCCCGGGAGCGGGTGCGGCGCGGCCGGCTCGCTCTCGACCTGCTCGCCCGGCACGGCGCGGACGGCGGCATGGCGCCGCTCGGCTCCCGGCTGCCCGGTTCGCTCAACCGATTCCCCACCGGCGCCTGAACCGCCGGCCGCACCCCTCTCCACGACGAGTAGAACAAGGACTGATCAGCATGCGTACTCGCAGAGCCGCTCTCACCGCGATAGCCGGCGCCGCCTCCCTGGCCCTCACCCTGACCGCCTGCGGCCAGAACGGCTCGGGCGGCAGCAAGGAGGGCACGGGAAGCGCCAAGGGCGGAACCATCGGCATCGCGATGCCGACCAAGTCCTCCGAGCGCTGGATCAACGACGGCAACAACGTCGTCAAGGACCTCCAGTCCAAGGGGTACAAGACCAAGCTGGTCTACGGCGAGGACGACCCGGACACCCAGGTCTCGCAGATCGAGAACCTGATCACCCAGGGCGTCAAGGGCCTGATCATCGCGGCCATCGACAACAAGTCGCTGAACAACGTGCTGCAGCAGGCCGCCCAGGCGAAGATCCCGGTCATCGCCTACGACCGGCTGATCCTCGGCACCAAGGACGTCGACTACTACGCCTCGTTCGACAACGAGAAGGTCGGCGTGCTGCAGGGCACGTACATCGTGCACAAGCTCGGCCTGGACAGCGGCAAGAAGGGCCCGTTCAACATCGAGCTGTTCGCCGGGTCGAACGACGACAACAACACCAAGTACTTCTTCGGCGGCGCGATGAGCGTGCTCCAGCCGTACATCGACAAGAAGGAGCTGGTGGTCAGGTCCGGCCAGACCAAGCTCAACCAGGTCACCACCCTGCGCTGGGACGGCACCACCGCGCAGAAGCGCATGGAGGACGTCCTCACCTCCGCCTACAAGAGCGGCAAGGTCGACGCTGTGCTCTCGCCCTACGACGGCATCTCGATCGGCATCCTGTCCGCGCTGAAGTCGGACGGCTACGGCTCGGGAAGCAAGCCGCTGCCGGTCATCACCGGCCAGGACGCCGAGCTCGCGTCGGTGAAGTCGATCATCGCCGGTGAGCAGACGCAGACCGTCTACAAGGACACCCGCCAGCTCGCCAAGGTCGCCGCGGCCATGGTCGACGACGCCCTCAACGGCAAGACGCCGCAGACCAACGACACCAAGACCTACGACAACGGCACCAAGGTCGTCCCCGCCTACCTGCTCCAGCCGGTGAGCGTCGACAAGGCCAACTACGAGGACGTCCTGGTCAAGGGCGGCTACTACACCGACGCCCAGCTGAAGTAGCCGACGCATCCCCCACCGACCGCAACGACTGGAAGGCACGACCATGGCGGGACCCGTCCTGGAAATGCGCTCGATCGTCAAGACCTTTCCCGGCGTCAAGGCGCTGTCGGACGTCAATCTGACCGTCCGGCGGGGCGAGGTCCACGCCATCTGCGGGGAGAACGGCGCCGGCAAGTCGACCCTGATGAAGGTCCTCTCCGGCGTCCACCCGCACGGCAGTTACGAGGGGGACATCCTCTTCGAGGGAGAGATCTGCCGCTTCAGGGACATCCGGGCGAGCGAGCAGCACGGCATCGTCATCATCCACCAGGAACTGGCGCTGGTGCCGTATCTCTCCATCGCCGAGAACATCTTCCTCGGCAATGAACACGCCACCCGCGGGTTCATCAACTGGAACGACACGCTCAGGCACGCCACCGAACTGCTGCGCCGCGTCGGCCTCGACGAGCACCCGGAGACCCGGATCACCGACATCGGCGTGGGCAAGCAGCAGCTCGTGGAGATCGCCAAGGCCCTGTCGAAATCGGTGAAGCTGCTCATCCTCGACGAGCCGACGGCGGCCCTGAACGACGAGGACAGCGGCAAACTCCTCGATCTCATCCTGGAGTTGAAGAACCAGGGCATCACCTCGATCATCATCTCCCACAAGCTGAACGAGATCCGCCGGGTCGCCGACTCGGTGACGATCATCCGCGACGGGCAGTCCATCGAGACGCTCGACGTGAAGGCGCCGGAGACCACCGAGGACCGGATCATCAGCGGCATGGTCGGCCGCGACCTCGACCACCGCTTCCCCGAGCGCACGTCGTACGAGGGAGCGGCGGACGCGGCCCCGGCCCTGGAGATCCGCGACTGGACCGTGCTCCACCCGATCGACCAGCAGCGCAAGGTCGTCGACGACGTGTCGATCGAGGTGCGGCGCGGGGAGATCGTCGGTGTCGCGGGGCTGATGGGCGCCGGCCGCACCGAGCTGGCGATGAACGTCTTCGGGCGCACCTACGGCCGGTACGCGGGCGGCACGGTGCTCAAGGACGGCGCGGAGATCCGTACGAAGACCGTCGCCGAGGCGGTCGGGCACGGCATCGCGTACGTCACCGAGGACCGCAAGCACTACGGCCTCAACCTCATCGACACCATCAACCGCAACATCTCGCTGACCGCGCTCGGCAAGGTCGCCAAGCGCGGGATCGTCGACGAACACGCGGAGCGCCAGGTCTCCGAGGGCTTCCGCACGTCCATGAACATCAAGGCGCCGACGGTCTTCGAACCGGTCGGCAAGCTGTCCGGCGGCAACCAGCAGAAGGTCGTCCTCAGCAAGTGGATCTTCGCCGGTCCGGACGTGCTGATCCTGGACGAGCCCACGCGCGGCATCGACGTGGGCGCCAAGTACGAGATCTACACGGTCATCGACCAGCTGGCCGCGCAGGGCAAGGCGGTCGTCTTCATCTCCTCCGAGCTGCCGGAGCTGCTCGGCATGTGCGACCGCATCTACACGATGGCCGCGGGACGGCTGACAGGTGAGGTGCCGCGGGCCGAGGCCACGCAGGAAGTGCTGATGCGCCACATGACGAAGGACAAAGAGGTAACCCGATGAGCACGGATGTGACCGCCAAGACCCCGGCCCCCGCGCCGCCGGGCAGGAGCGGATCGGCCACGGGCGACGGCCTGCTCCGGCTGGTGCTGAACGGCCTGCGCCGCAACATGCGGCAGTACGGCATGCTGATCGCGCTCGGTCTGATCGTCGTCCTCTTCCAGATCTGGACCGGCGGCGACCTGCTGCTGCCGCGCAACGTCTCCAACCTGGTCCTGCAGAACAGCTACATCCTGATCCTCGCGATCGGCATGATGCTGGTGATCATCGCCGGGCACATCGACCTGTCGGTCGGCTCGCTGACGGCGTTCGTGGGCGCGTTCGCGGCCGTGCTGACGGTGCAGCACAGTGTGGCGTGGCCGATCGCCCTCGTGCTGTGCCTGCTGGTGGGCGCGGTCGCGGGGTCGGTGCAGGGCTATCTGATCGCCTATCTCGGCATACCGTCGTTCATCGTCACCCTCGCCGGGATGCTGCTCTTCCGCGGGCTCACCGAGATCCTGCTCAAGGGGCAGACCCTCGGCCCGTTCCCGGACGGGCTGCAGAAGCTCGGCAACGGATTCCTGCCCGAGGTCGGTCCGAACACCAACTACCACAACCTGACGCTGCTGCTCGGTCTCGTCCTGATCGCCGCCGTGGTGTGGCAGGAGGTGCGCGACCGGCGCCGGCAGCAGGAGTTCGCCCTGGACGTGCTGCCCGCGCGGCTGTTCGCGCTGAAGCTCGTCGCCCTGGTCGCCGCGATCCTCGCCCTCACGATGCTGCTCGCCAGCTACAACGGCGCTCCGATCATCCTCATCGTCCTCGGCGTCCTGGTGGTCGGTTACGGCTACGTGATGCGCAACGCCGTCTTCGGCCGCCACATCTACGCCATCGGCGGCAACCTGCCGGCGGCCAAGCTGTCCGGCGTCAAGGACAAGAGGGTCACCTTCCAGGTCTTCCTGAACATGGGCGTGCTCGCGGCCCTGGCCGGTCTGGTGGTCGCCGCCCGGCTGAACGCGGCCTCGCCGAAGGCGGGCGTGAACTTCGAGCTCGAGGCGATCGCCTCGTCGTTCATCGGCGGCGCGTCCATGAGCGGCGGTGTGGGCACCGTCCTCGGCGCGATCATCGGTGGTCTCGTCCTCGGCGTGCTGAACAACGGCATGAACCTCCTCAGCGTCGGCACCGACTGGCAGCAGGTCATCAAGGGCCTCGCCCTGCTGGTGGCGGTCGGCTTCGACGTGTGGAACAAGCGCAAGTCCGGTTCGTAGGTCAGCTCGGGCCCCGCCGGTCAGCGGCGGGGCCCATTCCTCACGGGAGCCGCACATGGAACTGAACAGACGCACGGTCATCGCCGGCGCCGCGGCAGCGGGTATCGCCGCGACCACCCTGGGCACGGGCACGGCACAGGCCGCCTCGGGAAGCCGGAAGCCGGTGAGGGAACTCTTCGGCAGGCTGGCCGACGGCACCAAGGTCCACCGCTGGTCGCTGGAGAACGGCGGCACCCGCCTGAAGGTCCTGAACTGGGGCGGTGTGGTCCAGGGCCTGGAGATCCCCGACCGGCACGGCCGCTACGCCAACGTCTCCCTGGGCTTCGCCGACATCGACGACTACGTGGCGAAGACCCCCTACTTCGGTGCCCTCATCGGCCGCTACGGCAACCGCATCGCCAAGGGCCGGTTCACCCTGGACGGCAAGAGCCACCAGCTGTCCGTCAACGACGGCGTGAACAGCCTGCACGGCGGCACGCAGGGCTTCGACAAGCACATCTGGGACATCGAGCCGTTCACCAAGGGCTCCGAGGTCGGCCTGCACCTCCACTACACCAGCGTCGACGGCGAGATGGGCTACCCGGGGACGCTCAGGGCGACGGTGACGTACACCCTCACCAGGCACGGCGACTGGCGCATCGACTACGAGGCCACCACCGACAAGGCCACGGTCGTCAACCTCACCAACCACACCTACTGGAACCTCGCGGGCGAGGGCACCGGCGGCATCGAGGGCCACGAGCTGACGATCGCCGCGAGCCGCTACACCCCCACCGACTCGGGCCTGATCCCCACGGGCGAGCTGGCCACGGTCGCCGGCACCCCCTTCGACTTCCGGCACGCCAAGACCATCGGCCGGGACATCCGGGCGGGCCATGTGCAGCAGGTGCAGGCCAAGGGCTACGACCACAACTGGGTCCTCGACAAGGGCATCACGGCGAAGCCCGAGCACATCGCGACCCTCCGCGACCCGCACTCCGGCCGCACCCTGAAGATCGCCACCGACCAGCCGGGCCTGCAGTTCTACTCGGGCAACTTCCTCGACGGCACGCTCGTCGGCACCGGCGGCCACACCTACCGCCAGGGCGACGCGCTCTGCCTGGAGACCCAGCACTTCCCGGACTCGCCCAACCACGCGAACTTCCCGTCGACCGTGCTGCGGCCAGGGCAGACGTACCGGTCGACGACGATCCACACGTTCAGCGCGTGACGCACCGGAGGTGGAACCGGTTCCCGAAGTCACACGCGTTTCACACCGGTTGAACAACCCCCCCTCCGTATCCGTATGAACGGGTGGCCCGCGCTCCCCCGCGCGGGCCACCCCAGGACAACGGGCCGCCGTCCCCACCGGGCCCGCTCATACGGAGGTTCCATGGCCGACAACGTCGCCTCGTTGTTCCGCAGCGCGACGGCGCACAGCCCCTCGATGGCGGCGCTGACGCGGGAGGGCGGCGACGGAACGGGGCCCGTGGACTTCTGCATCCCGTGCAACCCCTACTTCCCGACGCCCGCCATGTACGACGAGATGGCGGGCCGGCTGCGCGAGATCATCACGTACTACCCGAGCAGCGCCGACACGATCACGGCCGAGCTGTGCAATCTGCTCCAGCTGCCGGCGCAGTGCGTGGCCATGGGCAACGGCTCGACCGAGCTGATCACCTGGATCGACCATCTGCTGGTCCGCGAGTCCCTCGCCGTCCCCGTCCCCACCTTCGGCCGCTGGACCGACCAGCCCATGGAGACCGGCAAGCGGGTCGACATGTTCCCGCTCCAGGAGTCCAGCGGTTTCGCCCTGGACCTGGCCCAGTACTCCGAGTTCATCCGCAAGCGCGGCACCCGCGTCGCCGTCGTCTGCAACCCCAACAACCCCGACGGCGGGTTCGTGCCGCGGCAGGCGCTGGTGCAGTTCATGGACGCGATGGCGCACCTGGACCTGATCGTGATCGACGAGTCGTTCCTGGAGTTCGCCGACGCCGAGAACGAGCCCAGCGTCGTCCAGGACGCCGTGCTGCGGCCCAACGTCATCGTGCTCCGCAGCCTCGGCAAGAACTTCGGCCTGCACGGCATCCGCTTCGGCTATCTGGTCGCCAACCCCGCGCTCGCACAAAAAATCCGCTCGATGCTGCCGAAGTGGAACCTCAACTCCTTCGCCGAGCACGTGGTCTTCATGCTGAAGGAGCACGGCGCCGAGTACCTGGAGAGCCTGCACCAGGTCCGCCGGGACCGTCTGGAGATGTCCCGCCAGCTCTCCCAGCTGCCCGGTCTGACGGTCTACCCGTCCCAGGGCAACTTCCTCTTCGTCCGCCTCCCGGTGGGCGCCGAGGGCACCGTGGTCCGCGATCGGCTGCTGGCCGAGCACCGGATCCTGGTCCGCGAGTGCGGCAACAAGATCGGTTCGTCCAGCCGCTTCCTGCGCCTCGTGGTGCGCCCCGAGGTGGACGTGCGTCGCCTGGTGTCCGCCCTGGAGCAGGTGCTCTACGGGGCCAGGAGGGGAACCGCCGTGCCCGAGCTGAGCACAGGGACCAGCTACAGCTCGGGCACGGCGGCCGTGGACCGGCTGGTCAGCGAGACCAACGGGACGGGGCTGCCGCTCGCCGCCCAGGCCGCGGCGATGCCGCAGCTCGCCCCGGGCTCGGCCCCCGCGCCGGCGCCCGCGCCTGTGCCTGCGCCGGCCGCCGCCCCGGCGCCCGCGCCGACTCCGCTGCCGACCCCCGCCCCCATGGCCGTCCCGGCCCCTCCCCCGGTCCCCGCACCGGTCCCGGCGCCGATGCCCGTCCCCGCGGCGGCCGCTCCGGTCTCCGCTCCCGCTCCGCTGCCGATGGCCCCGCCGCCGGGGACGGTCCCGGCCGCCGCCATGCCCCCGGGGTTCGTCCCGGCACCCGCGGCCGGGCTTCAGGCCGTTCCGCAGACGGGTCTGCCCGGACTCGCGGCGGCCGCCCAGAACCGGCGCGGCATGCCCGGCATGCCCGCCGCGGGCGGTCTCACGGCCGCGCAGGTACGCGGCCGCACCCAGCCGGAGCCGGTCCCGGAGCCCACGGGCTGGCCCGCGGCGGGCGCGATGTACAACCAGGTCGGCTGAGCCGCCCGCCCCCGCCGGGCCCACTCGGCCGTAGCGCACCGGACGCCGTCGGCGGCCACGAGGGAGTTCCTCGTGGCCGCCGACGGCGTTCGTCGTATGCGGCCCGATGCACCGGGCGTCGACCGTCTCCGCGCCCCTCCCCACCGTCACCGTATGCCCGATTTGAACCTATAAATCACAAAACACCGCTTCATAGCCATCCGCGCCATTGAGGCTCTTAGTCCGAATTGTTAGATAAGTGCGATCGCAAAGCCCCAATTCCCGATTTTCATCCGGCGTGATGCACTTCACTTACGAAGCACGCTAGTGCTTTATGCGGCCCTTAAACCTCGCGGATTCAGCACGGGAATCCGGTCCGATGCCCCGGTCCAACTAGGCAACCTAGTAAAAGGGGTAATTGTTTAGTTATTCCCGACGGCTAACAATGAGCCCGCCGCAGGACGACGCAAGACGAAATGCGGTGCTGATTGCCGAGGGAACCGGCAACTGCGCTCAATGCAATCCGTTGGAATGAGGACCGCACCATGCCCCGTCACGCCGCTAAGCGCTCGTCCCGGACACGCCGGTTCTCCGCCGGTGGCGCCGTCACCGTCGGCACCCTTGCCCTGGCCTGCACGGCCCTGTTCGGAACGGCCGTAGCCGCCCAGGCCGCCCCGGCCACCAAGACCCCCAAGGCCGCTCAGGCCACCAAGGCCATCAAGGCGGCCCTTGCCGCCAAGGCCACCGCCGCGACCTACACCGTCCGGCCCGGCGACCACCTCGCCTCGATAGCCCGCGCCCACAAGGTGCCCGGCGGCTGGCCCGCCATCGCGACGGCGAACCACCTCTTCAGCCCCTACGTCCTCCAGCCGGGTCAGGTCCTGACCCTGCCCACCGGGTCGACCGCCACCGCGCCGGCCAAGACCGCCACCCCCGCCAAGACCACCGCGACGCCCGCCACGGTCGGGACCTACGCCAACAACCTGGACGGCTGGATCAAGCACTCGCTGGCGGTCATGAAGCAGAACGGCATTCCGGGAAGCTACAACGGCATTTACCGCAATGTGATCCGTGAGTCCTCGGGCAACCCGATGGCGATCAACCTGTGGGACTCCAACGCCGCGGCCGGCATCCCTTCCAAGGGACTGCTCCAGGTGATCCAGCCGACGTTCAACGCGTACCACGTGCCCGGAACGTCGTGGAACATCTACGACCCGGTCGCCAACATCACCGCCGCGTGCAACTACGCGCACCACCGCTACGGTTCGATCGACAACGTGAACGGCCCCTACTGACAGGCCTGAATCGTGATACGGGGTGGTGGGGGGCCCCCGGCGCCCCCCCCCCCCCCCGGGGGGAAAAAAACCCCCCCCCCCCCCCCCCGCCGGCCCCCCCCCCCCCCCCCCCCCCCCCCCGCCCCCCCCCGGCCGGCCGGGCCCCACCCCA
>NZ_JBIAXT010000044.1:0-53833 GCF_042896945.1 Streptomyces sp. NPDC001222
GGTTGTCTTCGATCCGGTCGCGCCACTCGGCTCCCCGGTGCTGGAACTGCACGCGGGTGGCGAGGACGTACCGGCCGTGCTTGCTGTTGGCCAAGTGGGCGAGCGGGGCGGGCAGCTTGATGCTGACCTCGCCGTCCGGCGTGACGCGGATGGTCTCGTTGCCGAAGCGTTTGCCGGACTCGCCGTCGGCGGCGAGGAACCACCGTTCGGCTTCCCACCGCTCACGCCACTGCTCGGCGGTGAGCTGGGCGGCTTGGAGGTTGTGACGGTTGTTGAGGAGGCGCCGGCCGCCGCGCGCGACGTGCACGACACCGGCCTCACGCTCAGCGCGGGCCACGTCCAGGCGGTGTTCCAGGGTCGTTAGACGGCGGGACTTGTGGAACCACTCGCCCCGACTGCGGTATCCGCCGGGTGCCCGCTTGGTGCCCTTCTCCCCGATCGGCTGGGAGAGGCGGTGCATCAGCGTCCGCACACCGGCCTCAAGCCCTTGGATGTGGGCGAGCTGGCAGCGGCGGGACAGCGCCCACTGATCGTGAGTGGCCTTCGTGATCGAACCGGCCCACCGGGACGAGGAGCCTGCCGTCAGGCCCTGTTTCCGGGCGGCCCACGTGTCGCTGGTGTGGTCCAGGCCGTCAGCGCAGCGGTTCTTGAGGTCCAGCGAGGCGAGGCGTCCGAGGTGTTCACCGACCAGCCGCAACACCTTGTCGTCCACGTCGGTGAGGTGCTTGAGGCGGTCGCGTATCGCCACCCCGGACGGCCCGAGCGCGACGAACGGCGCGTCGATGGTGCGGAGCTGCTTCTTCTTCGGCTCACTCATCGGCAGCCGCCGCTTCGAGAGCCTTCCTCGCCCGGTTCTTCGCTGACCGACGGCCGTACAGGCGGGCGCAGAACGACGTCAGCACCTCCACCATGTCTCGGACCAGGTCGTCTTCGGCTTCGCCGTCATCGAGGACGACGAGTTGGCGACCAGTCGCGGACAGGGCGGCCTCGATCAACTCCACGTTCATCCGGCCGAGGCGGTCTTTGTGTTCGACCACGACTGTGGTCACCGCCGGGTCGGCCAGCAGCCGCCTTGCCTTCGCGCGGCAGCCGTTCATGCCCGAGGCGATCTCGGATTCGATCCGCACGACCTTCTGCCCGGCCTTCGCCGCCCATGCCGACAGGCGAGCGGTCTGCCGCTCCAGGTCCGGCTTCTGATCGTGCGAGGAAACACGGGCATACAGACCTACACCACCGGTCACGGAGGGTGAGGTGTTCGCGTCGATGTTCACCAGGATCGTGCGCGGTCCCACGCGTTCCGCAGGTACCGGCAATGTGCCCTCACGGAACCATCGATACGCGGTACGCGGGGCAATTCCCTGCGCACGTGCCCATTCCGTCAGGTTCATGCACAAGATCGTACAACACTCATGACATCTAAAAGACACTCATGGACACTTACCCGAGAGCAGGTTCTGACCCCCTCCCGGGCCCTCCTGGGGGCGTCCGTCCAGGGCTCGTTGCGCACGTGCCAGGGCCCGTCACCACACCCGGTTCATGGGCGCCGGCCTGGGATTACACCCCCGGTCAAGAGGCGCTCCAGTCCCCTCAAGACGCGCTCAAGGCCTGCGCCCATCCCCGTGTCCGAGGGTTGCTGCGAAGGCCCCGAAGCGACAGGGCAGGACAGAGAGGGACCGCAATGGCTCTTCCGGACGCTCCCCAGGCCGTGCTGCCTGACCTCGACGAGACCGACCCCGAGATCACGGCACCGGTGCGCACCGCGACGATGACGGATCTGACCGACGAGCTCACCGCCCGCCGGGCGGAGGCCCACTTCGGCCACGACCCGGAGGCCGACGCCCGTCATCTCTCCAAGGGCAAGCTGCTGGCCCGTCAGCGCATCGACACGCTGCTCGACCCGGGCACGTTCACCGAACTCGGCCTGTTCGCCGAGCACCGGGCGACGGGCTTCGGCATGGAGGACTCCCACCCCGAGGGCGACGGAGTGATCACGGGCTGGGGCGAGGTCGACGGCCGCACGGTCTTCGTCTTCGCCCATGACGCCCGGGTACGCGGCGGCGCGCTGGGCGCGACGTTCGCCGCGAAGATCCACCAGCTCCTTGACCTCGCCGACTCCGTCGGCGCCCCGGTCATCGGGCTCAACGACGGCGGCGGCGCCCGCATCCAGGAGGGCATCGACGCCCTGGCGGGCTTCGGCAAGCTCTTCGCCCGCAACGTCCGCGCCTCGGGCGTGGTGCCGCAGATCAGCGTCGTGCTCGGCTCCTGCGCGGGTGGCGCGGTCTACTCCCCCGCGCTCACCGACTACACGTTCATGGTCGAGGGCATGGCCAACATGTTCATCACCGGGCCCGACGTGGTGCAGGCCGTGACGGGCGAGAAGATCACGCATGAGGAGCTCGGCGGCGCCTACACCCACGGCACGCGAACCGGCGTGGCGAGCTTCGTGGCCCCGGACGAGGAGTCCTGTTTCGAGGGCGTCAGGGAACTGCTCTCCTACCTGCCGTCGAACAACTCCGAGACGGCGCCGTACACGAGGCCCCTGGACGAACCGGAGCGGCGCTGCGAGGAACTGCTGCGCCTGGTGCCGGTCGACGACCGCACGCCGTACGACATCAGGACGGTCATCGGCCACGTCGTCGACGACGGCGACTACCTGGAGGTCCAGGAGAGGTGGGCGCCGAACATCGTGTGCGCCCTGGCCCGCCTGGACGGCCACACGGTGGGCATCGTCGGCAACCAGCCCGCCGCCATGGCGGGGGTGCTCGACATCGACTCCTCGGAGAAGGCCGCACGGTTCGTGCGCACCTGCGACGCGTTCAACATCCCGCTCGTGACGTTGGTCGACGTGCCGGGGTTCATGCCCGGGACCGAGCAGGAGCACAACGCGATCATCCGGCGCGGCGCGAAGCTGCTGTACGCGTACTGCGAGGCGACGGTGCCGCGCGTGCAGGTCATCCTGCGCAAGGCGTTCGGCGGCGCGTACATCGTCATGGACTCCAAGTCGATCGGCTCCGACCTGTCGTTCGCCTGGCCGTCCAACCAGACGGCCGTGATGGGCGCCGACGGCGCGGCCAACATCATCTTCCGCCGGCAGATCAACGCAGCGGCCGAACCTGACAAGGAGAAGGTGCGCCGCGAGCTGGTCGCCGAGTACACCCAGCAGCTGATGAACCCCTTCGTCGCCGCCCGGCGCGGTCATGTGGACGACGTCATCGACCCGGCGGACACCCGGCGGGTGCTGATCAAGTCCCTGGACATGCTGCGCACCAAGCGGTCCAGGCAGCCGCTGCGCAAGCACGGGAACGAGCCGCTGTGAGCACGCCACCGGCCACCCCGCTGTCGGTGCTGCGGGGCAATCCGACGCCGGAGGAACTGGCCGCGGTGCTGGTCGTGCTCACCGCGATGCGCCGTGCCCCCGACCCGCAGGAGACGCCGCAGGCCGCCGGTCGCGGCTGGGGCAGGCCGGCCGCCTGGAACCGCCCCGAGCCGGCCACCGCACCCGACGCGGTCGGCTGGCAGCGCACCCCCGCACCGACTCACGGAAGGAGTACCTGATGACCGGTCGGACCGGCTTCGACGGTCACGGCACGCAGACCGGCTGCCTGGCCATGTTCCCCGGACAGGGCTCGCAACGGCCCGGCATGGCCGCGCACCTGCTCGACGCCTATCCCTCGGCCCGGCAGCTGTTCGCCCGTGCCGACGAGATCCTGGGCCTGCCGCTGTCGCAGATCTGTGTGACCGCAGGCGCCGCGGAACTCGCCCGCACCGAGATCACCCAGCCCGCGATCGCCACGACCAGCCTCGCCGTGTGGGAACTGCTGCGGACGGCCGGCTACCGGCCCGGGGCGACCGCGGGCCACAGCCTCGGCGAGTACCCGGCCCTGGTGGCCGCGGGGGTGCTGTCCCTGGAATCGGCCCTGGAACTGGTGCAGTTGCGTGGCCGGCTGATGGGCGAGGCGGCCGCTGAAGTGCCCGGCGCGATGGCGGCCGTCCTCGGCCTGCCTGCGGACAAGGTGCTGGCCGCCTGCGCCGACGCCGACGGCTTCGGCCTGGTGCAGGTCGCGAACTACAACGAGCCGCTGCAGACCGTCATCTCGGGGCACGCCCGCGCCGTCGAGGAGGCCGGCCGGGTCGCGCTGGACGCCGGCGCCGAGCGGGTCGTGCCGCTGAAGGTGAGCGCCCCCTTCCACTGCTCGCTGATGCGGGCGGTGGAGGAGGAGTTCACCGAGGCGCTCGCCGCCCAGCCGTTCGCCGATCCGGTCCTGCCGGTGATCAGCTCGGTCTCCGGCACCTACGTCCGCTCGGGCGAAGAGGCCAGGGAACTGCTGCGGCGCCAGCTCACCGGCCCCGTCCGCTGGGTCGACGTGCTGCGCACGGCCGCACGGCACCCGGTGAGCGCGTACACCGAGATCGGCCCCGGCCGGGTGCTCAGCGGGCTCGCCCGGCAGACGCTCGAGGAGGTCCGCACCCGCTCCAGCGGGGACCCGCGCCGCCTGACAGCGCTCTTCTCCTCCCTGACCTCGGACACCTGGCAGGAGCCGTTGGCGTCTTGACGCCTCGACAGCCGCCGGCCCGCCTTTCCATCCCTGCCCGCCTATCAGCAACAACTGTTCACGAAGGGTAAGAACACATGTCGTACGAGGGGAAAGACTTCTCCACCATCGTCCAGGACGCCGTCGCCGACGCGCTGGGCATCGACATCGAGGAGGTCGTACCCGAGGCCACCCTGCTGGGTGACCTGGACGCCGAGTCCATCGACCTGCTCGACGTCCTGTTCCGCATCGAGCGGGCCTCGGACGTGAAGATCAAGGTCGCGGACATCGCCGAACTGCTCCAGGGCGGCATACCCGACGAGGAGTTCGCCGACGAGGACGACATCATCAACGAGGTCGGCCTGGCGCAGCTGAAGAAGTCCCTGCCGCAGATCGACGTGCAGGAACTGGCCGGCAAGCTCACGGCGGACGAGGTACTGACCCTGTTCACCGTGCAGAACCTGACGGACCTGGTGGCCGAGCGTGCCTCGCTCGCCGCAGCCGCTGCGTGAGCCGGGCGCGGGGCGGTCACCCGGCCGCCCCGACCCGCCACCCCTGCAGGTGCGGACCGGTATGGACCTGACCGAGGTGGGCCGGGTCGAGGAGCTGATGGCCTCGCAACCCGGTCTGCGGGAGCAGGTGTTCACCCCCCGCGAGCTGGCCTACTGCGACCGCCGTAAACGGGCCGGGGAACACCTCGCGGGCCGCTGGGCCGTCAAGGAGGCCGTCATCAAGTGCCTCGGGACCGGGATGACCCCGCGCATGGAGTGGAGGGACATCGAGGTCGTCAACGACCGCAGCGGACGCCCCCGGGTACGGCTGCACGGCGAGGTGGAGTCCGTCGCCCAGGCCCTCGGCATGCACCACATCGACATCTCCCTGAGCCACAGCGGAGGTTTCGCCGTGGCCCACGCCGTCCTGGTGTGCCTGCCCGACCCGCCCGACCCGGCCCCCGGCTCCCAGCCGCCCCCCCGCACGACGCCGGACACGGCACCCCACAGCACGCACACGGCAGAAGGAGACGATCGGCATGAGGCTTGACGGCCGGACCCCGCAGCTCGGCCTGGGGCGGTTCACCACCGAGGGAGGCCGATGATGCGGTCCCACCTGATCGACCGCTCCGGCAGCCGGCCGGGGGCGGAGGGGCTCCCGATGAACCGCAGAGTGGTCGTCACCGGCATGGGCGCCGTCACGCCACTTGGCAACGACGCCGAGAGCACCTGGCGGGGCCTGGCCAAAGGACGCAGCGGTGTCGGGCAGTTGACCTCGATCGACACCACCGGCCACGACGTGACCATCGCCGGCGAGGTCAAGGACTTCGACCTCGCCGACGCCGTGCCCGCCTGGGTCGGTCTGCGCCATCTGCTGCGGCCGGGCACCTTCGGCGTGGGCGCGGCCTGGGAGGCGCTGCGCAACGCGGGCGTCGGCAAGGACACCTACGACGGCGCGGAGACGGGCGTGGCCATGGGCGGCAGCGTGGACCGCCCGAACCTCCAGTGGCTGGTGGACGTCGGGGCGCTGCGCGAGGAGAGCGGCCGCAGCGACGCGTTCTTCCCGTACGCGCCCTCGGACTCGCTGTCCTACAGCCAGAGCATCCCCACCGCCGCGATGGCCAGGATGCTGGACGCGACCGGCCCGATGCTGGGCGTGTCCACCGCCTGCTCGGGCTCCGCGCACGCCATCGGAGAGGCCTTCCGCACCCTTCAGGAGGGTGACGCAACACTCATGCTCGCGGGCGGCTACGACTCGTTGACGTCCTGGCTCGACCTGGTGGGCTTCAGCCTGCTGGGGGCGCTGACCAAGGAGTACAACGACGACCCCACCCGGGCCAGCCGCCCCTTCGACGCGAAGCGGTCCGGGTTCGTCCTCGGGGAGGGCGGCGTCGCCTTCGTCCTGGAGGACCTGGAGGCGGCCCGCGCCCGCGGGGCGCACATCTTCGCCGAGATCCTGGGCTACGGCACCAGCCTCAACGCCTGGCGGGTCACCGACTCGCCGCCGGACGGCAGCGGGGCCATCGAGTCCATGCAGGCAGCGATCGCGGACGCCGGTCTCCAGCCGGCCGACATCGACTACGTCGCGGCACACGGCACCAGCACCCATGGAAACGACCTGTCGGAGACCACGGCGATCAAGAAGGTGTTCGGCGACCACGCCTACCGGCTGCTGGTCAGCTCGCCCAAGTCGATGGCCGGTCACCTCACCTCGGCGGGCGCCGCGTTGAGCGTGTTCGCCGCGATCGGGGCGATCAACCACGGTCTTGTGCCGCCGACCATCAACCAGGAGGTCCCCGACCGCAAGCTCGGCCTCGACTACGTACCCAACACGGCGCGCAAGCAGGAGGTGCGGCACGCCCTCATCAACGCCTTCGCCTTCGGCGGCACCAACGTCGGGCTGGTCGTGGGGCGTTACCAGGACGAAGCCGCCGAGAAGGCAGAGCGATGACGACCCCACGAGCAGACGGAGGAGCACCGATGAGCGGCACCGGACGCCAGGTCGTCGTCAGCGGCATCGGCCTGCTGACCGCCCTGGGGGAAGGCCCCGAGGCCAACTGGAAGGCGATGGTGGCGGGCGAGTGCGGGATCGGCCCGATCCGGGCCTACGACCCGTCGCCGCTGCAGACCCGGCTGGGCGGCGAGATCCCCGACTTCGACGCCACCCGGTTCGCCAGCAGGCGCCAGCTGCGCACCGTCAACCGCGGCGACCGCCTCGCGCTGGCCGCCGCCCGGCTCGCCCTCGACGACGCGGGCCTGCCGCACAACCAGGCCCAGGGCGAGGAGCTCGGCCACCGGGCCGGCCTCTACCTCGGGGGCAACAAGTCGATCGGCCGCATGGACCAGCTGATCGAGGAACTGAAGGTCATCCGCCGCCCGGACGGCCGGGCCGACCTGGCGCGCCTCGGCCGGCACGCGGACGTCATCATGCCGCCGCTGTTCTTCGTCGAAGGGCTGCAGCCCGGCGCGGTGTTCAACATCTCGCAGACGTACGGCATCCGGGGCGCCAGCGCGTTCTTCGCGGGCGGCGCCGACGCGGGGGCCACCGCGATCGGCCGGGGCATGCGCGCGGTGCGCCGCGGGGACGCGGACGTGGTGATCGCGGGCGGCTACGAGGACGCCACCGACTGGTGGGCGATGACGCTGCTCGACCGGCTCGGCGTGCTGACCACGCGCAACGACCGCGGTCAGGCGGCCTACCGGCCCTTCGACCGGGAGCGCAGCGGAGCGGTCCCCGGCGAGGGTGCCGCGCTGCTGGTACTGGAGGAGAAGCAGGCGGCGCTGCGCCGCGGCGCCCGCATCTACGCCGAGCTGACCGGCTACGGCGCCGGCCACGACTGCGGTACGCCGCCGGCGCCGGACGCCCGGGGCCGGGGCCTGTCCCGGGCGGTGCGGCACGCGCTGCGGGACGCCCGGCTGTCCGCCGACGACCTCGGCTACATCGCCGCCGACGGCTCGGGCACCCGGCTCGGTGACGCCTCGGAGAGCGCAGGACTGCGCACCGCGCTGGGCACGGCCGCCGCGTCCGTGCCGGTGAGCACCGTGAAGCCGCAGACGGGTCACCTCGTCGGCGGCGGCGGTGCGCTGAACGCCGCCGTGTGCGCGCTGGCCCTGCACAACGGGGCGCTGCCCGCGACGCTCAACCTCGACGACCCCGACCCGGCGTGCGCACTGGACCATGTCCGCGGCAGCGCCCGGGAGGCCAGGCCCGCACACGCGATGGCGCTGGCCCGGGGCATCGAGGGCCAGGCCGTGGCCCTCAGCCTGTCCAGGCCCGCGTGAGCGGCCGGACCGGCCTGTCCAGAAAGGGAAGCAGACGCATGAGTGACGTTGCGGACCAGTCCGTCCGCGTCGTGATCGCCGCCGTGGGCGCGATCACCTCGCAGGGCGGTTCTGCCGAGGCCCTGTGGGAGGGGGTACGCGCGGGGCGGGTCGCGATCTCGCCCGTGCGCGGTCTGCCCATGGACGGCTACCAGACCACCGTGGGCGGCGAGATCACCGAACGCCCCTCCCCCGCCTACGACTACGCCCCGGGCTCCGCCGTCCGCGACTCCTGCGTGGACTTCGCGCTGACCGCCGCCGAGGAGGCCATGGCCGCCTCGGGCCTGAAGGTCGGCGCGGACATCCCGGCCGAACGCTGGGGCGTCGCGTACGGCACCTGCCACGGCGGCTGGCGCAGCGCCGAACTCGCCCTGCGCGAGGTGCAGGAGGGCCGCACTCCCGACTGGCACCGGTACACGTTCGTACCGCCGCAGGCCGCCGCGGAGGCGCTGTCGGCCGCCTTCGGCCTCAAGGGTCCGGTGCTCAGCGCCAACACGGCCTGCGCCTCCAGCGCGCACGCGCTCGCCCACGCCCTGGACGTGATCAGGGCGGGCCGCGCGGACGCGATGCTCGTGGGCGGCAGCGACGCCTTCACCGAGTCGGCGTTCGCCGGGTTCAGCAGCCTGGAGTCGCTCTCCGTGCAGCCTGCGGCCCCTTACTCCAAGGGCCGGTCGGGCCTGTCGCTGGGCGAGGGCAGCGGCATGCTCGTGCTGCTGTCGCAGGCGGCGGCCGAGCGGACCGGCGCCCCGGTCGTCGCCGAGGTGCTGGGCTACGGCCTGTCCGCGGACGGCCACCACCCGACGGCGCCGCACCCCGAGGGGGAGGGCGCGGCGCGGGCGATGCGCGCGGCCCTGTCCTCCTCGGGCCTGACCCCCGACGACGTCCGGTACGTCAACGGGCACGGCACCGGCACGCAGAAGAACGACGCGGCGGAGAGCAACGCGGTGCGTGCCGCGTTCGGCGACGCCGCCGAGAAGACCTCACTGTCCAGCACCAAGTCGCTGATCGGCCATCTGCTCGGCGGGGCCGGGGCGGTGGAGGGCATCGTGACGGTGCTGGCGCTGCGCGACCAGGTGGCGCCGCCCACCGCCTCCTTCGCCGGGGAGGATCCGCAGTGCGGTCTCGACCCGGTGGCGGGGACGGGCCGCCCGATGGCGCTGGACACCGCGCTGTCCAACAACTTCGGGTTCGCCGGGGCCAACGCCACGGTCGCCTTCGCCCGCCCCGGCGGCCTCGGTGTGCCGGCTGCGGACTGCGGTCCTGACGACGTCGTGGTCACCGGGTTCGGTGTGATCACCTCGGCGGGCGAGGGCGCCGAGGCGCTCTGGAACGCGTACGCGGCCGGGCGGCGGCAGGGTGTTGTCGAGGACGGACTGCGCCTGGCCCGGGTCGAGTTCGACCCCTCGGCCGCGGGCACCGCCCGGGAGCGCCGGCGCATGGACCGGGTCTCCCAGCTCGCCGTCGCCGCCTGCCGGGCCGCCCTGGGGCACGCGGACGCGCACGGCGACGCGGCTGCCACGGCTGCGACCGGCGTGGTGCTCGGCACCGGGATCGGTCCGATGGAGAGCAGCGAGCGGTTCACCGCCCCGGTGCTGTCCGCGGGCGCGCAGGCCGCGAACCCGGCCGTGTTCCCGGCCACCGTGTACAACGGTGCGGCCGGTCAGGTCGCCATGGCCCTCGGTACCAAGGGACCGACGTCGACGCTGACTTCGGGCCACGCGGCGGGCGCCGCCGCCCTGGGCGCCGCGTACGACATGCTGCGCACCGGTCGCGCCGAGCGCCTGCTGGTGCCCGCGGTGGAGGCCTTCTCGCCGGGCGCGCTGGACGCGTACCGCAGCATCCCGCTGTTCGGTACGGCGGCCGGGCGCCGGTACACGCTCGCCGAGGCCGGCATCACGCTGGTGTTGGAGCGCCGGGAGAGCGCCGAGCGGCGCGGTGCCCCGATCCACGCCGTGGTCCTGGGCCACGCGACCGTCTCGGACGCCTGCGGCATCGGCCGCTGGGACCCGTCGGGCGAGGGCGTGGAGCGGGCGATGCGCGCGGCGCTGGACGGCGCCGGGCTGCGCCCCGAGGACGTCGGGGCCGTCTGGGCGAACGCGGCGGGTCTCGCCGCCGCCGACCGTCCCGAACGGGCCGCCGTGGAGCGGGTGTTCGACCTGGACCGGGTGCGGTTGGAGACCCCGAAGCGGGTGCTCGGCGAGCCGGCCGGCGCGGGTGCGCACCTGTCTGCGGTCCTCGCCGTCGGCGCCTGGCGCGACGGCCGCACCCACCGCCCCGTCGTGGTCAACAGCTCGTCCCTCGGCGGCACCCACACCTCGCTCGTCCTTTCCCCCGGCCCCCTGCACGGAACGGAGCCCGGCCGATGACCACCGCGTACGACGTGAAGATCCTCTCCACCGGCGGCTATGTGCCCGGTGATCCGCTGGACAACGCCGCGCTGGAGAAGTACGTCGGGCCGCTGCCGGACGACGTCCTCGACGGCATCCAGGTCAAGACCCGGTACTGGATGATCGACCCGGCCACGGGCGAGCACGTGATCAACAACAGCCGGATGGCCGAGCGTGCCTCCCGGCAGGCCCTGGAACGGGCCGGTGTGGAGCCCGGCGAGGTCGACCTGATCGTGGTGTGCACGGCGACGCCGGAGTACACGCTGCCCAATGTCGCCACCACCCTGCAGCACTACCTGGGCCTGGAGAGCATCGCCGCGATCGAGATCCGCGGGGCCTGCGCGGGCTGGGTGCAGGCACTCGACCTGGCCAGGCGGCAGCTGTCCGACGGGACGGCCCGCACCGCTCTCGTGGTGGGCAGCGAGTGCGTCTCGCCGCTGATGGCGCCGCTGTTCCTGGACAAGGACCCGGCGCGCGTGCGGATGCGGGACCGGCTGACGCTGTACACGTTCGGCGACGGCGCGGGGGCCGTGGTGCTGCGGGCCGAGGCCACGGATGACCCGGCCGGCCCGCAGGCGGACGCGTCCACCTTCGTCAACGCCTGCGTGGGCGGCCTGCGCAAGCCGGGGATGGAGATCATCGGCGGCGGTACGGACGTGTCGCAGGCGGAGCAGCTGCGCCGCCGCCAGCTGATCCAGATGAAGATCGACGTGCCGGGCACCTCGTCCTTCGGGCCGCAGGTGTTCGTCCGCGCGATCCAGGAGCTGACACGCAAGGAGGGCCGCCCGCTCTCGGAGTTCGACGCGATCGTGCTGCCGGAGGGCAACGCCGACTACTTCGCCGGCGAGTACGAGTCCGCCGGTCTGTCCGCCGAGGAGAACCAGGCGCTCACCGGGCGGATCGTGGAGAACCTGGCCGATGTGGGGGCCACCGGTTCCGCCGCGGTGCCGCTGTCGCTGGACGCGGGCTGGACCTCGGGACGCATCCGCCCCGGCCACCGCATCGTGCTGCTCGGCATCGAGGCCAGCCGGTACGTCTACACCGGCCTCTCGGTGACCTGGCAGGCACCGGTCCCGGCCTGAACGGTCCTCAGCAAGGCACTGCGGCCCACCACGGCCCTCGCCCCAGTCCATCAGACGTAATGCGTGATTCCAAGGAGAGACATCGCATGGCAATCGGACACCGCACGCTGGGAAGGCCCGGCCTTGACGTCTCCGCCCAGGGGCTCGGCTGCATGGGCATGACGATCGGCTACGGCGCAACGGACGCGACGGAAGCACTCGCCACCATCCACCGGGCGCTGGAGCTCGGCGTCACCCTGCTCGACACCGCCGACATGTACGGCCCCCACGCCAACGAGGAGCTGATCGGCCGCGCCGTCGCCGGGCGCCGCGACGAGGTCGTGCTCTCCTCCAAGGTGGGCAGCGAGATCGGCGCCGACGGCCAGCTGACGTGGCGGGTCAACGGCCGCCCCGACTACATCCGCCGGGCGATCGAGGGCACCCTGCGCCGCCTGGGCACCGACCACCTCGACCTCTACTACCTGCACCGGGTCGACCCCGATGTCCCCGTGGAGGAGTCCTTCGGCGCGCTCGCCGAGCTCGTCGAGGCCGGACTCGTCCGGCACCTGGGGATCTCCGAGGCGGGACCCCAGAGCATCCGGCGCGCCCACGCGGTGCATCCGCTGACCGCCGTACAGACCGAGTACTCGCTGTTCACCCGCGACGTCGAGGTGAACGGCGTGCTGGAGACCACGCGCGAGTTGGGCATCGGCTTCGTGGCCTACAGCCCGCTGGGCCGCGGCTTCTTGACCGGCACCATCCGCGGCACCTCCGACATCGCCGACGGCGGCTTCGACTTCCGGCGCATCGCGCCCCGCTTCGAGGACGAGAACATCCGCCGGAACCTGCCCGTGGTCGACCAGCTCAGCGACCTCGCCGCCGCGGCCGACACCACCCTCACCCGCCTGGCGCTCGCCTGGGTGCTCTCCCGCGGCCAGGACGTGGTCGCCATCCCCGGCACCAAGCGCCGCACCTATCTGGAGGAGAACGTCTCCGCGAGCGACGTGCGGCTCACCGACGACGTCCTGGCGGCGATCGACTCCATCGCCCCGTACGGCATCACGGCCGGCGATCGCTACCCGGCCAAGGAGATGCCCCAGCTGAGCCGCTGACGCCCCGTTCGCACGCAAGCCATCCGCCCCCACTCCCGGGAGAAAGACATGTCCGCACAAGCACCCCGGCCCATCCGCCGGGTCCTCATCGCCGGCGGCGGGCTCGGCGGTCTCGCCACCGCGCTGGCCCTGCAGCAGCAGGGCATCGAGTCCGTCGTCTTCGAGCGCGCGCCCGAACTGCGCGACGGCGGCGCGGGACTGCACATCTTCACCAACGGCATGCTCGCCCTGGCCCACCTCGGGCTCGCCGAGCAGGTCACCGAGATCGCCCCCGTCCAGTCCGTGTGCCGCTTCGCGACCTCGACCGGCCGAGCCATCGGCACCTACCCGGTGGGCGAGTTCATCGAGCGCTACGGGCAGCCCACGGTCGCCATCGGCCGCTCCGACCTGCACGGCATCCTGCGCGACGCCGTGGACGCGCCCATCGTCACCGGCGCCGAGGTCACCGGGTACACCGAGCACGCCGACGGGGTCAGCCTGCACTTCGCCGACGGCACCTCCGAGGACGGGGACCTGCTGATCGGCGCCGACGGCGTCCACTCCGCCGTACGCGCCGGACTGCTCGGCCCCCAGCCGCCCGACTACACCGGCTACATCGCCTGGCGCGGTCACGCGAAGATGACCCCCGAGGAGTTCGAACCCGGCAGCTTCCAGGCCCTGTTCGGCCCCGGGACCCGCTTCACGTACTACGACATCGCTCCCGGCGTCGTGCACTGGATGAGCGTCGCCAACGGCCCCGCGGGCGGCCGCGACGAGGGCACACCCGAGCAGACCCTGGACATGCTGCGTGCCCGGCACGCCGGCTGGGTCGACCCGGTGCAGCAGATCCTCGACGCCACCGTGCCGGAGAGCATCCTCCGCGGCGACGTGGTGGACCGCAAACCCGACCCGGTCTGGGGACGGGGCCGGGTCACCCTGCTCGGCGACGCCGCGCACGCCGTCAGCTTCAACATCGGGCAGGGCGCCTGTCTGGCCGTCGAGGACGCCCTCGTGCTGGCCGAACACCTCGCCGCGCCCGGTGCCACCGTCACCGAGGCGCTGCGCGGCTACGAGGCCGAGCGGCAGCAGCGCACCCGGCCGATGCAGCTGCTCGCCCACCGCATCGGTGTGATGGGCGCGTTGCAGAACCCGGCCGCCATCTGGCTCCGCGACCGGGTGCTGAAACTCGGCTGGGCCCGCACCTTGCGCACCACGGAACACGAACACGTCGCCTATGCCACGCGGTGGGCCTCGGACGCCGCCGCCGCGGCGTGAGCGCTGGCAGACGCCCAGGATGAGGAGAGGACTGCTGCTGTGACCACTGCGACCACCACGAACCCCGCGCTGACGGCGTGGGAGAGCACACAGGAACGCAACAAGGCGAGCATCCGGCGCGTCTTCGCCGAGTTCGTCAACCAGGGCGACTTCTCGGTCGTGGACGAGCTCTACCGGCCGGACGTCGTCGACCACGAGGGCCTGCCCGGGGCGCCCCAGGGCAGGGAGGGCGTGAAGTACACCATCGGCGGACTGCGTGAGGCCTTCCCCGACTTCCACGTCACCATCGAGGACATCAGCGCACACGGCGACATGGTCGTCATCCACAACACCTGGCGCGGCACCCACCTCGGCGAGCTGCTGGGCGTCGCGCCCACCGGCCGCTCGTTCGTCTCCGTCGGCATCGTCATCTGGCGGTTCGACGAGGAGGGCAAGATCGCCGAGCGCTGGGCGCACGGGGTGGCGTCCAACCTGTTCTCCGCACTCGGCATGCGGATGCTGGCGCCCCGCAAGGGCGGACGGCGCAGCGCGCAGGGCGCCCAGTCCGTGTTGCGCACCGTGCCGCTGCGCAACGGCAAGCCCATGGCCTGGCACCGGCTCGTCCAGGAGCTGCAAGGGCCGCGCCTGCGCGAGTACGAGGCCTCCCGGCGGCGGCTCGGCATCACCCACGAGGTGCTGCGCATCGACCCGCGGCCGGACCGGGACCACGTGATCGTGGAGTTCGAGACCGCGGACCCGGAGCGGACCAGGAAGCGCTGGGCGGAGTCGAAGGACCCCTTCGACCTGTGGCTGCGCGAGCAGATCCTCGACATCCACGGCGAGGACCCCTGGGCCGGACCCGCCAGTTCCTGCGAGTCGATCGGCCTCACCTGGACGGCGCCGCAGCGGCTCGTCCCGGACCGCCCTGACGGGCCCCGCTGAGCGGGGCACGGTCTGCCCACCGCTGTTCGAGCCGTTTTCCAGAGCCGGTCGGCAGACTGGGGTCCTTGCCCGGCCGCCCGGAGAGAGGCGTCCTGCCCGCCGCACCGGCGTCGGCCGCAGGCCGGGCAGGCCCGCCCGCAGGGCATCCGGACCGACGGGTCCGCGCCGCACATCCCCCGACGGCGCGGGCCCGTCACACCTGCTCTCCCCCGCCCCACGTCAGCGCACAAGCGCCTCGATGTCCGGGACGAGGTCCGCGGGCTGCGGCATGCGGGCGATGGTCAGGCCCAGGCGGGCCGCCTCGGGCAGCACACGGCCTCCATTGACCAGCTCGGCGATGTGGAAGCGCAGCCGCAGCATGCTGGGGTCGCCCGCCAGCTCGTCGTCGGAGAGACAGCGGCCGATGCCGGCCTCCTCCAGGCGCGCTGCGGCCCGCCGCTCGTTCTCCCCCGCGGGCAGCACCAGCTGGGAGATGCCGAACCGGGCCGCCGCGTACACGACCCCCTCGTCGCCGCCGTGCACGACGGCGACGCAGCCGGGCAGCAGCAGGCTCCAGGGATGGTCGTCGCCGGTCAGTTCGAGGAGTTGCAGGCCGAGGCTCTCGACGCCCTCGGCGGCCCGCCGGAAGAGCCGCGCGCGGCGCCGGTCCTGCGGCCGGGACCCGGCCGCAGGACCGGTGACGCAGACGCGCGGGATCAGCGCAGGACCCGTGAGCCGTGGCGCCGGCTTTACCGGCAGTTCGTAGGCGTCGCAGCGCACCTGCCAGGCGCCGGGCTCCGGCCACTGCCGCAGCGGCGGCGGGCAGGGGTCGATCCAGACGGTCGGCCGCGGCGACAACGGCGGGTGGGCGTACGGAAGGTAGCCGATGGTGGGCACCCCGGACATGGCCGCCGTGGCGGTCGAGTCGGGGCACAGCGGATCGTGGACCACCAGGTCGGGGCGCCAGGCCCGGCCGAACTGCTGCGGCCCGGCCAGGACCGGTACGAGTCCGGCCCGGGCCACACGGTGGCGGGCCCGGGCCGGACAGCAGAAGCGGACCTCGTTGCCGGCCGCCTGGACTGCCCTGGCGAGCAGGACGAGTCGCAGCACGGCCGGCATGCCGAGGCCTGCTGAGAACAGTACGCGCACGGTTCCTCCTTACGGAGTCACCCGGTGAAGCGGTCGAGCAGCCGCCCGGTCCCGGGGTCGATGTCCAGCGCCGGATCGCTGCCGAGCACGGCCCGTTGCAGACGCTGCAGACGCTGTGAGGGTTCGATGCCCAGTTCCTCCACAAGGTGGCCGCGCAGGTTCTGGTAGACCTGCAGAGCGGCGGAGGGGCGCCCCGCCCGGTAGAAGGCCACCATGGACTGGGCGTGCAGACCCTCGTGGAAGGGGTGCCGGGCGGTCAGCGCGGTGAGTTCGGTGAGCAGTTCGGCGTGGCGGCCGAGCCGTAGTTCGACGTCGTTGCGCCGCTCCATCACCCCGAGGCGGCTCTCCTCCAACCGCATCGCCTCGATTTCGAGCAACGGCCCGGTGCGCACGTCGACCAGGGCGGGGCCCCGCCAGAGGCCGAGGGCCTCCCGGAAGAGCTCCGCGGCCTTGTGGTTGTCGCCGCGGTCGTAGGCGCGCTGACCGAGGGAGGACAGCCGGTCGTACTCGTGTACGTCGATGCTGCCGGGCTCCGCGTGCAGGAGGTATCCCCCCTGCCTGGTCAGCAGCACTTCCTTGGAGCCACCGGGTTCGCCCTGCAGCGCTTTCTCCATGCAGCGCCGGAGCTGGAGGATGTACGTCTGCAGCGTGGTGAGCGCGCTGCGCGGCGGGGCGTCGCCCCAGATCTCCTCCATCAGTGCGGACACCGGCAGGACCTGGTTGGCGTAGATGGCGAGCAGTGTCAGGATCTGCCGCGGCTTCGCCGCTGTGGGCAGGATCGGAACGCCCCTGAGCTTGGCGTCCAAAGACCCCAGAACGAAGATTCGCATGGGTCCCCCTTGTCTCTGTCGTAGGACCTCGAACCTCCCATGCGGCCCGCTGGGCGGACAGTGCGTCACTCCTCCTCTACCGGGTGTCTTCGTCCTGCTCGGAGTGTGACCGATTCATGGTCCGTCCGCCCATGCGGGGCCTGGGGTCCGGCAGGGGGGAGCCGGACCCTCGGTGATTCAGTCGGTGGCGCGTACGGAACGGCCGTACAGCGCGAGGCAGTCCTCGTAGGCCGGCAGGAGCCCTCTGGCGAGCGCCTCCTGCGCGGTGGGCGCGGCCAGGTCGTCGTCGGTCATCACCGGCGCCTGGGTGAGCCCCCATGGCAGGGCGAGAGCCGGGTCGAGTGCGCTGACCGTGTAGGCGGCGCCCTCGGTGTACGGCCGGGAGCTGTGACAGGCGACGACCGTGTCGTCCTCGAGGGCGAGCCAGGCGTGGCCGAGACCCTCCGGGACGAACACCCCGGACGCGTTGCGGTGATCCAGCCAGACCGTGTCGTACCGGCCGTAGTCCGGGGACCCGACGCGCAGGTCCACCACGACATGGACGGCGGCGCCCCGCACACAGCCGAACAGCCTGGCGCGGCCGTCCGGGCCTGTGGTGCCGTGGATGCCGCACAGCACCCGGCGCCGCGCGACCGACAGATCGCTGTACCGGATCGCGAAGGGTCGTCCGATCGCTTCCTCGACGTAGTCCTGGCGGAACGCCTCGTAGCGGAGCACGACGTCGTCCTCGACGGCCCGGGGCGAGACCAGGAACACGTCCGGGAGGGCGAGTTCGCTGATTTCCAGGCTGCGCAAGTCCATGCCGGCGACGGTAGGCGGCGCTGCTCAAGACCGGCTGGAGCGCTGCGGGCGCCGTCCGCGTCCATCCCTTGTTCTTCGCTGGGAATCCCGGCCTTCAGGCCGGGCGGGAATGCGATCCTCGGCCGGGAGGCGCGAAGCGCCGGAGATCTCTGCGTTTGCGTGGTGCCGGTCAGGCTGGGCGCTTCTGGTTCTCGATGTAGTCCTTGACGACGCTCAGCGGTGCGCCGCCGCAGGACCCCACGAAGTAGGACGGGGACCAGAACACCGGGCCGGTCCCGGTCCGGTTGATCCGGCCGGTGTACTCCGCGCGCAGGTACCGGGAGCTGACGCCTTTGAGGCTGTTGACGAGTTTGGACAGGGCGACCTTCGGCGGGTAGTGCACGAGAAGGTGGACGTGATCGTCTTCGCCATTGAACTCCCGCAGTTCCGCGCCGAAGCTCTCGCACACGTCGCGCATGATCTCCTCGCAGCGTGTCAGCATCTCGCCGTTGAAGACTTCACGCCGGTACTTCGTGACAAACACCAAGTGCGCGTGGAGGTTGCAGACAACGTGGTTTCCACGTCTGATACCGGGGTCTGGTTCCCATCGTGGTGACATGCGCCAAGTGTCGTAGGATCGAACGGAATCAACCGGAGGGGGTGGGCTGAGGTGATCCGTGCGTACAAGTTCCTCATGCGGCCCACCGTCCGGCAGGGTCAGGCGCTCGGCGAGATGCTGCGGGACCACTGCTCCCTCTACAATGCGGCGTTGCAGGAACGCCGCGACGCCTACCGGCACGTGTCGAAGACCACCGTCAAGTACGGGGTGCAGTCCGCGCAGCTCAAGGAGATCCGGGCGTTCGACCCGGAGCGGCAGGGCCGCTGGTCGTTCAGTTCGCAGCAGGCTACCTTGCGCCGTCTCGACAAGGCGTTCGCCGCGTTCTTCCGCCGGGTCAAGTCCGGCGACACCCCGGGCTACCCGCGTTTTCGCGGGGTGAACTGGTTCGACACGGTGGACTTCCCCAAGGACGGGGACGGCTGCCGGTGGAACTCCACCCCGCACGACCCCGTCACCCGCGTCCGCTTCCAGGGCGTGGGCCACGTCAAGGTCAACCAGCACCGCGCCGTGGTCGGCAGGATCAAAACCGTGTCGGTGAAACGCGAGGGCCGTAAGTGGTTCGTCCTGCTCAGTGCCGAGCAGGACCAGCCCGAACCGCTGCCCGCGACCGGCTCCGTGGCCGGCATCGACCTGGGCATCGCGAACTTCCTCGCCGACTCAGGCGGCGAGTTCGTGCCCAACCCGCGCCACGGCCGCCGTGCGGCTGAGAAGCTCGCGGCGGCGCAGCAGGCCCTGTCCCGGTTCCCGCGCCGCAAGGCGAAGGACCGGACCGCCAACCACCAGCGCGCGGTGGAGAAGGTTGCCCAGCTTCACGCAAAGGTGCGTCGCCAGCGGCTCGATCACGCACACAAGACCGCGCTCGGCCTGGTCCGCGCACACGACTTCATCGCGCACGAAGACCTCAAGATCCGCAACATGAGCAAGGCCCCTGCACCGACACCCGCCCCTGGCCAGCCGGGCACCTTCCTGCCCAACGGGGCCGTAGCCAAAGCCGGGCTCAACAAGTCGATCAGCGATGCCGGATGGGGGGTGTTCCTGACGATCCTGCACGCCAAGGCTGAAAGCGCCGGACGGGAAGTGATCGCCGTGGACCCCCGCAACACCTCCCGCACCTGCCCCGCATGCGGGCACACCGCGAAGGAGAACCGGCCCACACAGGAAAAGTTCCACTGCGTCTCGTGCGGCCACAACGCACACGCTGACACGGTGGGCGCTCTCAACATTCTACGGGCCGGGCTGGTCCGTCGCGACGCCAACCCGGCATAACGAGAAGCCCCCGGCTTCAGCCGGGGGAGGAGTCACGTCTCAAGGCTCTCTCCAGCCGCAGGCGATCGGGGTGCAGGAGGGTCGTGGTCCCGACCCCACGCACGAGCCCACGCGAAGGAGCCTGTCCATGACGATTGCCGCGACCTCAGGGGTGCCCTCCGAGACGACCGCGGACCTCGCCCTGCGCTTCACCCTGTCCGCACAGGCACACGACAGCGCCATCACGCCCAACGCCGAGTTCCGCCGCTGGTTCACCGCCCAGCGCCGCGCCAAGCGGTACGACGTACGGCGCATCCCCTTCTCCGAGCTCGCCGGATGGCACTTCCAGGACGACACCGGCAACCTCGTGCACAAGAGCGGACGGTTCTTCTCGATCGAGGGGCTGGACGTGCGCACGTCCTGGAACGGGCGGGAGAGCAGCTGGACGCAGCCGATCATCAACCAGCCCGAGATCGGCATCCTGGGCATCGTGGTCAAGGAGTTCGACGGCGTCCTGCACTGCCTGATGCAGGCCAAGATGGAGCCGGGCAATCTCGACACGGTGCAGCTGTCACCTACCGTCCAGGCCACCCGCAGCAACTACACGGGGGTGCACGGAGGTTCGGCGGTCCGCTACATCGAGTACTTCGTGCCGCCGCGCCGGGGCAGCCGGGTGCTGTTCGACTCGCTGCAGTCGGAGCAGGGGGCCTGGTTCCTGCGCAAGCGCAACCGGAACGTGGTCGTGGAGGCGGTCGGCGAGGTACCCGGGCACGAGGACTTCGTGTGGCTGACCCTCGGGCAGCTGTACGGACTGCTGCACGAGGACAACGTGCTGAACATGGACGCCCGCACCGTGCTGTCGCAGATTCCCTCGTTCGTCGGCGGCGGGTCCCCGCTGCACTCGCTGCAGGAGGTCCTGGGCCGGCTCACCGAGGTGAAGTCACGACGCGAACTGGTGCAGCGGTCCATACCGTTGGCGGACGTCTCCCACTGGCGGCGTACCGACGACGAGATCGCCCACGAGTCCGGAGATCACTTCACGCTGCTCGCCGCGGAGATACGAGCCACCAACCGTGAGGTGACCCACTGGTCCCAGCCGCTGCTCGCACCTGCCGAGCAGGGGCTGGCCGCGTTCCTGGTGCGCCGTGTCGCCGGCGTGCCCCATCTGCTGGCGCACGCCAGGTCTGAGGCTGGGGTGCTGAACGTGGCGGAGCTCGCGCCGACGGTGCAGTGCCAGCCGGGCCATGCGCAGTCGCTGCCGGCCGAGGCGCGGCCGCGCTATCTGGACCTGGTCCTCGGCGCGCCGCGGGAACGGATCCTGTTCGACTCGGTGCAGTCCGAGGAGGGCGGCCGCTTCCACCATGCCGACAACCGCTACGTGCTGGTGGAGGTCGGCGACGAGTTCCCGCTCGATGTGCCGGAGGAGTTCATCTGGGTGACCGAGGAACAACTCGGCGGCCTGCTGCTGCACAGCAACTACGTGAACATCGAGGCGCGCACCCTGATCGCCGCCCTGCGCGCGACCGGGGCGGTACGGGGAGAGCTCGCACGGTAGCCGCACGGTCGGGCGCGCGGGCATCCGCCGGTTCGCCCGACCACGTCGGCCACGTCATCCCGCGTCCTTCGCCTAGGACTGGGCGACGGCCGCCGGGTCGACCCCCAGCTGCCGGAAGATGTCGCCCATGTCCAGCTGATCCCAGTGCTCGGCGAGCAGCCCGTCCTCCACCCTCCAGATGTCGATGGACTGGAAGCTCACCGTGCGCCCGGTCGCCGGTATGCCGAGGAACGTGCCCTGGTGGGTCGCGGTGTACTCGAAGCGGCCGGCCACCTTGTCCCCTTCCGCGACGATGTCGTGCGCCACGGCCTTCATGTCGGGGAAGGCGGTGAACACCTGAGTCCAGAAGGCCTGGTTGGCCTCGATGCCGTCGGCCACCACCGGGTTGTGGTCGATGTGGCCGGGCGCCGTGTGCTCCGGCATGGTGCTGACGTCATGGTTGTTGATCATGTCCACGAAGTGCTGGATCAGAGCGTGGTGGTTCTTCGACATGGTGGCCTCTTTCGGCTGGGTCGGAAACCAACGGTTGGTCAGAGCATCGCCACATGCGGTCGAGCCGCCCTGGAGCAGGCTCCTCGCCACGGCCTGACGCCCCGGTACGCACCGCGCCCCGCGCTCAAGGCGAGCTCGGGGCGCGGTGCGTACCGGGCCGGTCAGCGGACGAACTCGGGGAACCTTGCGACCGTCTCGGCCGGCTCGGGCATGGCCGCCATCTCGCGGGCGACACCGCGGGCGGCCTCCCGGTGGGCACCGTCGCTCAGCAGGGTACGCATCTGGGCCTCCACCGCCTCGGCGGACACGTCCGGGGCAGGCAGCAGGATGCCCGCCCCGGTGTCACGCACCGCGGCCGCGTTGTCGGGGCCGTCGTCCCCCGGCTGCGGCAGGATCAGGGCGGGCAGGCCCGCGGCCAGCACGGCCAGCGTGGTGCCCGCGCCGCCATGGTGGATGGCGGCGGTGGCGTGCCGCAGCGCCTGGGCCTGCGGCACCCAGGGAAGCACGACGACCCGGTCCGGCAGCTCGCCCAGCGCGGCCGGATCCACAACAGGGGTCGCGACGAGGACCCGCACATCCAGCGGCAGCAGGCCGTCGATCGCGGTGCGCAGCAGCTCCGCGGAGCCGAGCACGGTGCCGAGGCTGAGATAGACCAGTGGGCCCTCGCCCTGGGTGACACGCGCGGGCAGTTCGCCCGGTTCGGCGAAGGGGACGGACCGCTGCGGGATCCGCTGGACACCCGAGGCCAGAAAGTCCTGGTTCTGCACGGCGGGAGGGCAGATGTCGATGTACGGGTTGCCCAGAGTACGGCTCTGGCCGATCTTGTCGGCCACCCCCAGGTCGCTCGCCGTGGCGTACAGCTCCTGCTGGATCAGCGGGTCCAGGGTGGCGTCGTAGGAGACCCGGCCGATGCCGTGGCTCACGGCGGGCACGCCCGCCGCCACGGCCGCGAAGGCCGCGCCGGCGTTGGTGATCTCGTACACGACCAGGTCGGGCCGGACGGAGTCGAAGACAGGGGCGAGGTCCGCGGCCACGCTGCGCGGCAGCACCGAGCCGAACGCCTTCACGCCCAGGCCCGCCAGTACCTCGGGCGGAATGTCACTGGCCTGTACGGCACCGCCGTTGGCGTCCAGGAAGGCCTGGCCGCCGGCCGCGTCGATGAACGCCTCGGGGACGGTGAGCCCCGCGGTGACCGGCCGCAGGCCCGCCTTCTCGAGGATCGGGTGGAACGGCTCACTGGTGGCGAACCAGACCTCGTGCCCGGCCTCCTGTGCTGCCTGGGCGAGCGGGACCAGGGGGAATATGTGTCCGTAGTTTCCGAGGCTTGCGAAGAGAACCCTCATGTCTGGCACGGCCTTTCTGCCGGTGGCGTGATGACGGATGACGTGATGACGGATGGTGGGTGACGTGGTGACGGAATTGCCGCGCCCCACGCGACGCCGTCGCGTGGGGCCGCGGATCGGCCTATGAGGTGTCAGCGGGTGGCCGCTGGGGCCGGTTCGACCGCGTCCCGGGCCGGTTCGGCACTGTCCGGTTCGGCACTGTCCGGTTCGGCACTGTCCGGTTCGGCACTGTCCGGTTCGGCACTGTCCGGTTCGGCACTGTCCGGTTCGGCACTGTGCTGCTCCGCCGTGCCGGCGGGCCGGGTGGCGAAGAGCATCACGACCGCACCCAGTGCCATGGCCGCCGCACCGACCCACAGGGCGGGCACGAAGCCGTCGACGAAGTTCTGGGCCGAGGCGTAACCACCGTTGTGGCTGAAGACGCTGGCCAGGGAGGCCACGCCGAGCGCCGCGCCCAGTTCCTGGGTGGCCGAAGTCGAGCCGGAGGCGATGCCCTGCTCGGAGACGGCGACGGAGCTCATCGTCAGGTTGAGGAGCGGGGCGAAGAAGCAGGCGACGCCCACGCCGCCCAGAAGAAAGCCGGGCAGTTGCTCAGCGTAGGACACGT
This sequence comes from Streptomyces sp. NPDC001222, assembly GCF_042896945.1. NCBI lineage: Bacteria > Bacillati > Actinomycetota > Actinomycetes > Kitasatosporales > Streptomycetaceae > Streptomyces > Streptomyces sp. NPDC001222. The sequence goes on from NZ_JBIAXT010000044.1 coordinate 23,679, forward strand.
GCGGGCTCATCACCATCGCCCAGTAGGCGAACCCGGCGGCCATCAGCGCGAGTCCGAAGACCACCACGGGCCGTCCGCCGATCCGGTCCGACAGGGTGCCCGCGACGGGCGCCACCAGGAGCGGCATCGCCGTCCACGCCAGCATCCGCACGCCCGCCTCCGCCGGCGACATGTGCTGGATGGTCTGCATGAACTGCGTGATGAGGAAGACCACGCCGTACATGCCGACGGACATCAGCAGACCGCCGGCGTTGACGGCGCTGAAGGCCCGGTTGCGGAACATGCCCATGGGCAGCATCGGCGCGCTGCTGCGCCGCTCCCACAGGACGAACACGGCGAGCACCCCAACGCCGGCCACCAGGGGGCCCACGACCTGCGGGGCGCCCCAGCCGCCGTGGCCGCCCGCCCGGATCAGGCCGTAGATGAGAGCGAGGATGCCGAGGCTGACCAGGAGCGTGCCCGGCACGTCCAGGCGGTTGTTCGGTCCGCGGCTCTCGGCCAGAGCGCGCCAGGCGGCCGGGGCGAGCAGCAGGCCCACCGGCACGTTGATCCAGAAGATCCACTGCCAGGACATGTGCTCCACCACGACGCCGCCCACCAGCGGGCCGCCCGCGATGGCCAGCCCGTTGAGCGCACCGTAGATGCCGAGGGCGGCACCCCGTTTCGCGGCGGGCACGGCGCTGGTGAGGATGGTGAGCGAGAGCGGCATGATGATGGCCGCACCGGCGCCCTGGACCGCGCGCGCGGCGATCAGTTCGCCGATGCCCGGTGCCAGGGCGGCCGCGGCCGACGCCGCCGTGAACAGCAGCAGACCGGCGGTGAACACCCGGCGGCGGCCGAACCGGTCGCCGAGGGCGGCACCGAACATCATCAGCACGGCGAACGACAGCGTGTAGGCGTTCACCGTCCATTCCAGGTCCTGCAGGCTGCCACCGAGCTTCTCCCTGATGGTGGGCAGCGCGGTGACGACCACCAGGTTGTCGAGCCCTGCCATGAAGGCGGTCAGGCCCGTGATCAGCGTGGTGGTGCCCGGCGACTTCCCCACCCCGGCCGCACCGTCGCCGACGGCGGCTTTGTCAGTACTCATTCAGGGATTTCCTTCCGACTTCACCATGGAGGGGCAACGGTTTGCGTCGCGCGGTCGGTGACGAGGCGCCGGTTTGATACGGACGGCGCAAGACATCGCGCCGAGGCTAGGAAGTCGGTCTCAAGCACCGGTCGAGCCGCGGTCCGCGTCGTCCGGGCCATGGCTGCCTCCAGTGCTTCTCCGCCCGCACCCGATCGGACGGCAGCAGCATCGGGCCAGCGGAACTCGGGCAGGCCCTGGGGCCCGCCCCGCCACAGGCGCCCTCGTGTCCCGGCCGCACCGCATCCACCCGCCCGCCCTGGGAGGCACCCGCATGACAACGGAACCGACCGACCGGCCCCTGGTGGCTGTGCTCGGCGCCACCGGCTTCGTGGGCTCGGCCGTGCTCACCGCGCTGGCCGGCCGCGAGCTGCGCCTGCGCGCAGTGGCCCGGCGCCCCGCCGCCGTGCCGGACGGCGCCCGCGCGGAGGTCGAGGTGGTCACCGCCGACCTCACCGACCGGGACGCCCTGGCCGCCACCGTCAAGGACGCGGACGCCGTGATCCACGTGCTGCTGTGCGAGGGCGGTTGGCGGGCCTCGGCCGAACCGGGCGGAGAGCGGGTCAACGTCGGGGTGCTGCGCGACCTGCTGGACGTGGCCGCGAACCCCGACCGGCCACCGCTGGTGGTCTACGCGGGAACCACCGGGCAGGTCGGCGCCCCGCCGCGGGAACCGCTCGACGGCAGCGAACCGGACCGGCCGGCCACGGTGTACGACGAGCAGAAGCTGACCGCGGAAGGGCTGCTGCTCGCGGCGAGCGAGGCCGGCCTGATCCGCGGAGTCAGCCTCAGGCTGCCCACGGTGTACGGCGAGGGCACCGTGCCGGGCACCGCGGACCGCGGGGTGGTCGCCGCGATGGCCCGCCGGGCGCTGTCCGGCCAGGAGATCACCCTGTGGCACGACGGCACCGTCCGCCGGGACCTGCTCCACATCACCGACGTCGCCGCGGCGTTCGCCGCCGCCCTGGACCATCCCGCCGAGCTGGCCGGCCGCGCCTGGCTCCTGGGCGCCGGACGCGGCGACGCGCTCGGCGACGTCTTCCGCACGGTGGCCCGGCACGCGGCGGCCCGTACCGGTGCCCCCGCCGTCCCGGTCGTCTCGGTGAAGCCGCCCGCGCACGCCCCGGAGACCGACTTCCTGAGCGTGACCGTCGACTCCAGCCCGTTCCGCTCGGTGACCGGATGGCGTCCGCTGGTCTCTCTCGACGAGGGCCTGGAACGCACGGTGGCCGCCCTGAGTCACGCCGTACCGCACGACCACCGCTGAACTCCCCGCGCCCGCAGGACCAGAACGACGACAGGAGAAGGAACGCGCATGACCACCTACGTATGGGACTACCTGCCCGAGTACCACAGCGAGCGCGAGGACATCCTCGACGCCGTCAACAAGGTCTTCTCCTCCGGCACGCTGGTGCTCGGCGACAGCGTCAAGGGATTCGAGGAGGAGTTCGCCGCGTACCACGGTGCCGCCCACTGCGTCGGTGTCGACAACGGGACCAACGCGCTCAAGCTGGCCCTCCAGGCCCTCGGGGTCGGTCCGGGCGACGAGGTGATCACGGTGTCCAACACCGCGGCGCCCACGGTCGTCGCGATCGACGGCACCGGTGCCACGCCCGTCTTCGTCGACGTCAACGAGGATGACTTCCTGATGGACGTCGGCCAGGTCGAGGCGGCGATCACGGAGCGCACCAAGGCCCTGCTGCCGGTCCATCTCTACGGCCAGTGTGTGGACCTCGAGCCGCTGAGGGCCCTGGCCGACCGGTACGGCCTGGCGCTCCTGGAGGACTGCGCGCAGGCTCACGGCGCCACCCGGGGGGGCAGGCTCGCGGGTACCACCGGCGACGCCGCCGCGTTCTCCTTCTACCCGACGAAGGTTCTCGGCGCGTACGGCGACGGCGGAGCCGTGGTCACCTCGCGCGGGGACGTGGAAGCCGAGCTGCGCAAGCTGCGCTACTACGGCATGGAGAAGGTCTACTACACGGTCCAGACGCCGGCCCACAACAGCCGCCTGGACGAGGTGCAGGCCGAGATCCTGCGCCGCAAGCTGACCCGGCTCGACGCCTACGTGGCCGGCCGCCAGGAGGTCGCCCGCCGCTACCAGGAGGCTCTGGGCGACACCGAGTTGGTTCTGCCGAAGGTCAACGAGGGCAACACGCACGTCTATTACGTCTACGTGGTCCGCCACCCCGAGCGCGACCGGATCATCGAGGCTCTCAAGGCCTACGACATCAGCCTCAACATCAGCTACCCGTGGCCGGTGCACACCATGACCGGCTTCGCCCATCTCGGGTACGCGAAGGGCTCGTTGCCGGTGACGGAGAAGCTGGCGGGCGAGATCTTCTCGCTGCCGATGTACCCGTCGCTGCCGGCCGGCCTGCAGGACAAGGTCATCACCGCCCTGAAGGAGGTGCTGTGATGAAGGTCCGCGAACTGGCCGTCGCCGGAGCACTGGAGTTCACCCCCACCGTCTTCCCCGACGAGCGCGGGCTGTTCCTCTCCCCGTTCCAGGGACCGGCCTGGGCCGAGGCCACCGGGAACACGCGCTTCCCGGTCGCCCAGACCAACCACAGCCGGTCCAAGCGCGGTGTGGTGCGCGGCGTGCACTACACGCTGACCCCGCCCGGATGCGCCAAGTACGTCTACTGCCCGAAGGGTTCGGCCCTGGACATCGTGGTGGACATCAGGGTCGGCTCGCCCACCTTCGGGAAGTGGGACGTGGTGCTGATGGACCAGAACGACTTCCGGGCCACGTATTTCCCGGTCGGTCTGGGCCACGCGTTCATCGCGCTGGAGGACGACACGGTGATGTCGTACATGGTCACCGCCAGCTATGTGCCCGAGCACGAACTGGCGATCTCGGTCACCGACCCGGCGCTCGGCCTGCCGATCCCCGAGGACATCACGCCGGTCTACTCCGAGCGGGACACCGTGGCGCCCACGCTGGCCGAGGCCGCGGAGCAGGGCCTGCTGCCGCAGTACGACGTGAGCACCCGGCTCGAACGGCAGTGGAAGGACATCTGAGATGAAGGGCATCATCCTCGCAGGCGGCAGCGGCACCCGCCTGCGCCCGCTGACCGGTGCGCTGTCCAAACAGATCCTGCCGGTCTACGACAAGCCCATGATCTACTACCCGCTCTCCGTGCTGATGCTGGCGGGCATCCGGGACATCCTGCTGATCTCGTCCAAGGACCACTCGGACAGCTTCCGCACCCTCCTCGGGGACGGCTCCCGGCTCGGCCTGAACATCTCCTACGCCGAGCAGGACCAGCCGCGCGGCATCGCCGAAGCGCTGCTCATCGGCGCCGACTTCATCGACGGCGAGCAGGTCGCGCTGGTGCTCGGCGACAACATCTTCCACGGGCCACGTTTCTCGGAGCTCCTCGACGACGCGGTGCGCCGGCTCGACGGCGCGGCGCTGTTCGGCTACCGGGTGCGCGACCCGCAGCGCTACGGGATCGGGGAGATCGACGAGGAGGGCCGGCTGCTGTCGCTGGAGGAGAAGCCGCGCCACCCACGCTCCAACCTCGCGGTGACCGGGCTGTACCTCTACGACAACGACGTGGTCGGGATCGCCAAGAACCTCTCCCCCTCGGCCCGGGGCGAGCTGGAGATCACCGACGTCAACCTGGCCTACCTGGCGCAGGGCCGGGCCCAGCTCGCCCCGCTCGGCCGCGGCTTCGCCTGGCTGGACATGGGCACCCACGACTCGCTGCTGCAGGCGGCGCAGTACGTCCAGCTGATCGAGCAGCGGCAGGGCGAGTTCATCGCCTGCGTCGAGGAACTGGCGCTCAACCGCGGCTTCATCACCCCCGAGCAGTGCCTGCGCCTCGGCGAGGAGATGCGGGGTACGGACTACGGCGCCTATGTCACCGAGGTGGCGTCCCGCCGCATCCCGCAGCCGGCCGTGCGCGCCGCCTGACCAAAGTCCCCCTGCCGACCGAGGAGTCCGCCCCATGCACCCGACCCGAGCGGCCGCGCCGGCCACGACCCGCATCCTGGTGACCGGGGGCGCCGGCTTCATCGGCTCCCACTACGTCCGTACGCTGCTCGGCCCCGAGGGCCCCGGCGACGTCTCGGTCACCGTCCTGGACAAGCTGACGTACGCGGGCAATCCCGCCAACCTCGACGAGGTACGGGCGCATCCGCGGTTCTCCTTCGTGGAGGGGGACATCTGCTCCCCCGAGCTGGTCGGGAAGCTGATGGCCGAGCACGACCAGGTGGTGCACTTCGCCGCCGAGTCGCACGTCGACCGGTCGATCGACGGCGGCGCCGAGTTCGTGCGCACGAACGTGGTCGGCACGCACACGCTCGTCGACGCGGCGCACCGGGCCGGCGTGGAGGTCTTCGTGCACATCTCCACCGACGAGGTGTACGGCTCGATCGACGAGGGCTCCTGGCCCGAGAGCCACCCGGTGCAGCCCAACTCGCCGTACTCCTCGGCGAAGGCCTCCAGCGACCTGATCGCGCTGTCGTACCACCGCACCCACGGTCTCGACGTCCGGGTGACCCGCTGTTCCAACAATTACGGCCACCACCAGTTCCCCGAGAAGGTCATCCCGCTGTTCGTGACCAACCTCCTCGACGGCAGGAAGGTCCCGCTGTACGGGGACGGCGGCAACGTCCGCGACTGGCTGCACATCGACGACCACGTGCAGGGCATCGAACTGGTCCGCACTCGGGGCCGCGCGGGCGAGACCTACAACATCGGGGGCGGCACCGAACTCTCCAACAAGGAGCTGACCGGCGCGCTGCTCGCGGCGTGCGGCGCCACCTGGGAGGGCAGCGTCGAACACGTCGAGGACCGCAAGGGACACGACCGCCGCTACTCCGTCGATTGCACGAAGATCCGCGAGGAGCTGGGCTACGCACCCCGCAGGAGCTTCGAGGAGGGCCTGGCCGAAACCGTGCGCTGGTACCGGGAGAACCGCAACTGGTGGGAACCGCTCAGGGAGCGGCTGATGGAGGTGGAGCCTCCACTTGAGTGAGAACTTCACCCGTCGCCGATGATCCGGACACTGTCCGTCAGGCGCCGCCCCCGCGAAGAATTCCGGCCATTGGAGCACCAGCCGACCACGTCAGTCAGGACCTTCTCCGATGAGCCACGCCACCATCACTTCCGTCGATCTCGTCTCCCCACGCTCGACGCGCGTCACCGGAACGGCTACCGCCCGCCCGCTCCTGGTGGTCGAGACCCTCGACCACTGCGCTGGCTCCACCGTGCAGTTCACCTACACCTACGCCATGGACGCCGCACCCGACGGCGGCACCCCCCTGTTCACGTTCTGCGCCCAGGCCGCTCCGACCGACACCCCCCTGTTCACGTTCTGCGCCCAGGCCGCGTCCGCCGACGCCTCCGGTGCATGGACCGCGGCTTGCGTGGCCGTCGAGGGGGACGCGGTCGCGGGGGCCTGGATATGACTTCCGGATCGCCACACCTTTGGACATCCGGACCGGCCGCCCTACAGGACGGCTCAACTCTCGTGGGGTTCAGGCACCACCTACGTCCCGCGAACGTCCCCGGCGAGGCGACCTACCTGGTCTCTCGCCGGGGCGTCACCGCCCTGCGCGGCGCCCTGGCCGAGGTGCTCGTCCCGCTGCTCGACGGCACCCGGTCACTGGCAGAGATCCTGCACGCCGCCGCGCCCGCACTGACCGCCGAGGAGACACAGGCCGGGCTGCACCTGCTCAGCGAGGCCGGGCTGCTCCGCTTCGAGCGCCTCGCCCCGGCCGCGACGGACACCGACCCGGTCGCCGAGGCGTACTGGGACCTTGCCGGCCTGGACGGCGCCCAGGCGGTGGCGGGGCTCGCCGGCTCCCGGCTGCGCGTCCTGCCGCTCGCCGGTGTGGACGCAGGGCCGGTGCTCGCCGCGGGCGCCGGCTCCGGCATCACGGTGACCGAGGCGGACGCGGACCTCACGCTGGTCCTGTGCGACGACTACCTCTGCCCGGAGCTGAAGCGCATCGACGTCGAGCACCGGGCGGCGGGCAAGCCGTGGCTGCTCGCCCGGCTGTGCGGCTACGAACCGTGGATCGGCCCGTTCTTCCAGCCGGACGGGGGACCCTGCTGGTCGTGTCTGGCCGCCCGGCTCGCACAGCACCGCGGGTACGAGGCACCGCTCCAGCAGGCGCTGGGGCTCGACCGCCCGCTCGGCCGGCCGGCCGCCTCGCTGCCGGCGGGACGCGCCCTGGCCGCACAGAGCGTGGTCCTTGAGGCCGCCAAGTGGCTGGCCGGGCTGCGCTACGCCGACCAGGGCTCCGTCCGTACGATCGACACCCTCCACCTGCAGACCCGGGTCCACGCCGTGTCCCGTGTCCCCCAGTGCCCCTCCTGCGGGGACCCCGGGCTGACGGCGCGGCGCGTGTCCGCACCGTTCGTCCCCGTGTCGCGGCCCAAGGCAGGACAGGGCGGCAGCGGCCACCGGGCACTGAGTCCCGAGCAGCTGCTGAAGCGCTACGGGCACCTGGTGAGCCCGGTCACCGGCATCGTTGCGGTGCTCGAACCCTCCCCCGGCGCACCGGAGTTCGCCACCACCTACGTGTCGGGGCGCAATCTCGCGATGCGGGAGAACGGCCTGGCCGGGCTGCGCTCGCTCAGCGGCGGCAAGGGCCTGACCGACACCGAGGCCCGCACGAGTGCGCTGTGCGAGGCGGTGGAGCGCTACAGCGGCACACGGCACGGCGACGAACCGGTCGTGGTGGACACCCTGCGCGCGCTCGGCGACGAGGCCGTCCACCCCAACTCCTGCCAGCTGTACGCGGACCGGCAGTTTCGCGAGCGGGACCGCTGGAACCGCTCGGGATCGCCCTTCCACCACGTGCCCGAGCCCTTCGACGAGAACCGGCCGGTGGAGTGGACCCCGGTGTGGTCCCTGACCGAGCGGCGCAGGCGGCTCCTGCCCACGTCGATGCTCTACTTCCCGTCCGGCACCCCGGCTCCGCACGGGCCCTACGCCGACTCCAACGGCAACGCGGCGGGCAGCAGTCCGGAGGACGCCCTGCTGCAGGGATTCCTGGAGCTGGTGGAGCGGGACGCCGTGGCCCTGTGGTGGTACAACCGCACCCGGCAGCCGGCGGTCGACCTGGACGCGTTCGACGAGCCGTACATCGGGCGGCTGCGCGACGGATACCGCAAGCTGGGCCGGGAGCTGTGGGCGCTGGACCTCACCTCGGATCTCGGCATCCCCGCGATGGTGGGCCTCTCCCGGCGTACCGACGGGCCCACCGAGGACATCGTCTTCGGCTTCGGCGCCCACTTCGATCCCGCCATCGCGCTGCGCAGGGCGCTCACCGAGATGGGACAGCTGCTGCCGGCCGTGGGCGCGGGCCGCCCCGGCGAGGGTTACGGCATCACCAGCCCCCTCCCGGTCCGCTGGTGGCGCGAGGCGACGCTCGCCAACCAGCCGTATCTGGCGCCCGATCCGGTCACCCGCCCGCGTACTCCGGGCCACTGGACCTACGTGGTGCGCACCGATCTGCTCGACGACGTCCGAGCCGTCACCGAACTCGTCCGCGCCAAGGGCCTGGAGCTGCTCGTCCTGGGCCAGACCCGGCCGGACATCGGAATGCCGGTGGTCAAGGTGATGGTGCCGGGGCTCAGGCACTTCTGGGCCCGGTACGCGCCGGGCAGGCTCTTCGACGTACCGGTCACGCTCGGACGTCTCTCCAGCCCTACACCGTACGAGCAGCTGAACCCGATCCCGCTCTTCGTGTGACTGAATATTTTCGGACAGTTGGACGAGGGCCGGGTAGACGAAATGTGCCAGCCGTTGACCGTACTCTGCCTAAAATGACGCCGGTTTCAACTTGAACTGGAGTTGAGAGACGGGCGGGGGGCTCGGACGAGCGATGAACGGTACGGATCCGAACGGACGTGCAGCGCATTCCGGTCAGACGTTCACAAGAACCGCCCGGGGCATTCTGTTGGCCGCGCTCGCATGTTATTTGGTCATCACCTTCCTCAACATCCTGTCCCAGCCGCTCGGTCCCTCCAACCTGGCCCTCGCCGTCGTCTGCCTGATGCTGGTGTTCCTGCTGCAGCTCGTGCACTCGGCACCCGGCGCCTCCGCGGCACGGCCGCGCACCAAGCTGCTCACCCTGGCCGCGCAGGGTGTCCTCTCGTACCTGCCGCTGATCTGGTTCGGGGTGCCCTGGGGTGCGATGGCGGGCTTCTTCGCCGGATCCCTGCTGCTGCTCCTGCCGGCCAGGGCGGGCTGGACGCTGTACGGACTGACGACGCTCAGCCTGCTCGTCCCCGGTGTTCTGCACGACCTGGGGGTCGTCGACATGGTGTACATGTGCCAGACCACCGCGCTCACCGGTCTCGTGGTGTACGGCCTGAGCCGGCTGACCGGCCTGGTCGAGCAGTTGCACCGGGCCCGCACCGACCTCGCCCGACTCGCCGTCAGCAACGAGCAGTTGAGGTTCTCCCGGGATCTGCACGACCTGCTCGGGTACAGCCTCTCCGCGATCACCCTCAAGAACGAGCTGATCCACCGCCTCATCCCGGCCAGCCCCCTCAGGGCCCGCGAGGAGGTCGACGAGGTACTCGTCATCTCCCGCCAGGCGCTGGCCGATGTGCGCCGGGTCGCCCGCGGCTACCGGGAGATGTACCTCAACTCCGAACTCCCCTCCGCCGAGTCGGTGCTGGCCGCCGCCGGGGTCTCGGTCACAGTCGAGACCCATGACGCCATCGGGCGGCTGGGACCGGCGACGTCCACCGTGCTGGCCACGGTGCTGCGGGAGGGCGTCACAAACCTGCTGCGGCACTCCAAGGCCTCGTACTGCCGGATCTCCGCGCGGGTCGAGGACGGCCTCGTCCGCCTCACGATCGTCAACGACGGTCTGGTGACCGGTCACCAGGTCTCCTCGCCGCACAGCGGCAGCGGCCTGGGCAACCTCCAGCGGCGGCTGGAGGACATCGGAGGACGGCTGATCGTCCGGCGCCTGCTCGACGGTTCCGGCACGGACATCTTCCGGATCACCGCCGAGGCACCGCTCCAGGCGGCGAGGCCCGGCGAGCCGTGTCCGGGTCAGAGCACAGCCGACAAGGATGCATATGGCCGGGCCGGCAATATCGCGTGAGCAACCTTGGCTCGATCTTGGCGGATTGACGGAAAAGCGACGGCGGATGCGCTTGGGTGGCATCAGCGAATGCAGTCCGCGGGGGAACGGGGAAAAGCGACGATGATACGGATTCTGCTGGCCGAGGACATGCACATGGTCCGCGGCGCGCTGGTGGCTCTGCTCGATCTGGAGGACGACTTGAAGGTGGTCTCCGAGCTCGAACGCGGCGACGAGATCCTGGGCGCGGCGCGCGAACACCGGCCGGACGTGGCCATCATCGACATCGACCTGCCCGGCCTCGACGGCCTCAGTGCGGCCGAACTCCTGCACGAGCGTCTCCCCGAGTGCCGGGCCCTGATCCTCACCAGCCTGGGCCGCCCCGGCACCCTGCGCCGGGCGATGTCCGCGCACGTCGCGGGATTCCTCCTCAAGGACGCCCCGCCCGGCGAACTCGCCCAGGCCGTGCGCCGCGTCGCCGCCGGCCAGCGGGTGGTCGACCCTCAACTGGCCCTGGCCGCCTGGGGCGGCACGGAGAGCCCGCTGACCACCCGCGAGACCGAGGTGCTGCAACTGGCCGCGCAGGGCACGGAACCGCAAGAGATCGCCGCACACCTCCGGCTCTCCGTGGGCACGGTACGCAACTACCTCACCACCACCGTGACCAAGCTCAACGCGCGTAACCGGGTCGACGCGATCCGCATCGCCCGCGACTCGGGCTGGCTGCTGTGAGCGGCCCCGCCGCCTCCTGGCCGCACGCCCCGCGGCGCTACCGTCAGGCCGCGGCCACGGTCAGCCCGGCCCCCGCCAGATAGCCGAGGATCTCCAGGGTCAGCTCGGCGGGCAGCGGAAGCACGTCGACCATCGCCTGAGGCGTCATGGGCCAGGCCAGCAGCGACACCACCCACATCGCCTCCGGGCGGTGGATCTCCACCCGGTGACCCAGGGTGTGGCACTGCACCAGGAAGGTGTCCCCTCGCACGGTGATCGTCACGGTGGGCCGCAGCCGCACCCTGCGCCACGCCGGCAGCCGGACGGTGGCGAAGCGGGCGCTCGGGCCCACCGGCACCACGGACAGCACCGGCCCCCTGAGATCGTCCAGGGACAGCGTCCTGATGACCACGTGGGCGATTCCGCGGAGCACCGACAGGACCACCGTAAAGGTCTCGTGCTCGGGGACCGTCCGGCCCTCGGGCGGCGGCAGGTTGGCGAGCAGCACGGGACCGAGTTCCATCCGGCGCAGCGCCTCGGCCACCGCGGGACCGGGGTCCTCGACCCGCTCCGTGCCCTGCGGACCGCTGAGCAACAGCGTCCGTCCTTCATCGTCCCAGCCGACCACCGTGTCCTCGCGCAGAGACCACAGGTGGTGGATGCGCAGGGGGGCGTCTTCCGCGTGGGGAGTCACGGTCAACTACCTCCTCGAAGCGGCGGGACCGGCGGAGGTGCGGCTCCGCCCACTGGTCCGCTCGCGTCCTTGAGTATGAAACCGCGTACGGCGGTCCCGGCAGCGAACAGATCACACCGAAAGCATGAAGAAATCACGGTCTTCACCGCAGCGCCCGAGATGTGCTCCGGCTCGCGCGATCCAGTCCTTCTTGAGGCCGCTCTGGCCCAATGGTCAGCGTCCGGGCACCCGTGACGAAAAACCGTCAAGGACGGTGCCGAACAACCCGCCAGGAGGGGGACCCATGCCAAGGCTCCAGTTCACCGAGGACGACCTCAAACGCATCCTGTACGCCGCGGCAGGCACCGAGGAGGAGGACGTCGCCGGCGGCGACTTCTCCGACACCGAGTTCCAGTTGCTCGGCTACGAGTCGCTCGCGCTGCTGGAGACCTGCGGCCGCATCGAGCGCGAGTACGGCGTCGCGCTCGCCGACCACACGCTCGCCGAGGCGGTCACCCCGCGCCTGCTGGTCGAGGCCGTGAACCGGTACCTCGGCGAGCAGACCGTGGCCGCCACCCGCTGACGGACGCCCCAGGAGGCGAGCATGACCCAGCACACGACGCAGGAGAGCCGGACCGCGCTGGTCACAGGCGCGACGAGCGGCATCGGACGTGCCGTCGCGCGGCTGCTGGCGAGCCAGGGGCACCGGGTGTACATCGGTGCGCGCGACGCCGGGAACGTGGCCGCGACGGTCAAGGAGCTCCAGCAGCAGGGCCTGGACGTGGACGGCTCGACGCTCGACGTGCGGTCCGCGGACAGCGTGACAGCATTCGTGCAGGCGGCCGTCGACCGGTTCGGCACCGTCGACGTCCTGGTCAACAACGCGGGCCGGTCCGGCGGCGGCGTCACCGCCGACCTGACCGACGAGCTGTGGGAGGACGTGATCGACACCAACCTGAACAGCGTCTTCCGGATGACCCGTGCGGTGCTGAACGCCGGCGGCATGCGGGACAGGCCGCGCGGACGGATCATCAACATCGCGTCCACCGCGGGCAAGCAAGGCGTGGTGCTCGGCGCCCCGTACTCCGCCTCCAAGCACGGCGTGGTCGGTTTCACCAAGGCGCTCGGCAACGAGCTGGCGCCGACCGGCATCACCGTGAACGCGGTCTGCCCCGGCTATGTCGAGACCCCGATGGCCCAGCGGGTACGGGCCGGATACGCGGCGGCGTACGACACCACCGAGGACAAGATCCTGGAGAAGTTCCAGGCGAAGATCCCGCTCGGCCGCTACTCCACCCCCGAGGAGGTCGCGGGTCTCGTCGGCTATCTCGCCTCCGACACCGCCGCCTCCATCACCGCGCAGGCCCTCAACGTCTGCGGCGGCCTCGGCAACTTCTGACCCGCACCCCCGACAGGAGAGACGACGATGACCATCCGTGAAGTGGCGCACGAGATCACGGTCTCGGCGCCGGCCGATGTGGTCTACCGGCTGCTCGCCGAGGTGGAGAACTGGCCCCGGATCTTCCCGCCCACCATCCACGTCGACCACGTCGAACGCGGCGGGCGCGAGGAGCGGATCCGGATCTGGGCCACCGCCAACGGCGAGGCCAGGAACTGGACCTCGCACCGCACCCTGGACCCCGGGGCGCGCCGCATCACCTTCCGCCAGGAGGTCACCGCGCCTCCGGTCGCCGCCATGGGAGGCACCTGGATCATCGAAGCACTGTCCGAAACCCGGGCCCGCGTCCAACTGCTGCACGACTACCGGGCGATCGACGACGACCCGGCCGGCCTGCGGTGGATCGACGAGGCGGTCGACCGCAACTCCCGCTCCGAACTGGCCGCCCTCAAGGAGAACGTGGAACTGGCCTACTCGACCGAGGACGTGACGTTCTCCTTCGAGGACGCCGTACTCGTCCAGGGCGCCGCCAAGGACGTCTACGACTTCGTCAACGAGGCGCACCTGTGGAGCGAGCGGCTGCCGCACGTGGCGAGCGTCCGGCTCACCGAGGACACGCCGGGCCTGCAGACCCTGGAGATGGACACCAGGGCCAAGGACGGCTCGACGCACACCACCAAGTCGTACCGGGTGACCTTCCCGCCGGGCAAGATCGCCTACAAGCAGGTAACCCTGCCCGCGCTGATGACCGTGCACACCGGCATCTGGACGTTCACCGAAACACCGGAGGGGGTGCGGGCCGCCTCGCAGCACACCGTGACCCTCAACACGGCCAACATCGAGCGCATCCTCGGCCCCGAGGCCACCGTCGCCAGCGCACGCTCCTACGTGCACGCGGCGCTCAGCACCAACAGCCTCGCCACGCTGGGCCAAGCCAAGGCCTACGCGGAGGCCGGGCGCTGACGGCCACGCTCCCGGCCCGCCCGCCCGAGGCGGCGCGGGCCGTCGCCGTGCGCCCTCAGAGCTCCGGACGAAATGGGAGTCCGATCAGCTCGCGGCGTCTGGTGCGTGCGATCGCAAGGCACCGGAAGGTCCTTGTGGCGCAGCTGCCAGGGCGTTTCGGCAACGCCGCGAGCGTGCGTGGCAGACGCCGCGAGCCGGGCGCCCATTTTGTCCGGAGCTCTAAGGAGACGCCGGCTGCGGCCGCCTCGCCCTGCCGTTCGGTGTGACGGGCAGGCCACGACGCCGCCCTCGTCCGGGGAGCGGCGCAACCCCGTGCCGGTGACGACGAGCCCCGGCTGGGTCGGCCCTCCAGCACGGTTTGAGTCCCCCGGTGCACCGTCGAGTTGCTTGCGGGATCCGCCGGGGCACACCCAGGACTCCGCGCCCGCACGCCCATCCCGGCAAACGGAGGAGTCACATGGAACGACGCGTAGTCATCACCGGGATCGGGGTGATCGCGCCGGGCGGCATCGGGCTGAAGGAGTTCTGGTCACTGCTGACGTCCGGCCGCACGGCCACCCGGTCGATCACCCGCTTCGACACGTCCCAGTTCCGCTCGCGGATCGCCGCGGAGGCCGATTTCGACCCGGAGCAGGCGGGCCTGTCGCCCCAGGAGACGAGCCGGATGGACCGCGCGGCGCAGTTCGCGGTCGTGTGCGCCCGGGAGGCCATGGCCGACAGCGGCCTGGACTTCGCGGGGCTCGACCCGCACCGCGTCGGCGTCACCGTCGGCAGTGCGGTGGGTGCCACGACGTCCCTGGACACCGAGTACAACGTGGTCAGCGACGGCGGCCGTAAGTGGCTGGTCGACCACCAGTACACGAGCAGGCACCTCTTCGGTCACTTCGTGCCGAGCTCGTTCGCCTCCGAGGTGGCCTGGGCTGTGGGCGCCCAGGGCCCGGCCGCCGTGGTCTCCACCGGCTGCACCTCGGGCCTGGACTCCGTCGGGCATGCCGCCGAGCTGATCCGTGAGGGCTCGGCCGACATCATGGTGGCCGGAGCCACCGAGGCCCCCGTCTCCCCCATCACCGTGGCCTGCTTCGACGCCATCAAGGCGACGTCGCCGCGCAACGACGACCCCGAGCACGCCTCGCGCCCCTTCGACGCCTCCCGCAACGGCTTCGTGCTCGGCGAGGGTGCCGCCGTGTTCGTCCTGGAGGAACTGGGCCGGGCCAGGGCCCGCGACGCCCGTCTGTACGCCGAGATCTCCGGCTTCGCCTCGCGCTGCAACGCGTACCACATGACGGGCCTGCGGCCGGACGGCAAGGAGATGGCGGAGGCCATCCGGGTCGCCCTGGACCAGGCCCGCCTCGATCCGACGGCCATCGACTACGTCAACGCGCACGGTTCGGGAACCAAGCAGAACGACCGCCACGAGACCGCCGCGTTCAAGAAGAGCCTCGGCGCGCACGCCTACGAGACCCCGGTCAGCTCCATCAAGTCGATGATCGGCCACTCGCTGGGGGCCATCGGCGCGCTGGAGATAGCCGCGAGCACGCTCGCCATCGAGCACGGGGTGATCCCGCCCACGGCCAACCTGCACGAACCCGACCCCGAATGCGACCTGGACTACACGCCGCTGACGGCACGCGAACTGAACACCGAACGGGTCCTGACCGTCGGGAGCGGCTTCGGCGGCTTCCAGAGCGCGATGGTGCTGACCAGGCCCGACGGCACACGGAAAGGCAGTGTCCGATGAGCACGCCGACGAGCACCCAAGCCAGAGGGACGACTGCCCCGCAGCCCTCCGCAGGCGACGCCCACCCGGTGTTCACCGGGGTGGGCGTCGCCGCGCCCAACGGCCTCGGCCGCGACCGCTGGTGGCAGGCCACCCTGGCCGCACAGAGCGGCATCGGGCCGGTGTCCCGGTTCGACGCCCGTGGGTATCCGGCACAGCTCGCCGGAGAGGTCCCCGGCTTCGAGGCGGCCGAGCACATCCCCGGCCGGCTGCTGCCGCAGACCGACCACATGACACGGCTCGCGCTCACCGCCGCGGACGAGGCGATCGCCGACAGCGGTCTCGACCCGCAGAGCGAGCCGGAGTTCGCATCCGGAGTGGTGACCGCCGCGTCCGCGGGCGGGTTCGAGTTCGGCCAGCGAGAGCTGCAGGCCCTGTGGGGCAAGGGCAGCCGCCACGTCAGCGCCTACCAGTCCTTCGCCTGGTTCTACGCCGTCAACACCGGCCAGATCTCCATCAGGCACGGCCTGCGCGGGCCCAGCGGCGTCATCGTCAGCGAACAGGCCGGGGGGCTCGACGCGGTCGCCCAGGCCCGCCGGCAGCTACGCAAGGGCAGCCGGCGCATCGTCACCGGCGGGGTGGACGGGGCGATCTGCCCCTGGGGCTGGGCCGCGCTGCTCGCCGGCGGCCACATGAGCACCGTCTCCGACGCCGCCCGCGCGTTCGTGCCCTTCGACGCGGCCGCCAGCGGTCAGGTGGCCGGTGAGGGCGGTGCGATCCTCGTCCTGGAGGACGCGGCCACCGCCCGGGACCGCGGCGCCCGGCCCTACGGGGCGCTCGCGGGGTACGCGGCCACCTTCGACCCGCGGCCCGGCAGCGGGGGCGAACCGGGCCTCCGGCGAGCCGCGCAAGGCGCCCTCGCCGACGCGGGCCTGACCGCGGACGCGGTCGACGTGGTGTTCGCGGACGCCGCCGGGGTGCCGGAACTCGACCGGGCCGAAGCCGAGGCGATCTGCGCGCTGTTCGGACCGCGCGGCGTGCCCGTCTCCGTGCCCAAGACCATGACGGGCCGACTCGCCGCGGGCGGCGGTTCACTGGATCTGGCCGCCGCCCTGCTGGCGCTGCGCGACGGCGTGGTCCCGCCCTCGGCGCACATCACCGGCGACGGCCTGCCGGAGCACCTCGCCCTGGACCTCGTCACGGGCGCCCCCCGCGCATTGCCGCTGCGCACCGCGCTGGTGCTGGCCCGGGGACAGGGCGGCTTCAACGCGGCCACCGTGGTGACGGCTCTGTGAGCCGCGCCGGGGCGCGGCCCCGGCACGCCGGAGGGCCTGTGCGGGCGACGCCCGCACAGGCCCTCCGGCGTGCCCACCCTCTCAGTGTTGTGTCAGGTGGTGTCCCGTGCCCTCACACCAGGTCGTCGCGGCTGACGTCACGCCGCCGCACCGCCGGCCCGTCCGGGCCGAGTTCCAGGACGTCCTCGCACGTGGCACTGCACAGGATCGTCGCCTGACCGCCGCGCGGGGTCTCGATGAGCAGGACGTAGGAGCGTACGGTCACCGTCGTGCCCTCCTGTCCGGTCACCGACACCATGCCCAGCCAGTGGCGGCGCTGGATGCCCTGCGCGGCGAAGTGGCCGGTCGCCTTGCGGGCGGCCGCCCCGATCGCCTCGCGGCCGACCGTCGGCTCGGGCTGGGCGTTCGCCGCGAGGACGCCGTCCTCGGTGAAGGTGTGCATCCACGCGTCCACCTCGCCGTTGTCCAGCAGTTGCATCTGCCGCGCGTAGAACTGCTGGACCTGCTGGTACAGCTCCACCGAGGACTGCTGTCCCCGCAGGGGGGTCTCCTGCACGCTCATCGGGACTCCTCATCGCTTCCTGGCGTCGGTCCGGGCCCGGGGCCCGGGTCCGCTCCCCACCTTCCAGGCGGTCCCTCGTGCGCCCCTCAACAACCGATCGACCACCCGGGGCGCACGGCCGGCTCCGTCTCAAGCCGCCGCCGACAGCCTGGGCACCAGGGCGTTCCCACGACAGAGCCGGATCCTTGCCGATCTCGTCTGCTCCACGCTGTGGGAACACTCACCTCTCTGGGAGGAAACCATGACCACAGCCCTCTCGCCCGAGGCCCCCCACCTTGCGCCGCCCGTCATGGCGGAGATCACCGACCGGGTGTACGCCTGCGTCCGGCCGCCGGGCGGCTGTTGCCTCGACCACGCCGGCCTGGTGGTCGGCGGCGACGCCAGGGTCCTTGCGGACACCGCGGCCGGCGAGCACCGGGCTCATGCCCTGCGCGCGACGGTGCAGCGCCACCTCCCCGACGGCGCCACCTCCCCGACGGCCCCGACTGCGATGTTCCGCGTCCTGGTTGTTCGAGGAGTCCTTGGTGGACGGGTGGTCCCAGGCGTGAGCGGGTGACGTCGACCGAGGGCTCGTCGGCGGGCAGGTACTCGTTCAGATCCACGGACGCGGAACACCTTCTCGGGGTGCGGCCCCGCCCCCAGGGCATCTCCCCCATCGGCTCGCCCCTCACGGCAGCGGGCGGACGCCGCCGTCGCGGGCGAGATCTCGGCCTCCACCTCGAACTCGGCGGACGCGAACTGCCCGGTGGACGACAGCCGGGGGCGAGGAACCCGTCGACCCTGGAAGGGGACGGTGCCGTGCAGGGCGCAGCCGCTGCCGAGCACGCTCACGCCTCTACAGTTGCTGTGTCATACGTCGACCTGCTCGAAGATGTGCGGGTACGACACGATGTCGTCGGGGAAGTCGGCCGCCATGCGCTGGAACTCCGGGCTGCCGAACGCCGTGGCGAGAGCCTCGGTCGACTCCCAGACCGCGACGTTCATCAGAAGCTGACTGTCCGCCGTTCCCTTGTGCATCTGCAGGGAGACGAATCCCGGCTGAGCCTTCATGAACTGCGCCTGCCTCCGAAAGAGGGGCAGGAACGCTTCAGTCCGCTCCTTCGGAACGAAGAAGGTGTTGGCCAGGACGACGGGCCCGGTCTTCTCCTTGAACTGCGCGAACATCGGCGTCATCGGGTCCAGGCTCTGCAGCTTGGCCATCTTCGGTACGTCCTCTCGCTGTCGGCTGTTCCACGGCACCGAGGCCGGCCACCGCCGTTTGGGATCCGGCGACACTCACGACGCTCGCTTGTCCGTACGGGTACCGCTTGTTGCGGACCGTTCCATCGTCCCGGCGTGAGCGGGCCGTGAAGTCAGCCGCAGTTCCCGTTCCGATGGGCGACTTCGGTCGGAGCGCGCGAAGCGGTGCCATACCTGGGGATGACACCGGACCCTGAGGGGCGCGGGCTCGCGGCCGGCACGGGCGGAGGTGAAATTCCGTGTGCGCAGGTGCTGTGCTTGCGTTGGGCGACTTCGGTCGGAGCGCGCGAAGCGGTGCCATACCTGGGGATGACACCGGACCCTGAGGGGCGCGGCTCGCGGCCGGCACGGGCGGAGGTGAAATTCCGTGTGCGCAGGTGCTGTGCTTGCGTTCACCCAGGTGGCCCGCTGCGACAAGCCCGCCCGCCGTGCACGCGGCCCGGTTGAGGTTCTCAAAGAACCCTGCGCCCTCGGGCACGACGGCGCAGGGCGTCTGACCCCGACCAGGACGGAGGCCGGCACGGCTCGCGCCGGGGGGGCAGTCAACAAGAGCCAGTGCCAACCGTGTCCGGACCGCCTGGCGGTGCACCCGCTCCCGCGAGAGCACCCGCAACGTGGGCTTTCCCACGAGAACTCCGCGACCTGCACGTTCGTGTCCGCACCGAGCAGCAGACGCCCGAGTGGAAGGCCCGCTACGCGGGGCCGCTGCGGGGTGGAGGGCACCGTCAAGGAGTTCGCCCACGGACACGGTATGCGCCGCTGCCGCTACCGAGGACAGCCGAAAGCCCCATCTGCGACACGTGCTCACGGCCATCGCCGTGAACTTCGAACGCCTCGGCAGGCTGTCACCGGCCGGGAAAACCCTCTGAACCGCGCTCACCGACCGCCTTTCAGACCTTCCTCGCCCAGCATGAGATCGCCTGGCCGAAATCCTGGCGGTTCACGGGCGGTTGACGTCGGCCATCCCAAGGATCCCGACACAGTCAAGGTCTGCGTCGGCGCCGTGAGAGCTGTCCGGCCGCCGCCCGCTGTGACCTCGTGCGCCACCACGCAGGACGGATGAGAGAACGCCGCGGAGAACGTCGAGAACACGCGGCAGTCAGACGAACGGCCGTGCCTGCAGGTGGCTGTGACGCCGTGTCACCGCCACCTGGGAAGTGGATTACAACCGCTTGCCATGGCCGCCGTCAGGTCAGTCCTCTGCGAGGCGGATGGCCTGGGCGGGGCAGGCCGACCGGGCCTCCTCGAGGGCGCCCTCGTTTGGTCCCTGCCCGGATCCGGCGCCGGCCCGGACCCGGCTCAGCCCCTGATCGTCCTGTTCGAAGACCTCGGGTGCGTTCCAGGCGCAGAGCCCCGCGCCGATGCACGCCTGGCGATCGACCTCGATCCTCGTCATCTGCCTCATCCCTCCTCACCGTTGTTCTTCGCCGGGATCCGTCACCATACGACCGGAAACTCGATCAGGCCCTGGATGGTGTTCCCCGGCTTGATCGGCAGCTCGTCCGCATCGACGGCCGACCGCAGCCGCGGCAGCCGCCGGAACAGGGTTGCGAGCGCCACTTCGAGTTCCAGCCGCGCCAGGTTCTGCCCCAGGCACTGGTGCACCCCGAATCCGAACGCCAGATGGTGCTGCCCACTCCGGTCCAGGCGCAGCGCATCCGGCTCCGGGAAGTGGCTTTCGTCCCGGTTGATCGTCGAGGTGTTGAAGACCACGCCCTCGCCCGCCCGGATCACCTGCGCGCCGCAGGGGATGTCCTCGGTGGCCACCCGCAACAGCTCGTCCACGACCGACAGATGGCGCAGCAGCTCATCGACCGTCTGCGGCAGCAGGCCCGGATCGGCGCGCAGTGCGGCCAGTTGGTCCGGACGCTTCAGCAGCAGCAGGGTCCCGAGCGAGATCATGTTGGTGGTGGTCTCGTGCCCGGCCACCAGCAGGTTGAACGCCAGCCTGGCTATCTCCTCGCGATTGGTCTGGCCGGTAAGCAGCCGGTCCCGCACGAGTTCGTCCAACAGCCCGCAGTGCGGGCCGGGTTCGGGCCCCTGACGCTGATGCTGCTCCTTGTCCAGGAGAAGCCCCTCCAGGTATCCCAGCATCTTGGCCCGTGCGGCCGCGGACTCCTGCGGCCCGGAGCCGCGCATGACCAGCCGCGACAGCTCCTCGAAGGAGATGTGGTCCTCGTAGGGCACCCCGAGCAGCAGGCTGATCGCCATCGACGGCACGGGCAGCGCGAACGCCGAGACCAGTTCGGCGGGCGGGCCCTGCTCGACCATCGCGTCCAGCAGCTGATCGACGATCTGCTGGATCCGGGGCCGCAGCGCCCTGATGCGCGGCACGCCGAATCCGGGGATCAGCATCCGGCGCTGCCGGCCGTGCTCCGGTTCGTCCGCGTTGAACAGCAAGGGGGGCAAGTGGCGCAGCGCCGTCAGCACATGGCTCGTCATGGGGAAGCCGGGCCTGCGCCGGTCGGCCGACAACCGCGGGTCGCCGAGCAGTCTGCGGGCCTCGGCGTGGCCGGTCACCGCCCAGGCGGTGCTGCCGTCGTAGAGCGTGATGCGGGCCAGCGGGCCCTCCCGCCGCAGGGACTGGTAGCCGGCGGGCGGTTCATAGGGGCAGGAGCGGTCCTGAGGGAAGGGGGTCGGACGGGTCACCGGGCCTCCTGTGGTGTGGTGGTGGGTTCTTCGTCGTCAGTCGGCGGGGACGGGACGGCGATACCGGTCGGCAGGCCCCTCAGCGCCCGCAATGCGCGCCGAACCTAACCGCCGCCGGTTCGGCCGCCCGGCCCGGCGTGGCGCATCTGCTCGGGTCGTTTCGGATAACACGGTTACCTGGGGACCCCTCTTCGTGTCATCGTGTATTCGAATGGCGGCGGGCGATGAATGGAGTTGCGCGCATTCCATAATTCGGACCCCCAGGATGCCCGGCGGCGGTTGTGGCGCGCTTGAGGCGAAATAGAGGCGCGGTGGAGAATTGCCGGACAAAAACGGGGAGTTGACATCGTGACAGGCGCGGTGGCACGGTAATTCGCAGCGAAACAGCTGCGCCTGATGCCTTCGAATTCCTCTCATGGGCGGTCCGGTCCTTCGGCGATTTCCCCGCCGCGCATCGCTGTTCACACCACCGCCCTTTTCTGTCCGCGGCTGCCTGCCGCGATCTCCCGCCTGTCAAGGAGGCCCCATGGACGCTCCGGTGATCATCGTCGGCGCGGGCCCCGCGGGGCTCGTGCTGGCCGCGGAACTGCGCCTGGGCGGCGTGGAGGCCCTCGTCCTGGACCGGCTGGAGAAGCCCTCGCAGGAGTCGCGGAGCCTGGGCTTCACCGCCCGGGCGGTGGAGCTGTTCGACCAGCGCGGGCTGCTGCCCCGCTTCGGGGACCTGGGGATCAGCGCCTCGGGGCACTTCGGCGGACTGCCGCTGGACTACAGCGTCCTGCTGGATGCCCACTTCGGGGCGCGGAGCATCCCGCAGGCCACCACCGAGCGGGTGCTCGGCGATCGGGCGGCGGAGCTCGGCGCCGACATCCGGCGCGGCTGGAGCGTGGTCGGCCTGCACGACGACGGCGACGGCGTGCAAGTCGAGGCCCAGACCCCCGGCGGGCCGCGCCTGCTGCGCTGCCGCTACCTGGTCGGCTGCGACGGCGGGCACAGCTTTGTGCGCGCTGCCGCCGGGTTCGACTTCCCCGGGACCCCCTCGACCCGCGAGATGTTCGTGGCCGACATCGGCGGATGCGCGCTCAGGCCGCGTCCGATCGGCGAACGGCTGCCGTCCGGCATGGTGATGGCCACCCCGCTCGGCGGCGGCGTCGACCGCATCATCGTCGTCGAGCACGGCGTCCGGCCCCGACGGCGCACCAGGCCCCCGGAGTTCGCCGAGGTGGCGGACGCCTGGGAGCGCCTGACGGGGGAGGACATACATGGCGGCACCGCGCACTGGATCAGCTCCTTCGGCGATGCGACGCGCCAGGTCACCCAATACCGGCGGGGTTCGGTACTGCTGGCCGGCGACGCCGCCCACACCCATCTCCCGGTGGGCGGCCAGGGCCTGAGCGTCGGCGTGCAGGACGCGGTCAACCTCGGTTGGAAGCTCGCCGCGGTGGTACGCGGGTCCGCGCCGCCGGACCTGCTCGACTCCTACCACGCCGAACGCCACCCCGTCGGCGCCCGACTGCTGGTCAACACGCTGGCCCAGGGCATGCTCTTCCTGACCGGATCGCAGGCCGAGCCGCTGCGCGAGGTGGTCGCGGACCTGATGGAGCTTGCCGAGGTCCGCCGCCATCTGGCCGGGATGGTCAGCGGGCTGGACATCCGCTACGACGTCGGCCCCGGCACGCATCCGCTGCTCGGTGCCCGCATCCCCAAGCGGGACCTGCGCGGACCGTGCGGAGCGACGACCACCATCGCGCATCTGCGCACCGCCCGCGGCGTGCTGCTGGACCTGGCGGACGATCCGCAGCTGCGCCGCGCCGCCGAACCCTGGGCCGACCGGGTCGAGGTGGTGACGGCGGCCCCGCACCACCTTCCGCACGGGTGCCCGCTGGCCGGGACAGCCGCCGTGCTGCTGCGCCCCGACGGCTATGTCGCCTGGACGGACCCCGGATGCGCGTCGCTGCCCGACGCGCTGGCCCGCTGGTTCGGGACGAGTCCTTTGGCGACCTCCCATCAGTAACCGCAGTCACATGAGGAGAGACCGATGCACAGCACCTTGATCGTTGCTCGTATGGACCCCGCGTCGCAGGGCGAGGTCTCCCGCATCTTCGGCAAGTTCGACAGCACCGAGATGCCGGACCTGATGGGCACCCGCCGCCGTCAGCTGTTCAGCTATCGCGGCCTCTACTTCCACCTCCAGGACTTCGACTCCGACGAGGGCGGCGTGGCCATCGAGGAGGCCAGGAACCACCCGCTGTTCGTGAACGTCAGCGCCGATCTGAAGCCGTTCATCGACGCCTACGACCCGGCCACCTGGCGGTCGCCCGCTGACGCGATGGCGCAGCGCTTCTACCACTGGAACGCCCGGTGAACGAGCGGCGCGTCGTGATCACCGGCATCGGGGGCATCACGCCCGGCGGGATCGGCATCAAGGGCTTCAGAAGCCCGCGGGGCGAGGGCCGCACCGCGACGCGCGAGAGGAGCCTCTTCGATGCGAGCGCGTCCCGGTCCCCGGCGGCGGCGCAGGCGACGGCCGACAGCGGCCTGGAGCCGTACCGGACGGGCGTCACCGCCGCCGGCGCCGTGGGCGCCGGCGCGGCGTACGTCAGGAACGCCCTGAGCGGCCACAGCCGCGCCCCCCTGAGGCACGCCGAGGACCACACCGAAGGCCGGTGCTGACATGGACAGTCGGGTCATCGTCGTCGGTGCCGGGCCCGTCGGGCTGGCGCTCGCCGGTGAACTGCGCGTCGGCGGGGCCGAGGTGACGGTGCTGGAGCGGCTGGCCGCACCGACGACCCAGTCCAGGGCCACCACCCTGGACGCCCGCACCATGGAGCTCCTGGACGAGCGCGGCCTGCTGGCGCCCCTGGGCACCGTGCCCCGCGAACCCCGGGGGCACTTCGCCGGCCTGCCCCTCGACCTGGACAGCCAGCCCTCCCCGTTCGCGGGCCAGTGGAAGGTGCCGCAGGCGCGGGTCGAGGCACTGCTCGGCGACCGGGCGCGCGAGCTCGGCGCGGACATCCGCCGGGAGCACGAAGTCTGCGCACTGCATCCGGCTGCGGACGGCGTGGCCGTCGACGCCGTCGTGCGGGACGGGCCCGGCCGGCAGCGGCGCGTGCGCCTGACCGCCGGGTACCTGGTCGGCTGCGACGGCGAGGAGAGCACCGTGGCAGCCCTGGCCGGCTTCGAGTTCCCCGGCCAAGACGCCCGCCGCGAGCTGCTGCGCTGCGACGTCCGCGGGGTGGACATCCCCGACCGCCGCTTCCAGCGGCTGCCCGGCGGCTTCGCGGTCGCCGCGACCCGGGAGGGACTGACCCGGGTCATGGTGCACGAGTACGGGCGCACGCCCGCGGTGCGTACCGCCGCACCCGGCTTCGACGAGGTCGCGGCGGCGTGGTCGCGGGTGACCGGGGAGGACATCAGCGGCGGCACCCCGGTGTGGGTGAACGCCTTCGGCGATGTCAGCCGCCAGGCCGCGCACTACCGCCGGGGGCGGGTGCTGCTGGCCGGGGATGCCGCCCACCGCCACCTGCCGGTCGGCGGACAGGCCATCAACCTCGGCCTGCAGGACGCCTTCGACCTCGGCTGGAAGCTCGCCGCCGAGGTCGCGGGCACCGCGCCGGCCGGGCTGCTGGACTCCTACCACCAGGAGCGGCACCGGGCCGGCCACCGCGCCATGGCGATCATCGACACCCAGGCCCTCCTCATGCTCGGCGGCCCGGAGATCGAGCCGGTGCGCTCCTTGTTCGGCGAACTGATCGGCCACCGGGCGGTGCGCGAGCTGCTGGCCTGCCGACTCGGCGCTCTGGACGCCGGCATCAAGGGCCTGCCCACGAAGGCCCCGTCATGATCACCCGTCGGGCGCTGCCCGGGGCCGGCGCGGCGGGGACCGCCGCCACCCGTGCCCCGGGTCCGGGCACTGTCGCCTGGAGCCGACCGGGCGAGCACCTGACCGGGGACCTGGTGCTCCCCTGCGATGCCCGGTACGCGACCGCCAAGCAACTGCACCTGATGCAGTTCGACGCCCTCACCCCGCAGGCCGTCGCCTACTGCGCAGATGCGCGGGACGCGGCGCTGTGCCTCGCCTTCGCGCAGCAGTACGCACTGGCCCCGGCGGTGCGCAGCGGCGGCCACAGCGCCGCGGGACACTCCACCGGCTCCGGCCTGGTGGTGGACGTGTCCCGGCTGGACTCGGTGCGCATCGGCGGCGGTTCGGTGACGCTGGGCCCCGGCGCACAGAACATCGACGTGCTGAACACGCTGGCCGGCTCGGGTCTGGCCCTCACCGGCGGCGCGTGCCCGACCGTCGCCGCCGGCGGGTTCGTCCAGGGCGGCGGCCTGGGGTTCCTCACCCGGACGCTCGGTATGGCCTGCGACGCACTGACCTCCGCGACGGTGGTGCTGGCGAGCGGACAGATCGTCACGGCCTGCGCGCAGGAGCACCCGGACCTGTTCTGGGCGCTGCGCGGGGGCGCAGGCGGCAACTTCGGCATCGTCACCTCCTACACGCTGACGCCGACCGCCCTGTCGCAGGTGGCCACGGCGCAACTCGGCTACACCTACGACCAGGCGCTCGACATGCTCGACGGCTACTGCCGATGGCTGGCCAACTGCCCCCGCACGATCGGCTCGGCAGCGGTGATCACCCTCGCTGACACGGCACCGGGCAATGTCCCCACCCCCGCGGTCATCGCGGTCTCCACCGGAACCCGGGCCGAACTCGACGCGGAGCTGGCCCGGTTGGACTCGCTGACCGGCAAGCCGGCCTCCCGGCAGACCTCGGTGCTGCCCTACCGCGACCTGATGACGCAGATCTTCGACTGCGCGGGCAAGACCACCGAGGAATGCCACCGATCGGGTGCCTTCCCGCGGGGACGGCTTCCCCGGACCGCGTTCGCGCTGGAGCGCAGCCGCCTGATCCGTGACGCCGTGCCCCGGGACGGCTGGGCGCGCATCCTGGCGCTCTTCGACGACGAGCGGGTCTGCGGCGGCCAGACGCACGGGCTCCAGGTGCTGCCCATCGACGGCGCCGCCCGGGACCTGGACCGCACCGCGACGGCGTTCGTGCACCGCGACAGCCGCTTCTGCGTGAACGTCCACAGCTTCATGGCGCACGGCCCGGTCACCGACGAACACCGGACCGCCGCGAAGGCCTGGACCGACGCGGGCTTCGCGGCCATCGACCCGCTCTCCTCGGGCGAGTCCTACCAAAACTTCATCGACCCGGAACTGGCAGATTGGAAGACCTCCTATTACGCCGAGAACTATCCGCGGCTGGTGAATACCAAGAACAGCTACGACCCGAACGGCCTCTTCCGATTCGCGCAAGGCATAGGCGGACCGAAAACAGCCTGACGGGGCGTCAGCAAATCAAGACCGAGAGGAAGAGCCGAAAATGGCCAAGCTGGAGAACCTGGACCCGACCACACCGTTGTTCGCGCAGTTCAGCAAGAAGACCGGGCCCATCGTCCTGGCCAACACCTTCATCGTCCCGACGGACAAGTCCCAGTCGTTCCTCGCCCACTGGAAGAAGCAGGCCGAGTTCATGAAGGCGCAGCCGGGATTCGTCTCCCTGCAGATGCACCAGGGCACGGCCGGGAGCCAGCTGTTCATGAACGTCGCGATCTGGGAGTCGACCGAAGCCCTCGCCAAGGCGCTCGGCAACCCGCAGTTCCAGGCCATGTCCGCCCAGGTCCCCGACGACATCGTGTCGTACGCCCACATCTTCGAGAAAATCGCCGTCGAGGGCCTCTGCGAAGCCTGACCCGGGGATCTCGCACCGCACAAATCCCGGCGAGCCCGGCACCTCCCGCCGCAGGTGCCGGGCTCGCCCTCTTCACCGGCGGGGCAAGAAGGACGCCCGACGTGCCCGCCTCTGAAATACGCCGCACCGGAGCCGAGACGCCCGGAGCCCACCTAGGGATCTACACCGTCCGATTCGGCGCCGACCCAGACCAAGGAAGCGTTCCCGGCCCACAAGAGAAGCACATCCCCGCCACCCCCTCCCCCCCGGCCGGGGGGGGCGCCGTACGCCAGAAAACTGCCACAGCCCGTCAAACCCACTCCAGGAACGAGGACTTCACCATGGACGTAGGACTTCTCTTCGACCTGCGCAACCCCAAGGACTGGAAACGCCCCTGGGCCGACCACTATGCGCGGAGCCTGGAATTCTGCGAGGAAGCGGACCGGCGAGGCGCGGGCGGACTGTGGTTCACCGAACACCACCTCTTCGAGGACGGCTACCTGCCGCAGCCGCTGACCTTCGCCGCCGCCGCCGCCGCCCGAACCCGCCGCGCCCGGATCGGCACCTCGGTGGTACTCCCCGCACTGCGCAAGCCCGCCCAACTCGCCGAAGAGGCCGCGATCGTCGACCTCGTCAGCGGCGGACGCCTCGAGCTGGGCATGGGCGCCGGCTACCGGGTCCCCGAATACGACCTCATGAACACGGACTTCACACGACGTTTCCGGCGCACCGAGGAACACATCCGCGAAGTCCGCCGACTCTGGGAGGAAGACGGCGTCACCCCGGGCCCGATCCAGAACCCCGTGCCGCTGTGGGGCGGCTTCTACGGACCCCGCGGCGCACGCATCGCCGGCCGGCTCGGCATCGGACTGCTGCACATCTCCCACGAACTGTTCCCGCACTACCGCCAAGGACTGACCGAGGGCGGCCACGACCCGGCCACCGCCCGAGTCTCCGGCCTGCTACCGATCATCCTCGCCGACGACCCGGAGAAAGCCTGGACACACGTCGCGCCCTGCCTCGCCCACCAGATGAACAGCTACCGCCAGTCGTCCGTCGAGGGCACCGACAAACCCCGGCCACCGATCATCCACCCCGACGAATTCCGCAACCGCACCTCCAACACCCCCTGGGGAGCACTGAAGATCCTCACCCCCGCACAAGCCGCCACCCAGATCAAGGAAACAGTCAAGGAACTGCCAGTGCAACACCTGATCTTCTGGGCAAGCATCGCCGGCATGCCCGACGACCTGACCACCCGGAACATCCAACTGATCACCGAGGAACTGCCACCCCTGCTCAACCCACCACAACCACCCACCCCCAACCACCCACCCACACCATGACAACCACCAACACCACCTCCACAACACCCCAGGCCCCTCCCCGGAAGGGCGGGGCGTCCTGCGCGGCCAGCACCCGGCGCAACCAGCGACGCTCCACACCGGCGAGGTGCCGCAGCAGCCCGAGCAGCGAGAGGGTGGACGGCGCGGCGGACCGCTGCGCCAGCCGTGCACCCACGCCCGCGCACTTCAGTTCCAGCGTGGCGCGCCGGCGGCGAGGAAAACGACCAGCAAAGTGCGTTCGTCGCCGGTGGCGGGACCGAGGCCACGCGGGTCCCGCTCGGCGGGGACGAACATCTCGGCTCTTGCGCCCGAAGAGGTCATGGACCCATCATCGGGCGGCTTCAGCCCGTACACCGACCCCTGCCGCCCGTGTAGCGATCGACGAGATCACACCATCCCGCCTCCACCCGCTCCAGGGACATCCCCAGGACGGTGAGCAGATGGTCGACGAGCACCGTCTCCAGACAGCCCAGCAGCAGATGGGCGGTGAGTTCGCTGTCGCCGTCCGCACGTGCCTCGCGCAGCAGCAGGCGGACATGAGCGAGCCGCAGGTGATACGCCGGGCTGGTGCGGCGGCGGCCCGGTTCTATGTGGGCCTCCAGGTAGAAGTCCCGGTGGGCATGCTCATGGAGGATGACGGCCGAGCCGAACGCGTACAGCCGCTCCACCGGGCACACGCCCGGCCCGAGCGGCGGCGGCCCGCAGAGGAAGGCGGCCTGAAGCTGCTTCTCGTGGTGGCTGAGCAGCTCCACGAGCAGGCCCGTACGGTCCCCGAAGCGCCGGAAGACAGTGCCCTTGCCGACTCCCGCCCCCAACGCGACGTCCTCCATGGTCACGTTGGCGATGCCACGCTCGGCCGCCAGCCGGACGGCGACCTCCAGCAACCGGGCGCGGTTGCGCGCCGCATCCGCACGCAACCGGGGCCCCTCACCCGCCGACAACAAGGCAAGATCCACAAAACCCGCCACGACGTCCCGGTCCTCAGGCACGGAGAAAGACGCTAACGGCTCAGTCATAACTTCACATTAGCCTGCGCGTTCCACTCGCCGCAGTGTCCCGATCTTGACCCGAAACACGAAAGCACCCCCCGAGTCCGGAAAACGAGCCCCGCCGAAGGTCTCTGTCGTCCCAGCAGGAAGACACCTTCTCCGTACACGTGCGACACGACGTCGCGTGTGCTGAGTGGATGCTCCTGGAGAGAGGGCCGGCGATCGCGCCGACGCCAAGGCAGCCCCGGATCCGTGTCCGACGGCCCATCCCCACCCAGACGTGCATCGCTGACAACGGCGGGGTACGGGACTCCGGGAAGAAGCCCAAGCGCCGCCGTTCCACCCGGAGGCAACAACCTTGCCTGAGCGTTCCCCCGACGAGAGGCAGGGGACGGGTCCCCACCCTGGTGCCGGGCCGCCCCACCCCTCCCCCACACGGCCCGGCACCAGGCCCCACCACCAGCCAGCCGTCCGACACCTGCTTGCCGCCACGTCCCCGTACCCGCGCGAGCCTTCGAACAATTTCTCCATGCCGGCCGCTGCGCCTGCCACACCGCCAATGCCAAGCACACCGGGCCCAATTTCTTCCACCTGCGCGGGAGTGTCTAATCAACGGCGGATCCGATGATCAAGGAGACGCCTGATGAGCGAGGCCATCACCGAGCACGGGACCGTGGAAGAGCCGGTCGTCG
>NZ_JBIAXT010000045.1:0-52578 GCF_042896945.1 Streptomyces sp. NPDC001222
GCTGGCAACTCGCCCCGGCCACCGCATAGCGAACAGGGGCTGCCCGGCCTACGGCCGGACAGCCCCTCACCAAGATCTTCATCAGCCCTCTAGGCGGTGTCCGGCAATTCCCGCCGGGCGCGCGACTCCCCCAGCCTGGCGGCTGGGAGGTGCCCCCAGGCACGGCACCTCGCCGCGTTGTCGGATCACCCGAGTACGTCCAGTACGCGGATGATCCTCCGCCTGGCGATGCACCGCACCGGACGCCGCGCGCTGATCCGGTCGTCAGACCCCCCTAGGGCCGGTCGTCAAACTCCCGCCTGCCTCGCGACGCCATGCACGCCAAGGCTCATCAGCCCGCCGTCACGCTCGCGCGGATCGTGCCGTCCGGGGCCGCCACCAGCACCGGCGTCCCGGGGCCGCCCAGGTCCCGCACCGCCGCCCGGTCCTCCGCGGAGGCGGACTCGGCCTCCGTGACCACGGCCGCCGCCTCCAGTGACTTCGCGCCCGACGCCACCGCCATCGCCACCGCCGTCTGCAGGGCGCTCAGCTTCAGCGACTCCAGGGCGACGGTTCCGGCCACATACGTACGCCCGGTCTCGTCGCGCACGGCGGCACCCTCCGGCACGCCGTTGCGGGCCCGCGCCGAGCGGGCCAGGGTGACGATCTTGCGGTCCTCGGGGTCGAGCGCGCTGTTGTCGGTCATGATCCGAGCATACGGATGCGACCGGACCGGACGGCCCTCAGGGGCGCATGTCCGAAGGGGCCGGGAAACGGGCGACTCCCGCGCTCCCGGCCGCCGAGGACTCACTCCGGCTGCGGCTCCTGCGCCGCGGGCTCGGTCTCGCCCACCGGCTCCACCAGCACGGTCACGATCTTGTTCCTGCGCCCCGCCGCGGCCTCCGCGGTCAGCTGCAGCTCCCGGCCGTCGGGGAGCTCGACCACGGACGACGCCCCGGCGATCGGCACCCGGCCGAGCGCCTTCGCGAGCAGTCCGCCGACCGTCTCCACGTCCTCGTCGTCGTACGCCTCCAGCCCGTACAGCTCGCCGAGGTCGCCGATGTCGAGGCGGGCGGTGACGCGGTAGCGGTCGTCGCCCAGGTTCTCCACCGGCGGCAGCTCACGGTCGTACTCGTCGGTGATCTCGCCGACGATCTCCTCCAGGATGTCCTCGATGGTGACGATCCCGGCCGTGCCGCCGTACTCGTCGATGACGACGGCGACGTGGTTGCGCTCCTTCTGCATCTCCCGCAGCAGGTCGCCCGCGTTCTTGGTGTCGGGCACGAACGCGGCCGGCCGCATGGCGGTGGACACCAGCTCCGACTCGGCGTCCCGGCTGATGTGCGTCTTGCGGGCCAGGTCCTTCAGATACACGATCCCGACGATGTCGTCCTCGCTCTCCCCGGTGACCGGGATCCGCGAGAAGCCCGACCGCAGGGCCAGGGTCAGCGCCTGACGGATGGTCTTGTAGCGCTCGATGACCACCAGGTCCGTCCGCGGGACCATCACCTCCCGCACCAGGGTGTCGCCCAGCTCGAACACCGAGTGCACCATGCGGCGCTCCTCGGCCTCGATGAGGGACTCCTTCTCCGCCAGGTCCACCAGTGCGCGCAGCTCCGCCTCGGAGGCGAAGGGGCCGCGGCGGAAGCCCTTGCCGGGGGTGAAGGCGTTGCCGAGAAGGATCAGCAGGGACGGGATCGGGCCCATGATCCGGGCCAGGGGCACCAGGACGTACGCCGCCACCGTCGCCGTGTTCAGCGGGTGCTGGCGGCCGATGGTGCGCGGGGAGACGCCGACGGCGACGTAGGACACGAGGACCATGACCGCGATGGCGACCAGCAGGGCCTCGGCCGTCCCGGAGAACTCCCGCAGACAGGCGTAGGTGACCAGCGCGGCGGCGGCCATCTCACAGGCGACCCGCACGAGCAGCGCGACATTGAGATAGCGGGTCGGGTCCGCCGCGATCTGGGCGAGCTTGGCGCTGCCGCGCCGGCCGCTGCGCACGGCCTCCTCGGCGCGGAAGCTGGAGACGCGCGCGAGGCCCGCCTCCGCGCAGGCGGCGAGCCAGGCGACGACGACCAGTGCGACGGCGCCGACGACGAGCTGGGGGCTCATGACACGGTGGGGGCCGGGGACGGGCCGGTCAGGCCCTTCTCCGCACGCCAGCCGTCCACGATGGCGGCCTGCAGGCCGAACATCTCGGCCTTCTCGTCGGGCTCCTCGTGGTCGTAGCCGAGCAGATGCAGCACTCCGTGGACGGTCAGGAGCTGGAGTTCCTCGTCCATGGAGTGCTGCGTCGGCGCCTCGGCGCCCTGCCGGGCGGCGACCTCCGGGCAGAGCACGATGTCACCGAGCAGCCCCTGCGGGGGCTCGTCCTCGTCCTTGGCCGGGGGCCGCAGTTCGTCCATCGGGAAGGACATGACATCCGTCGGACCCGGCAGGTCCATCCACTGCACGTGCAGCTGCTCCATGGCGTCGGCGTCCACGACGATCACCGAGAGCTCGGAGAGCGGGTGGATGCGCATCCGCGCGAGCGCGTAGCGGGCGATGTCGAGGATCGCCTGCTCGTCGACCTCGGTGCCGGACTCGTTGTTGACGTCGATCGACATGGTGCTGCTGGTCTACTTCCCCTTGTGCGCGTGCCCGGCCTTGCCGCGGCCGGGCTTGTGCGTGCCGTTCTCGGTGCCGTTCTTGCTGTCGTACTTCTCGTAGGCGTCGACGATACGGCCGACGAGCTTGTGCCGTACGACATCGTGGGACGACAGACGGGAGAAGTGGACGTCCTCGACGCCTTCCAGGATCTCCTGCACCTGCCGCAGACCGCTCTTGGTCCCGTTGGGCAGGTCCACCTGGGTCACATCGCCCGTGATCACGATCTTCGAGTCGAAGCCGAGGCGGGTGAGGAACATCTTCATCTGTTCGGGGCTCGTGTTCTGGGCCTCGTCCAGGATGATGAAGGCGTCGTTCAGCGTACGACCGCGCATGTACGCGAGCGGTGCGACCTCGATGGTCCCGGCGGCCATCAGCCGCGGGATGGAGTCGGGGTCGAGCATGTCGTGCAGCGCGTCGTAGAGCGGGCGCAGATACGGGTCGATCTTCTCGTACAGCGTGCCGGGCAGGAAGCCGAGGCGCTCGCCCGCCTCGACGGCCGGACGGGTCAGGATGATGCGGTTGACCTGCTTGGACTGCAGGGCCTGGACCGCCTTGGCCATCGCGAGGTACGTCTTGCCGGTACCGGCGGGGCCGATGCCGAAGACGATCGTGTGCTTGTCGATCGCGTCGACGTACCGCTTCTGGTTGAGCGTCTTGGGGCGGATCGTCCGGCCGCGCGAGGAGAGGATGTTCTGGGTCAGCACCTCGGCCGGGGTCTCGGGTCCGTCGCCCTCACCGTTCTCGCTCGCCCGGAGCATGGCGATCGAGCGTTCCACTGCGTCCTCCGTCATCGGCTGCCCGGTGCGGAGCACGAGCATCATCTCTGCGAACAGGCGCTGCACCACGGCGACGTCCGCCGGGTCGCCGACCGCGCTGATCTCATTGCCCCGGACATGGATGTCGACCCCCGGGAAGGCCGTCTCGATCACGCGCAGCAGGGAGTCACCGGAACCCAGCACCATCACCATGGGGTGCTGGGCAGGGACGGTGATCTGCGTTTTCGCCTGCCCCTGCGCGGGGGTGTGAGCTGTGGGTGTCTGCGTCATGGGCCGGCTCGTAGGCCTGCGATTCCTCCTCCGTACGGCCGCGTAGCTGAGGGCGGCCTCGCGGTTTCAAGAGTACGACGCGGCACCGACAGAGCCGTAGGACTTTTTTGTGTGCTTGTACGACGCACACTCGGAGCGGGACGCCCCTGACCCGGCTCCCGGACCGCCCCGGCGCTCACTCCACTCCCCGGATCCGCCCCACCAGCACCGCCCCCGCCAGCCCGATCACCGCCGCGACCAGGTACAGCACCCGGTAGCCGCCCAGATGCGTGACGATCGGAGCCGCCAGGGCCGGAGCCGCGACCTGGGGGAGGGCGTTGGCGATGTTGATCACTCCCAGGTCCTTGCCGCGGTCCAGGGCCTTCGGCAGGACGTCCGTCATCAGCGCGAAGTCCACCGAGGTGAACACCCCGAAACCCACCCCGAGGACCGCCGCCGCGACGACCGTGCCCGTCCAGGTCTGCCAGCCCGCCAGGGCCGCCGTCGCCACCGCCATCAGCACCCCCGACCAGACCACGAACGGCTTGCGGCGCCCCACCCGGTCCGACCAGAGCCCGCCGACGACGACCGTGGCGAGCAGGGTGACGCCGTTGACCGCGGTGAGGACGAGGACGCCCTGCTCGGGGTCGTGCACCGGGATCCCCCCTGACCCGGAGCCCCGGGGAAGGACGCGGTCCCGCAGGTAGTACAGGAGATACAGCAGCACCAACGCGTTGCTGAGGTTGATCAGGAAGCGGGTCAGCCAGGCCCACCCCAGGTCGGGATGGCGGCGCGGACCGAGCCAGAACCCGGCCAGGAAGCCCCGCCACGACCAGGCCGGCCGGTCCGTCGCCGACAGCCGCAGGTCCGCGTGCCACAGCACGTACGGCGCCACGCCCACCACGGTGAACATCGCGCACGCCGCATACCCCGCCCCGACGCCCCCGGCCGCCGTCGCCAGGCCCGTCCCGCCGACCACCCCGAGGATCTGCGCCGCCCCCAGCCAGCCGCCCACCGAGCCCCGCTGGAGCCGCGGCACCCGGTCCGGCACCGCCGCCGTCACCGCCGCGAAGGCCGCGTTCAGCGTCAGCTGCACCAGGCACCAGCCCAGCGCCATGGTCCAGGGGCCGTCCGCCCCGGCCAGCAGCAGGAGCGACAGCGCCCCGCCCGCCGCCCCCGCCACGATCCACGGGGTGCGGCGGCCCCAGCGGCCCGTGGTGCGGTCCGAGAGCGCGCCGAAGAACGGGTTCGCGACCAGGGACACCACCGCGCCCGCCCCCGTGACCCAGGCCAGCATCGTCTCCTTGGACATCCCGGAGCCGGGCGCGAAGTCCTTCGCCTGCGAGGCCAGCAGGATCTGCAGCGGGCCGTACCAGCCGACCCAGATCGCCCCGTTGGCCAGCGACAGGGCCGAGATCCAGCCCCGGCCGACCCGCTCGACGGGCTCGGCGAGAGCGTCCACGGGCCGGCCGGCGGCCCGTTTCGCCGTCGTCATCCCCGCGCCCGCAGCAGCTCCCGCAGCCAGGCGTACGACGCCTTCGGGGTCCGCCGAAGCGTCGCGTAGTCCACGTGCACCAGCCCGAAGCGGCGCGCGTACCCCTCGGCCCACTCGAAGTTGTCCAGCAGCGACCACACGAAGTAGCCGCGCACATCGACCCCGGCCTCCACCGCCCGGTGGAGCGCCCGGAGGTGCCCGTCCAGATAGGCGATGCGCTCCTGGTCGTCGACGCCCTCGTAGGAACAGCCGTTCTCGGTGATGACGACGGGCGGGAGCCGGTCGCCGTAGCGCTCGCGGAAGCCGGTCAGCAGCTCGGTCAGTGCCTCGGGGACCACCGGCCAGCCGAAGTCGGTGACCGGGTGGCCCTCGATCTCCCGGACGGAGAAGGGGAGTTCGGCGGGCAGGGAGATGCCGCCGAACTCGATGTCCGCGCCCTGCGGGGCGCCCACCCGTGCCGGTGCGTAGTAGTTGATCCCGTACCAGTCCAGGGGCTCGGAGATGACCTTCAGATCCGACTCCACGCCCTCGGGGCCCTCGGGCATCAGCGCCTCGATGCCGTCCGGGTAGCGGCCGAGCAGCAGCGGGTCGGAGAACAGCCGGTTGAGCAGGACGTCGTAGAAGTCCGCGGCCGCCACGTCCTCCTGCCCCTGGGAGGCGGGCCGGACCGGACCGTGCGAGTTGGCGATCCCGATGTCGCCCGCCCCGGCCGCGCGCAGCGCCCGTACCGCCAGCCCATGGGCCAGCAACTGGTGGTGGGCCACCGGCAGCGCGTCGAACATCAGCTGTCTGCCCGGCGCGTGGACGCCGAGCGCATGGCCCAGCAGGGTGTGCTCGGCGGGTTCGTTGAGGGTGATCCACTTGGCCACGCGGTCGCCGAGCCGCTCGGCGACGACCGACACGTACTCGGCGAACCGGAACGCCGTGTCCCGCTCCAGCCAGTCCCGGGTGACCGGCAGGTCCCAGTGGAAGAGGGTCACGACCGGGCGTACGCCCGCCGCGCACAACTCGTCCACCAGCCGGTCGTAGAAGTCCAGTCCGCCGGGGGAGTTCACCCGGGGCCAGGAGACCGAGAAGCGGTACGCGTCCACGCCGAGGTCCGCGAGCAGGGCCACGTCCTCGCGGTAGCGGTGGTAGTGGTCGCAGGCCACCGCCGCGGTCGAGCCGTCCTTCACCCGGCCCGGCTCGGCGGTGAACACGTCCCACACGGAGGGCTCGCGCACATCGGCCGCGCCCTCGATCTGGTGGGCCGAGGTGGACACGCCCCACAGAAAGCCGGCGGGGAACTGGGGTATGGGGTTCGTCGCCATGCGCCGGATCATCCTTACCCTCGGTAAGGCGCGTCAACGGGCAGGAACGAACTGCCCGTCGACGCAAGGCCCGTGGTTCACGCCCCTTCCTTCAGCACCCGGGAGACCAGCGCCCGCTGGTCCTCCGTGAGCCGGGGATCCGCGCAGTACACGGTCCTGCCGTCCACGGTGATCTCGTAGCTGAAGCCGTCCGGTACACCGGCCGGCGGCGTGCCCCGGCCGGCGGCCAGGACACGCTCGGCCAGGGCGTGCCACTCCTGGGCGTCGGCCCGTCCCGAGGTGTCCACCTCGGCCCGGCGCTCGATGCCCGCGAACCCGCCCGTACGCCTCACCCGAATATGCATGGCACCTGTCTAGTACGGGACGGGCGTCCGGGCTACGAGGTCCGGACCCCGACCTGCTCCCAGGCCTTGAGGACGGCCTCCTGCTCCGCGCCCTCGTGATAGCGGGACAGCGCCGCCGCCACCGTCAGCCTCGCGAAGTCCGCGAAGGTCGCCTGCGAGTCAAGCTCCCCGCCGGTCAGCACGTCGTACCAGATCTGTCCGGCCCGTTCCCAGGCGCGCCCGCCGAGTTCGGTGGCGACCAGGTAGAACGCATGGTTGGGGATACCGGAGTTGATGTGCACCCCGCCGTTGTCCTGGCCGGTGCGCACATAGCCGGCCATGGTCCCCGGCTGCGGGTCCTTGCCGAGCGCGGGGTCGTCATACGCGCTGCCCGGCTCCTTCATCGAGCGCAGCGCCTTGCCGTGGACGCGCGGGGCGAGCAGTCCGGCGCCGATCAGCCAGTCGGCCTCGGCGGCGGTCTGGCCGAGCGTGTACTGCTTGATCAGCGAGCCGAACACGTCCGACATCGACTCGTTGAGGGCGCCCGACTGGCCGAAGTAGGCGAGGTTCGCGGTGTACTGGGTGACGCCGTGGGTGAGTTCGTGGCCGATGACGTCGACCGGGGTGGTGAAGTCGAGGAAGACCTCCCCGTCCCCGTCGCCGAACACCATCTGCTCGCCGTTCCAGAAGGCGTTGTCGTAGTTCTCGCCGAAGTGGACGCTCGCTTCTAGCGGCAGACCCTTGCCGTCGACGGAGTCGCGGCCGTACGCCCGCAGATACAGCTCGAAGGTGGCGCCGAGGCCCGCGTACGCCCGGTTGACCGTGGCGTCCTCGCCGGGCTGGTCGCCCTCGCCGCGGACCTTGGTGCCGGGCAGGCTCTGCTGGTGCCCGGCGTCGTAGACCGTGCGCTGCGGTGTGCCGGTGGCGGCGGTGGGCGCAGTGGCCGCGGGCGCGCCGATGACGGTGGTCAGCCGGCGGCGGGTGCGCTCCATGGCGTCCCGCTCCAGGGTGCGGCGGGCGGGAGTGGCGAGCGCGGTGTCCTCGTGCTGGGCGAGCCTGTCGAGGACGTGCGGTGGCACGATGGTGCAGAAGACGGGCCCAAAGCCCCCGTTGGTGTTCATGTCGGGCACCATCGCACTGCGTGACCGATCTGTCACCACCCGCAACCATGATTGGTGAAAAGCCACGCCATGGAGCTATCCGCTCCACGGCGAGGTGACATGGGGGCGGGATGCGGGGGTGAAATGCGCGGGCGGTGCCGACTGTGAGGTGCCGCACTTTTTGTCCGAATTATCCCCGCGGTCCCGCATACTGATACGGGCCCTCGCATCCGGCGCGGCTGGACTAGCATGCGGAGCATCATGCGTTTCGGGCTGCTCCTCCTTAGCTGCCGCGGCGAGGGCCTGTAGTCGAGGCCGACCCCCTCCCCGCGGAGTTTGGCGTTGCGCCGTCGGCCGTCCTGCCGGACACCTTGAGGAGCCCACGCACCATGGCCAACCGCCAGCAGCCCACGTCCATGCCGGTCCACAAGTACCGCCCGTACGACCAGGTCGACATTCCCGACCGCACCTGGCCGGACCGGCGCGTCAGCCGCGCCCCGCGCTGGCTCTCCACCGACCTGCGCGACGGCAACCAGGCCCTGATCGACCCGATGTCCCCGACGCGCAAGCGGGCGATGTTCGACCTGCTGGTGAAGATGGGCTACAAGGAGATCGAGGTCGGCTTCCCGGCCTCCGGCCAGACCGACTTCGACTTCGTGCGCTCGATCATCGAGGAAGAGGGCGCGATCCCGGACGACGTGACGATCTCCGTGCTGACCCAGGCCCGCGAGGACCTGATCGAGCGGACCGTCGAGTCCCTGAAGGGCGCACGGCGGGCCAACGTCCACCTCTACAACGCGACCGCCCCCGTCTTCCGCCGGGTCGTCTTCCGTGGCTCCAAGGACGACATCAAGCAGATCGCCGTGGACGGCACGCGGCTGGTGATGGAGTACGCCGAGAAGCTGCTGGGCCCCGAGACGGAGTTCGGCTACCAGTACAGCCCCGAGATCTTCACCGACACCGAGCTGGACTTCGCCCTGGAGGTCTGCGAGGCGGTCATGGACGTCTGGCAGCCCGGACCGGGCCGCGAGATCATCCTCAACCTGCCCGCC
Organism: Streptomyces sp. NPDC001222; assembly: GCF_042896945.1. Taxonomy (NCBI): domain Bacteria; kingdom Bacillati; phylum Actinomycetota; class Actinomycetes; order Kitasatosporales; family Streptomycetaceae; genus Streptomyces; species Streptomyces sp. NPDC001222. The sequence continues at coordinate 8,937 of NZ_JBIAXT010000045.1, forward strand.
ACCGTGGAGCGCTCGACCCCCTCCACCCACGCGGACCGCTTCGAGTGGATGCACCGCAACCTCTCCCGCCGCGAGTACGTCTGCCTGTCGGCCCACCCGCACAACGACCGCGGCACCGCCGTGGCCGCCGCCGAGCTGGCCGTGATGGCCGGCGCCGACCGCGTCGAGGGCTGCCTGTTCGGCCAGGGCGAGCGCACCGGCAACGTCGACCTGGTCACCCTGGGCATGAACCTCTTCTCCCAGGGCGTCGACCCGCAGATCGACTTCTCCCACATCGACGAGATCCGCCGCACCTGGGAGTACTGCAACCAGATGGAGGTCCACCCCCGCCATCCGTACATCGGGGACCTCGTCTACACCTCCTTCTCCGGGTCCCACCAGGACGCCATCAAGAAGGGCTTCGACGCCATGGAGGCCGACGCGGCCGCCCAGGGCAAGACGGTGGACGACATCGAGTGGGCGGTGCCGTACCTGCCGATCGACCCGAAGGACGTCGGCCGCTCCTACGAGGCCGTCATCCGGGTGAACTCGCAGTCCGGCAAGGGCGGCATCGCCTACGTCCTGAAGAACGACCACAAGCTGGACCTGCCGCGCCGGATGCAGATCGAGTTCTCGAAGATCATCCAGACGAAGACGGACGCCGAGGGCGGCGAGGTCACGCCGACGGAGATCTGGAGCGTCTTCCGGGACGAGTACCTGCCGAACCCGGACAACCCCTGGGGCCGCATCCAGGTGAAGACGGGCCAGACCACCACCGACAAGGACGGCGTCGACACCCTGACGGTCGAGGCCACGGTCGACGGCCGGGACACCGTCCTCACCGGCTCCGGCAACGGTCCGATCTCGGCCTTCTTCGACGCGCTGCAGTCCATCGGCATCGACGTACGCCTGCTGGACTACCAGGAGCACACGATGAGCGAGGGAGCCTCCGCGCAGGCCGCCTCGTACATCGAGTGCGCGATCGACGGCAAGGTCCTGTGGGGCATCGGCATCGACGCGAATACGACACGTGCCTCGCTGAAGGCCGTCGTCTCCGCGGTCAACCGCGCCGACCGCTGACCCTCTGACCGGCACGTTCCCGGCCCCGTCCGCCCTTCAGGGCGGACGGGGCCGCGTCGTGGACCAGCCATTTCGGCCGAAGATCACGGAGAGGTCTCGTCCGGGGTACTGACTCCGCATCAACAATGTGGCTAACATCACGCCAGCGCGGCGATGTTGCCGTGGGGTTACGGAGGTGCGACGTGCTGCCAGGACGGGGACGCAACGGCCGTGGAGTCCGCGGGGCCCGTGCCGCGCAGGTTCTGGGCATCCGTACCGCATGGACCGCCGTGGGGGACGGCGAGTTCTTCTGTCCCGGCTGCGGGGGCGACCGCAACTACCAGCGCCTCACCGGGCGCCGCCGTCTCGCCCTCGTGGGCGTCCCGGTCCTGCCGCGCGGTGAGACGGGCCCGGTCGTGGAGTGCGCGGCCTGCGGCCACCACTACGGCACGGACGTCCTGGACCACCCCACCACGACCCGCTTCTCCGCGATGCTCCGCGACGCCGTCCACACGGTGGCCCTCGCGGTCCTCGCCGCGGGCGGCACCTGCTCCCGTCCGGTCCTGGAGACGGCCGCCACCGCGGTCCGTGCCGCCGGCTTCGAGGACTGCACCGTGGACGGGCTCGACGCCCTGGTCGAGGCCCTGATCGCCGACACCGGCCGGGTCTGCGGCGAACCGGGCGGCGCCAGCCTCGCCATAGAGCTGCACGAGGCCCTGGACCCCCTGGCCCCGCACCTCGCCTCCGCCGGCCGCGAGTCGATCCTGCTCCAGGGCGCCCGCATCGCCCTCGCGGACGGCCCCTACACCCCCGCCGAACGCGAGGTGCTCACCACGGTCGGCGCGGCCCTGACGATCTGCTCGGACGACGTGACCCGACTGCTGGCGGCGGCACGCACACCGTCGTAGTCCCCCCGGGACCGGGGACACCTTCGCGGTCACCCGGACCGCCCACACCTGCGCAGTCACTCGTACGAGGGACACGTCACCGTCACCCGGACCGGTGAGTCACCCCTGCTCCAGGGGTGACGGGCGGCGGCCATGGGGAGCATGAGACCGTCACAGGTCACCGTCCCACGCAGGGACGACACCCCCAAGGGAGAGGGATGTCCCTCCTGACCCGCGCCCTTCTCACCGCCACGGCACTCCTCACCCCGCTCACGGCCGCCATCCCCGCCTCGGTCGGTCCCGAGTCCCTCGGCCCTGCCTCCGCGACCCCCGCCCTGCGGACCCGCGGCTGCCTCTCCTCCGTGCCGTACAAGGCCGGTCAGGGCGGCTACCACACCTACCGGATCCCCGCGGTGGTCGTCACGGGGAAGGGGACCGTGCTCGCCTTCGCCGAGGGGCGGCGGGGCAGCGCGGCGGACAGCGGCGACATAGACGTCGTCCTCAGACGCTCCCAGGACGGCGGCTGCACCTGGGGGCCGCTCACGGTCGTCGCGGCCGGCAAGGGGGACACCCGGGGCAACCCGGCGCCCGTCGTGGACCCGCGAACCGGGCGGATCGTCCTCGTCACGTCGTACAACAGCGGTGCGGTGACCGAGGCGCAGATCATGCGCGGCGAGGTGACGCCCCGCCAGAGCCGCCGGGTCTTCGTCCAGACGAGCGGGGACGACGGACGGCACTTCTCGGCCCCACGGGAGATCACCGCCGAGGTGAAGCAGGCGGACTGGCGGTGGTACGCCACCGGTCCCGGCCATGCGATCGCCCTCACCCGGGGCCCGCACGCCGGCCGGCTCGTCGTGCCCGCCGACCACTCCACCGCGCCGCCCCCCGGCTCCTCGGACACCGGACGGGAGGGCCGGTACTACGGCGGCCACGCGATCTACTCGGACGACGGCGGCGCCACCTGGCACCTGGGCTTCAGCGACGACTCGGCCGACGGCCACGACAACGCCAACGAGACCAGCGCGGCCCAACTCCCCGACGGACGGATCTACTTCAACGCACGGAACCAGAACGGCGGCGGCGCCGGGAACCGCCTCGACGGCTACTCCGACGACGGGGGCAGGACCCTGGAGCGCCCCTACGCCGTGCAGCACACCCTGGACGACGTCCCCGTCGTCCAGGGCAGCGTCCTCCAACTCCGCGGCACACACGCCCCGTTGCTCTTCTCCGGGCCCTCCGTGCCCACCGCGCGCGAGGCGATGGCGATCTGGCGCAGCACCGACGGCGGGAGGCGCTTCACCCAGGTGCTGACGCTGTCCCGGCGGAGGGCGGCCTACAGCGACCTGGTCCAACTGCCCGGCGGGCGGACCGCGATCCTCTACGAGACGGGGGCGAAGGGACCGTACGAGACGATCGAGTTCCGGCGGACCCTGCTCGGCGTCCCGCAGTGACGGCTACAGCAGCCCCGCCGCCGCCAGATACTTGCCCACCTGCTCCGTCTCCGCCTCCGACAGGGCCACCTGCGGTTCGGCCGTCGCCGGGCACGCGATCACGCCCCGCAGGAACAGGGCAGCCTTGAACGCGCCGAGGCCCGACGAACTGCCGCCCATCCGCGCCGGGTTCCCGGCGCCCGTCATGCCGAACAGCGCGCACAGCCGCTCCTGCTCCGCCCGCGCCGCGGCCCAGTCGCCCGCCCGGCACAGCCGGTCCAGGCGCACGTACCCCTCGGGGTCCACATTGGCCAGCCCCGGGACCGCCCCGTGCGCACCCAGGGCCAGCGCCGAGTCCACGACCAGCTCGGAACCCGTCAGCACGCTGAAGCTCCTGATCCCGGGATGCGTCCGGGCACCCGTCACCACCGCGCGGAAGGCGGCCAGATCGCCGCTGGAGTCCTTCAGGCCGGCCAGGGTTCCCTCCCCGGCCAGCTCCAGGACCAGCTCCGGGCTCAGCTTGGTGTGGACGGACACCGGGATGTCGTAGGCGAACACCGGCACGGGGGAGCGCTCGGCGACCAGGCGGTAGTGGCGGGCGACCTCCGTGGGATGCGTGCGGGTGTAGAAGGGCGCCGTCACCACCACCGCGTCCGCGCCCGCCGCGGCCGCGTACGCCACATGGTCCAGCACCCGGGGCGTGGTCATGTCGATCGCCCCGGCCAGCACCGGGACCCGGCCGGACACATGGGACACGACCGTCTCCACCACCAGCCGGCGCCGGCGGTCGGTCAGATACGCGGCCTCCGAGGACGACCCGAGCACGAACAGGGCGTCCACCCCGGCCGACAGCAGATGGTCCACGAGCCTGACGAGCGAGGGGACGTCCACCTCGCGGTCCGGTGTCAGGGGGGTGCAGACGGGCGGTACGACACCGGTCAGCGGGGTGGGCAGGGTCATCAGGGCTCCCGGGCGTGTTTCTGGTCGGGCAGTACGTGGTCCGGCGCCCCCTCGGCCATGGCGGTGGCCGGGGAGGGCCGTGCGGCCTGGCGCACGAGGTCGCGCGTCGGCTCGCCCTCCTCCACAGGATGGTGGCAGCGGAAGCGGTGACCGGCGGACGACGCGCCCGAGAAACCCGGCATCGCCTCGGCGCACGCCTCGTCCGCCTTCCAGCAGCGGGTACGGAACGGGCAGCCGCTCGGCGGCCGGGTGGCCGACGGCACCGGACCGGCCAGCGGGATCGGGTCGATCGGGTCCAGCAGGCCGGGCGTCGCGGAGAACAGGGCACGGGTGTACGGGTGCCGGGCGTGCTCGGTGACCCGCCCGGCCGGAGCCTCCTCGACGATCCGGCCCAGATACATGGTGATCACCCGGTCGCTCATCCGCCGTACCGTCTGGATGTCGTGCGAGACGAAGACGAGCGCCAGGCCCAGGCGTTCCCGCAGATCCAGCAGGAGGTTGAGGATCTGCGCACGGACCGACACGTCCAGCGCGCTCGTCGGCTCGTCGGCCACCACCAGCTCGGGGTCGAGGGCGAGGGCGCGGGCGATCGCCACGCGCTGCCGCTGACCGCCGGAGAGCTGCCCGGGCAGGGCGTCGGCGAGGGCCCGGGGCAGGCCCACGAGCGACATCAACTCCCTTACCCGCTCCTCCCGTTGTTGAGGCGTGCCGCGCCGGTGCACATCCAGCGGGTCGCGCAGGATCCGGCGCACGGTCAGCCGGCGGTTCAGCGCCGTCGAGGCGTCCTGGAAGACCATGCCGGTGCTCGCGCCGACCGAGGCCCGGCGTTCGGCGGGCGGCATCGACCACAGGTCGCGGCCCCGGAAGAGCACCGTGCCCGACGTCGGCCGCTCCACGCCCACCAGCACCTTCGCCAGCGTCGACTTGCCGCATCCCGACTCGCCGACCACACCGACCGTCTCACCGGGCGCCACGGCCAGTTCGGCGCCGGTCAGGGCGTACACCCGGTCGCGGGTGAACAGGCCGCCGCTGCGCGCCTTGTGGACGACATGGGCGTCGGAGAGTTCCACGATCGCGCCAGGGGCACCCGAGGGTTCGACGGTCCCACTCATGTCACGGCCTCGCTCTCCTCCGTCGTCACCAGATCGACCGCCGGGTGGTGGCAGGCCGCCGTGTGCGTCCGGGTGCCCGTGAGGCCGGGCGCCGTGGTCCGGCACACCTCGCTCGCCCGTGGGCAGCGGTCCGCGAAGCGGCAGCCGGCCGGGAAGTCGGCGGGGGCGGGGACGACCCCCTTGATCTGCGTCATCCGCTCGGCGGCCGACTCCAGTGACAGCACACTGCCGAGCAGCCCCCGTGTGTAGTGGTGGGCGGGCGCCTCCACCAGGTCGGCGGTCACCCCGGTCTCCACGATCTGCCCGCCGTACATCACCACCACCCGGTCCGTGACGTCCGCCACCAGCGCCAGGTCGTGCGAGACGAGGATCAGCGCGAACCCCAGTTCCGCCCGCAGCCCGAGCAGCAGCTCGATGATCTGCGCCTGAACGGTCACGTCCAGCGCGGTCGTCGGCTCGTCCGCGATGATCAGCCCGGGGTCGCGGGAGAGCGCCAGAGCGATCAGGACCCGCTGCCGCTGACCGCCGGAGAGTTCGTGCGGATAGCTGCGCAGGGTGCGTTCGGGGTCCAGGCCGACCATCGTCAGCAGTTCGGCGGGGCTCCGGCGGCCGCCGCGCCGTACGACCTGTTTCAGCTGCGCCCGGATCGTCATCGCCGGGTTCAGGGAGGACAGCGCGTCCTGGTAGACCATCGCCATCTCATGGCCGAGCAGTCTGCGCCGTACGCGCATCCGCTCGGCCAGCAGATCCCGCCGGCCGAACCGGACCTGGCCCCGCACCCGGGCCCCCTTCGGCTGGAGCCCCATCACCGTGAGCGCGGTCAGCGACTTCCCGCACCCCGACTCGCCGACCAGCCCGAGGACCTCCCCGGGGTGCACCTCGAAGCTGATGCCGTCCACGATGTCCACGCCCGCGTGCCGGCCGGGGAAGCCGACGGCGAGGTTCTCCACCGCGAGCACGGGCGGCCCGCCCGGCAGGGGGCGGGCCCGCGAGCGCAGCCGCCGCGCCGCCTCGGCCAGCCCCGGCAGCGCCACCACCTCGCCGCTGCCGGGCTGTGGCGTCTGGAGCCGGTCGCCCTCGTCCCGCGCCTCGACGGCCCGGGCCGCGGGCGCCGCCCACGCGTCCGAGACGCCCTCGGACAGGATGTTCAGCGACAGGACGGTGACCAGCATCAGCAGGCCCGGGAAGACCGTGGCCCACCAGCCGCCGGTCAGCACCATGTTCTTGCCGTCCGCGATCACGCTGCCCCACGAGGGGTCCGGGGGCCGTACGCCCGCCCCGATGAAGGACAGCGACGCCTCGAACACGATGGCCTCGGCGACCTGCACCGTGCAGAAGACCAGCACGGGCGCGGCGCAGTTGATCGCCACGTGCCGCAGCACGATATGGGGAGTCCGTGCGCCGATCACGCGTTCGGCGGTGACATAGTCCTCGCCGTACTGGTCCAGCACGTTCGCCCGGACGACCCTGGCGACGGGCGGGGTGAACAGGAACGCGATCGCGCAGATCAGCACGGTGATGCCGCCGCCGAAGACGGAGATGAGGACGGCCGCGAGCGCGATGCCGGGGAACGCCATCACGACGTCCAGACAGCGCATCAGCGTCTCGTCGACGGCCTTGCGCGAGGTCGCCGCGACCGCGCCGAGCAGCGCCCCCGCCACCAGAGCCAGCGCGGTCGCCCCGAGCCCGATCGCGAGCGACCAGCGGGCCCCGTACATCAGCCGGCTGAGGATGTCCCGGCCGAGGCTGTCCTGGCCCATCCAGTGGCCGGCCGAGGGGTGCCCGGTGCCGTCGACCGGCTCCTGCTGGTCGAGCGGGTCGTGCGGGGCGATGACCGGCGCGAGCAGCGCCACCAGCACGACGACCGCCAGAAAACAGACCGCGGCCTTCGACAGCGGCGGCAGCCGGCGCCGGCCGCGCAGCCGGACACCGGGACGGGACAGGGCCCGGGCGAGGCCGCTGCGTGTGGTGATCATCGGGCCGCATCCCTCAGTCGCGGGTTGACCAGCAGATACAGGATGTCGATGACGAGGTTGACGACCACGAAACCGGTCGCCGTGGTCAGGACGACACCCTGGACGACGGCCGGGTCGCCGTTCTTGACGGCGTCGATCATCAGCTTGCCCATGCCGGGCAGCGAGAAGATGGTCTCGATGACGACCGCCCCGCCCAGCAGATAGCCGACCCGCAGGCCCAGCACCGTCAGCGGGTTCATGAGCGCGTTGCGCAGCACGTTCCGGCCGACCACCACCCGCGGCGGCAGCCCGCCGCCGATCGCCGTGCGCACATAGTCCTTGTCCAGCTCCTCCACCACGGCCGTGCGCACGATCCGGGTCAGCTGTGCCGCCACCGGCAGCGACAGCGCGAGCGCGGGCAGGGTCATCGTCCGCAGCCACCCGGTGAAGGAGTCCGCCGGGTTGATGTAGCCGCCGGCCGGGAACCAGCCCCGGTCGACCGCCAGATACTGGATCATCAGCAGCGCCAGCCAGAAACCGGGGGCGGCGACCCCGGTCAGGGACACCACCCGGATGATCTGGTCCGGCAGCCGGTCCCGGTGGATGGCGGCCGTCACCCCGCCCACGAGGGCGAGCACCACCGCGACACCCAGCCCGAGAAAGGTGAGCTGAAGGGTGAGCGGGAGCGCCGTGGTGACCTGGTCGACCACCGGCGCCCGGGTCAGGGCGCTGGTACCCATGTCGCCGTGGAGCAGATCGCCCACGAAGTGGACGTAGCGCACCGGCAGCGGGTCGAGCAGCCCGTTGCGCTCCCGGAAGTCGTGCAGCTGCTGCGGTGTCGGGTTGGCGCCCTGGAAGAACGCGGACGCCGGGTCGACGTCCGAGAACCGCATCACGAGGAACACGAACAGCACGATGCCGAGCATCAGCGGAACGAGCAGCAGGACGCGGCGGACCAGGATCCTGGCGACGGCGACCATGGACCAACTCCTGACGTGACTAGACCCACTTGGCCTGGAGAAGGTTGATGCCCGGGTAGGGCTGCGCCCTTATCCCGGTGAGTTCCCTGGGGTTCCAGGCGGTCATCAGCTCGTTGTGGACGACCGGGTAGAGCACGGCCTGCTCGGCGACGACGTCGATGTAGTCCTGGATCATCGCCGTCCTCCGTGCCGGGTCGGACTCCCGGGTCGCGCGGTCCATGTCCGTGAAGAGCTTCCTGGCGACGGGGTTGTCGGCCCAGCGGGCGTAGCCCATCCACAGGTTCTGCGGGCCGTAGTTGTAGTGCATGATCAGGTCGGCGTCGAGGCCGAACTGGTTGGGGTTCGAGGCGGCGGCGACGACCTGGTAGTCCTGCTTCTGGTCCATCTTGGTGAAGACCGCCGTGGTCTCCTGCGGCGACAGCGTGGTCTGCACACCGATCGCGTCCCAGGAGGCCTTGATGGTGGGCAGGCAGTCGACGATCCAGCTCACGTTCACCGCGAGGACGTCGATCCTCAGCCCGCTGACCCCGGCCTCCTTCAGCAGCGCCTTCGCCTTGTCGGGGTCGTGGTCGTAGACCGTCTTCGCCCGTCGGTAGGCGGGGTTGCCCTCGTTGAGGAAGGAGGACGACGGCTTCCCGTGCCCCTTCAGGGCCACCTCCACCATCTTGCCGGTGTCGATGGCGTAGTGGAGGGCCTGCCGGACCCGGACGTCGTCGAAGGGTTTGTGCCTGGTGTTGAACATCAGGAACAGGTTGTTCATCCCGGCTCCGCCCCGGACCGTCATCCCGCTCGCGGTGAGCTGCCGGATGTTGGCGTACGGGATGTTGTCCGCGATCTGCGCCCCCGCGTCCGCGCCGGAGATCCGCGCGACGCGCGGCGCGGCGTCGACGATCGTCAGCCAGTTCATCTTCTTGAACGCCGCCTTGCGCGGCCCGTTGTAGCCGGCGAACGCCTCGAAGGTCGTGTTGGACTTCGGGTGGTGCGCGGTCTGCCGGTACGGTCCCGAGCCCACCGCCAGCCCCTTGATCGCGTCGTCCCAGGCGCCGGGCCGGGAGAACACGTGCCTGGGCATGACCTTCGCCAGCGTCAGCCGCGAGAGTCCGTCCGGGAAGGGGAACTTGAGCACCAGCTCGACGGTCCGCGCGTCGACCTTGCGGACCTCGCTCAGCCAGCTCGCGAAGAATCCCTTGGCCAGGGTCTGGGTCCTGGGGTCCAGGATCCGGTCGAAGACGAACACCACGTCGTCGGCCGTGACCGGCTGACCGTCGTGGAACTTCGCGCCCTCCCGCAGGGTGAACCTCCACGAGGTGCTGCCGGTGTCCTTCGGCACCTCGGTCGCGAGCGCCGCGTACGGCTCCCGCGTGATGGGGTCGGTGTCGAGCAGACCCTCGTAGATGTGGTTGTTGGCGGCCATGCAGAAGGCCGAGGCGGTCTGGGTGGGATCCCAGCTGCCGTCGTTGCCGTAGCCGATGACCGCCGTCAGCGTCCGGTTCCTGCCGTCCTCGCTGCCGGTGTCGTTGGTGGACTGCGGGCCCGAGGAGCAGGCGGCCAGCGACGAGGACAGGGCGGCGGCCGCACCCAGCGCGCCGGTGTACTTCAGGAACGCCCGGCGGTCCGGCGCCGGTACGTCGGGAATCACGTCGCGCACGGTTCCTCCAGCAAATGGTGGTCCGGATGAGGGCTGCGGGGCGGGGCTCGAGGATGGGGAGATACGACGTCCTACGTCATGGCGGCAGCGTGACCATAGGTGGGGCCGTGGGGGCGGTCAAGGGAAGACACACGAATGGCCGAACCGTCACAGGTGCGACCAATGAAGGCTTGAAATGTGGGTAGTTGGCGTATTCATACCCTCCGAGGGCGGGACGCCCGAGAGGCACGCGCGTACGATGCGGCGCATGTCCGATGCCTCCGGGAACCGACGCAGGACCGAGCGGCGCGTCAGCAGCCGGATCCAGCGCGAGGTCATGCAGCTCATCCTCGATCGCAAACTCCGGCCCGGTGCGCCGCTGCCCACGGAGTCGGAGCTGATGGAGGACCTCGGGGTGAGTCGCAACTCGGTGCGGGAGGCGCTCAAGGCCCTTCAGGCACTGGACATCGTGGAGATCCGGCACGGCTACGGGACCTATGTCGGGCAGGCGTCGCTGACCCCGTTCGTCGACGGTCTCACCTTCCGCACGCTCACCCGGCCCGACGAGGAGATGGACGCCCTGAACGAGATCCTCCAGGTCCGTGAGGTGCTGGAGGAGGGGCTGATCAGACGGGTCGCCATGACGCTCTCCGAACCGGAGCTGGACCGTCTGGAGGCGGTGGTGTCCCGGATGGAGGCGGCGGGCCGGGAGGATCGGCCCTTCGCCGAACTCGACCGCGAGTTCCACGAGTTGCTCTACGGCTCGCTGGGCAACGCGCTGGTGCCGCAGCTGCTGAGCGCGTTCTGGACGGTGTTCCGGCGGGTCGCCCGGGTCCGGGACTGGCCGGACGGCACGACCCCGCAGCTCACGGCGCGCCGCCACCGCGACATCGTCACGGCCCTGCGGGCCCGGGACGTCGAGGGCGCGGAGCGGGCGATGGCGGACCACTTCCGGGGCATCGAGGACCGCACGGCCCGGGAGTACGGCGAACCGTCCGGCGGTTTCTGAACACCGCCGCGGCCCGTCCGTGGGCGAGAACGGTGCGCCCGCGCCCCGGCGCCGCCCGATACTCGGGGGATGGAGGACAGCGGTGGGTGGGAGCCGGACGCGCCCGGAGTGCTGCGGCTGCCGTCAGGCCGGCTCGTGCGCGGGCGGGGGCTGCGGCGACCGCTGCCCGAGGGCCCGCCGCCCGCCTACGGGGTGTACCTCCTCGGCCGACGCCCCCCGGACATGCCCTGGGTGTACGACTGGCTGTACTGGCCCGACTTCCGGCTGCCCGGCAGCCGTATCGAGGCACGACGGCTGTTCGCCGAGGCCTGGACCCGGTCCCGGACCGACCGCGTCGAGATCGCCCGCGGCGGCGGCCGTGGCCGAACCGGCACGGCACTGGCGGGCCGTGCTGGACGGTGTGCCGCCCCGCGAGGCCGTGGCGTTCGTACGCACCCACTACCACCGGCATGCCGTGGAGACCCCCTGGCAGCGGCGCTGTGTGCAGCGCTTCACCGGCTGAGAGCCTCGACCGAGACGGGCGCCCGGCTCGCGACGCGGCCCCCTCGCCCGCCGGTCAGAGGCTCAGGCCTAGCACGAGGCGGTGCTCGCCCGGTCCGAAGTAGTTTCTGCGGAGCCCGCCCTCCGCTGTCGCGGGGGCGAAGCCGGAGGACTTGTAGAGGGCGATCGCCGCCGCGTTGGTGGGGTCGACGGTCAGTCTGACCTCCCGTATGCCGTCGTTGCGCAGCCGCCCCAGGATCTCCAGCATCAGCCGCCGCCCCAGGCCCTCCCCGCGGCGTGCCCGGGCGACGCCCAGTCCCAGCACCCAGCCGAGCCCGGAGTCGTCCCCGGTGCCGGCCAGGACATAGCCCTGGAGGGCCTCGCCGTCGTCCAGGACCAGGAGATGGTCCGCGTACATGTCGAACAGCTGGCGGAGCATGAAGTACGGGTAGGCCACCTCCTGGAAGACCTCCCGGTCGAGGCGGTGCAGCTCCGGCAGATCCGCCTCGGTGACCCCTCTCATCCGTACCGGCCGCTGCCGGGCGGGACGGAACACCTGGCCGGTGAGCGACGCGAAAGGATCTCCTGAGTGTTCCGCTGGATAAGCGGCCATGCCACCCCCTGGTCAAAGGACAGGGCGCACCGGCCCCATATGGGTGAATAAGACTCGGATGGCGCACACCCCGCCGTCAGGGTTGCTTTCGACAGGGTTCGGACCAGCATCACCCGTCAGTGTCCGGCCGCTCAAGGAGGGTTCAGGACCAAGAGCCGATTCTTCGTGATCCCGTGGTCCCGGCACGGGTTCGAGGCATCGAGGCAAAGGGGATCCGTGCCGTCACACCCGTTGGTACCGTGAGTCAATGGACCTGGAAGCCCCGCCGAGGGCACCTAAACTCAACGCTGATGCCCCGTGGGACGCATTCGACCCTCACGCGTACATCGATCGCAATTACCGTGAGCTGCTCGACGTGGACGCGGAGATCATCGCGTATGTACGCGATCACTTCGGCGATCATTTCCACAAGCGTTTCGAACGGCCGGTTCTCGGTATTGACGTCGGTGCAGGTGCCAACCTCTATCCCGCGCTGTGCATGCTCCCGTGGTGCAAGGAGATCACCCAGCTGGAGCTTTCGAGTGCGAACGTGGAGTATCTGAGGGACCAGCGGGTCAACTTCGGTACGGGGTGGGAGAGTTTCTGGCAGGTGCTGCGCAAGGATCCCGCCTACGAAGAGATCCACGAAAACCGGAGGCCGCGATTCACGGACACGGTCCGCGTCGAACCCGGCAACCTGTTCGATCTGGTGCGTCGCCCCGCGCACTGGGCCATCGGAACGATGTTCTTCGTCGCCGAGTCGATGTCCGACTCCCACGCCGAGTTCCGCAGCGCTGTCGCGTGTTTCCTGCGGGCCCTGGCGCCCGGCGCTCCCTTCGCAGCCGCGTTCATGGCCGGCTCCACGGGGTATGACGTGGGCGACGAGTATTACCCGGCGTGCGATGTCGACGAGGCGCAGGTGCACGAGGCCCTGAGGCCATTTGCCGAAAACCCCAGGGTTCTCAGACTGAACAAGCCGACGGACATGGTGCGCCCGGGACACGAGGGAATGATCCTGGCCCTCGGCCACCGGAATTCCACCGTTCATTTCTGACCGGGCGCACGGAATACAGGGCAGCGCGACCTGTGTGAGGGGCATGGGGATGCAGATCAAGCCACGTCAGCACCTGCTGGACATCTGGCAGGCCATGGCCCGCCACTCGTTCGACGGCGGCAAGTGGTCCTGGGGGGAGTGGGGCGGTCTCAGCAGTGTCGCGGACGCCGAACGGCTGCTGTGCCTCATGTACCCCGCCACCGAGATCCCCGCCTTCCGTCTCGACGAGCCCGACACCACCCAGACGGACGTGGAGAAGGCGCTGCGGCGGGTGGGCGGGCGCACCGAGATCCCCGCCGCTCTCGTGGCGGTCCTCGACCAGTTCATGCGCACGCACACCGGCCCGGACGCCACCCCCACCTTCGCCGGCGGCTACTACTTCACCTCCCAGGACCCCAAACAGGAGGTCACCCGGGAGCAGCGCGAGATGGGCGTGGTCGACTCCTTCTCCATGTCGGTCACGCTGTGCCTGGCCACGCTCGGCTTCCTCAAGGTCTACGAGGACCGCACCTCCCGCGGCGACATGCGGAACGCCATCGCGCAGCTGAGGGAGGCGACCAGCACCCGGCTGACCGCCGCGATGGTCAGCCTGCTGCGCTCCTTCACCGTCAACGTCTTCGACGCCGACTCCGGCCAGGGACAGCGACTTCGCCGGCTGGTCGGCCAGGGACAGCTGTCGGAGCGTGCCGTGCTCCAGCAGTTCCAGCGCAGATTCAAACCGCTGCGCGCCACGATCACGGAGAGCTTCGTCCTCGGTGTCGACGTCGAGGAACGCCTCAAGGACGACAACCAGCTCTTCGAGTGCGGCTGGGCCTGGAGCCTGGTCAAGGACGCACCCAAGGTGGAGACCAGCGACCCGATCGGCACCCAGCCGGACGGCGCCGCCGACGCGGTGCCCTATCTCTACTTCACCGTGGTCGCCCTCGACGGTATCCAGGACCTGTTCTCCGACCGCACCCTCACCCTCGGCCTGCTCAACCCCGAACAGCAGAAGCTCGCCGAGGCGCTGCGGCTGCGCTGGGAGATCACCCAGCAGTACTGGTCGGGCATCGCCCGCTTCGACCCCGAGCGCTGGCCGCTGGAGGACCTGCCCTGGCGCACCACCGGCCAGTTGCTGGAGTCCGAGTACTTCTCGCTCTCCGTGGCCGCCATCCTGGTCCACGACCTGGTACGCCGCAGGGCCACCGACGAGGACCTCACCCGCACCGTCACGGTCATGGAACGCCTGGCCGAACGCGGCCGCATCACCAGCCGGATGACCCGCGACGACCCGAACGTACGGCTCCACAACCCCGGCGTCACCCTGCCCCTGCAGGGCAGCGAGGACGCGGGCGGCCCGGCCCTGCAGTGGACCATGACCGACTTCTCGGCCCAGCTGCTCAAGCGCACCATCCAGCTCAGCGAGCTCTCCCGCAACATCACCGCCCAGGACCGCCTGCTCCGGCTCGCCGAGGAGATCTTCGGCCATCTGTGGCAACGCCGCATCCAGGAGGGCGAGGGCATCGGGCTCTGGGACAACGTCCGTGCCGTGTACCCCGGTTCACCCGAGGGCCCGGGGCAGGTGTCCTGGAGCGTCACCGAGCGGGTCACCGAGTGCATGGTGGCCGCCCGCAAGCTGTATGTGCAGCGGCCGATCCGCAGCGCCGAACTGGCCGTCCTGGCCCGGGCGTTGCTCAGCGAGTCCACCCATCTGTTCGGCTACGAGCAGATGGAACCCACCCTCGCCCTCGACGGCGAACGCTCGAAGTCACTGCGGAGCATAGAGATCAGGCTGCGGCGGGCACGACGGATCCTCGACGAACAGCCCGGCACGGCCTGTGCCCTGACCCTGTCCGTGCTCGGTGAACTCGACGTCCTGGCCCAGGCCCGGGACGCGGCCCGGGAGGTGTGACACCGTGCTCGTCTTCGCCGCCTCCGACAAGGGAGGCACGGGCCGCTCCGTGACCAGCGCGAACCTCGCCTACCAACGCGCGCTCGCCGGTGACGACGTGTGCTACGTCGACTTCGACTTCGGCTCGCCCACGGCCGCCGCCGTCTTCGACGTCCCCGGAGAGCTGGGCATCGACCAGGGCGGTCTGCACACCTATCTGGAGGCCGGCACGGTCGAACCCGCCCGCGTCGACATCTGGGCCCACACCCTGCACCCGGTGCTGCGCAACCGGCCCAACGGCTCCGGCCGGCTGGTCCTGCTGCCGGGCGACGCGAGCGGCGGAGAGTTCGCCACCGACCAGGACACCCTGCGCCGCTGTGTCGATCTGCTGCTGCGCCTCAACAGCGAGTTCGACGTCATCATCGTGGACCTCAGCGCCGGACGCAGCTACGCCATGGACATGGTGCTGGAGGCGACGGCACAGCCCGAACTGCGCGGCGTCCAGGCCCGCTGGCTGGTCTTCCACCGCTGGACCCGGCAGCACGTGCTCGCGGCGTCGGGACTGGTCTTCGGCGAACACGGCATCCTCAACGGTGCGGCGGCCGGCCTCCACGACAAGGAGGCGCTGCGCCGGTCGATCCGCTTCGTGCGGGCCGCGGTGCCCGACCCCGAGTCCGCGCTGTGGTCCCAGGTGTCGCCCGCCCAGTCCGTCTGGATGCAGCGGTGCGACGACCATCTGCGGCACCTCGCCTCCGACCGGAAGATCGGGGACAGCGTCGTCCTCGGGACCATTCCGCTGGAACCCGTCCTGCAATGGCGTGAGCAGCTGATCACCGAGGAGGACGTGCTGTCCACCCAGATCGCCAACAAGGAGACGCTGGAGGCGCTGGAACAGCTCGCCCGCAAACTGACCGACGACGCCCACTGGGAGGTGTCGTGACGGAGTCCAGGTTCCGGGAGACCACCGCCGAGCCGCTCACTCGCTCCCTGGCCCTGTCCCATCTCTCCCTGGAGCTGGGGCATCTGTACATGGAGGACTTCGAGGGCGGTCCCGCGCGGCTGCGGCAGCACTTCGAGCGAGTGAGGCCCTGGGCGGACGCGGCCCGCGCCGACGCCGCCGCGCGTGCCGCGGCAGCGGCAACCGGCCGCAGGGGCGGTTCCCGACCCCGTATCAGCACCTGCTTCCTCATCGACGACTACTTCACGCGCTTCTCCACCCCCGCCGAGGTCGTGCCGGTTCTGCTCGACGAGGCCGAACGCGCGGGGCTGGTCATCGACTACCTGGCCAGGGAGTCCGGCTGTGCCGTGGCGGACAAGGTGCCGCTCGCGGAATCGGTCGCCGGCCGGCTGGTCGAGTCCCCGCCGCCCGGCAGCTACGGCCTGCGCCCGCCCGTCGGCCAGACCGGCTGGCTCGCCAACGGGGTGCGCACCCCCGCCCAGCGCGCCCAGGCGATGAAGCGGTCCGGAGCCTGGCAGCCTCCCCAGGAGACCGCCGCCCACCGGCACTCCGTGTTCCTGGACGTCGAACTGTGGGACGACCAGGACGGGCACCGCACCTGGTCCTGCCCCTTCCTCGCCGCGGTCTGGCAGCTGACCCGCCTCGGCCTGCTGCGCAACGAGGGCGAACCCGTGTTCGTCCCGCGCGCCCACACCTCGGGCGGCTTCCCCACCGAGTGGGACCAGCTGGCGCCACTGCTCCAGCTCAACCCCTCCGCCGCCCCCTTCAACGCCTACCGCACCTGCTCCGTGCTGCCGTCACGGTTCCTCCCCGTCGAACACGCCGTGCGCGTCATCCTCGACCAGACCGAGGTGGACGCGGGCGCGCTGCGGAAGGTCGCGTCGCGCTCGGCGGACGAGGGCGTCGCGGTGCCCGACTCCGTGGCGGACCGGGTCTCCTACGTCTTCTACCCGGGGTGGTGACATGGGGATCCCGGGACAGGCGAGGTCCACGACACTCGCCTGCGGCGAAGTGCGCACGTGTCTGCTGCCGACGTCCCAGGCACTGGATCTCCGGGCGTCCGGCCATGTGCTGCGGCTGAGGGCCGACGAACGCGTCCTCGTCTCCGAACGCCCCAACCTGTACGCCCTCTCACCGGACACCCTCGTGGGCGTCGACTGCCCGCTGCCCGCCGCGGGCGGCGCCAAGGTGCGCGCCGTCGGCACGGTGGTCGCCCGGGCGGCGCTCACCGAGGGCCGGGTCCTGCAGGCCGGCTCGTCCTTCAGCGTCCCCGTGACGGGACCCGACCAGCGGCAGCCGTGGGGCTACTACCTGGTGCGCCCGGGGGTGGTGGAACCCCTCGGGAAGCTGCCCGCGCAGGCGGTCGCCGACGGGATCCTCAAGGGCGGCCGGCCCGGGGAACTCGACCCGGGCCTGATCGCCGAGGGGCTGCTGACCAGGCTGCTGCGGCACCCGCTGCTGGACCAGAAGAGCCCGTTCAAGAGCCGCCGTACCCGGCTGCGCTGGGCGGCCCTGCCCGTCCCGGACGGCCAGGCCCCCTTCATCCACTTCACGGTCGTCGACGACGAGCTGCGCACGGCGCGGCTCGGGATCCCCGAGGACACCGAGCCGACCGCCGTCGTACGGCTGTGTGAGGACCTCGCGCTGCACGACTGGCTGCTCACCACGCTCGTACGGATGCTCGACGGCAGCCGTTTCGGGTCGACGGACGGGCCCCTGGCCGTCCTGGCACTGCGCCCCGCCGTCGACCATCTGCTGCATCTGTGGATGCCCCGGGCCCGGCTGGACTGGGCGCTGTCCGCGCTGTGGGAGGCGCTGGAGGAGGAGCCGGGATTCAGCCGCCAGTGGCAGGCACTGGTGCAACGCATCCGGGACCAGCTGGCCCTCCAGGCCATCCCGCTGCTCAGGGAGGCACTCACCGCACGCTGAGCGACCGCGAGCCGCTTCGGCCCGCGTTCCTGAAGGATCCGACGGGGGAGGAAAGGAATGACCGCTACGCAAGGTACGACCAACACGCCACGGCCGGAGGGCCTGCGCGTACCACCGCTCCTGCTGAAGACGCTCGTCACCGTGGTGGTGTCGATCATCGCCTACGTCCTCACCAACGCGCTCAACCAGAAGCAGGACGAGGTCTGGAAGCTGACGATCTCCATCGTGATCGGTGGATCCGCGCTGATCATCCAGTACATGGTCGACTTCGAGCGACGGCTGGAGGCGATGGAGAACGGACAGCGCACCCGCATCCGGGAGATGAAGGACAGCCTGTCGGAGCACCACCGCGAGGTGCACGGGCATCTCAGCGATCACCGCCGGGAGATGACGGACCTGGTCGACGACCGCTTCGCCCGTATCAGCGAGGCGACGGAACTCTTCAGCCAGGTGGACCGTTCGGTACTGCGCTCCGACGGGGTGACCAAGCTCGCCCGCAGCGCCACCAAGGCGGGACTGCTGAACAACGAGCTGGTGAAGACCTTCGCCAGCGAGGAGATCGACCGGCTCGCCCAGTTGCTGGAGAACCTGAGCAACAACATCGCCGACTGCCTGGGGGAGAACCAGGACTGGCTCATCGACCTCACCCGGTGCATCAAGAAGACCCTCGACGCCACCAGCACCTCCGTCGACCGGGACTTCTGGAACAGCGAGCCCGCCAGCCGCTATCTGGAGGCGCAGAGCGACGCGATCCTGCGCGGGGTGAAGATCAGGCGGCTGTTCATCGTCGACACCGAGCAGGAGATCGACGGCAAGCTGACGGAACTGTGCGAGAGCCAGCGTTCACTGGGCATCGACGCCCGTGTGGTGGCCCTGTCCCAGCTGCCGCACCGGGTGCAGCTGGGTACGCACAGCGACTTCATCATCTTCGACAACGAACTCACCTACGAGATCGACCAGGACACGAAGAAGGTCAATGCCAAGACCACCCTCAACGCCCGGGCCGCTCTCGTCGAACACCGGATGAAGCGCTTCAACCGGCTGTGGGAGGCCACCCAGGACCTCTCCGCCTGATCGAGGCGGTCCGGTGCTCCCCTCGCGGACCGGGAGACGAGCCGTCAGCGGGCGGCGAGGTCGTGCTCCTTGGTCCGCGGGGAGTAGCTGAAGTCATGGAACGGCCAGCTCTGCCGCAGCCATGCGCTGACCAGCTCGTACAGCGGCTCGTCCAGTGCGGCGTGATCCTCGCGCACCCATGAGCGGACGGTGGCGTGGCCCGGCCGGCCGGCCGGATAGATGTAGACGCAGCCGATGACGTCGTCGCCGATCAGAACGGAGTAGGTGAAGCCGACACGGTGCTCGAAGTCCTCGCGGTGTCTGCGCAGATCCCGCAGGTTCTCCTCGGGCGACATCGGCACGGGCCAGCCGTACCGTTCGAAGCCCGGGGTCCGCTGAATGTGATCCATGCTCGACGTCCAGGCCCGGTAGTCACGGTCATTGTGCTCCGGGCCGAGCGGAACCAAATGGAAGGTCGCATCCCTGAAACCACGGGGGACGGTGAAGTCGGCCGGTACGAATGAGGCACCGGAATCTCCGGCGCGGCCGTTCCCGTCGTGCACGGTGTTCCTCGGCTCTTCTGCTGCCTGACTCATCTGGTGTCCACTCAGTCCACGTCGACCTGGGCCTTCCTGAGCGCGTCACTATACCAACACCGACGTGTGTGGTCTGCGTGACTCATATGGGTTTCGCGGCCGACCAGTCCCGGCTGAATTGACGAAGCGTCGACCGCAGGTAGACGGGCTCTATGGTCACCCCGCCCTGGGCGTCGGGACGCTCGATCGACAAATAGGCCCAGATACCCTCGGATGAGATGTTGTCCTGGTGCCGTTCCCACAGGATGGGCTCCTGGCGTTTGATCAGGGGGAGATCCAGGTCGAGGATGCAGACGGAACTGACCAGTTCCTGGGACAGCCAGCGGAACTGCAGATTCTCGCGTGACAGCTCGACGGGTACTCCACTGTGGGTGACGAGTTCCCGGAATTTCTCGACCGACGGCCGCCAGGAGTCGCCCTCTCCGTAGAGCAGATACTGATACGGACGGCCCAGCTTCAGATTGTGGATCACCACATCCATGAACGCGCCCGGTTCCCCCTCGTTGACATCGGACTGGAACAGCCGCGTCATGATGCGCATGCCGCGCACACACGCCTCCATACCGATCGCCTCGGCGTCCGTCACAAAGCCGACCGGGCCCTGGTTCTCACCCTGTTCGATGAGCGCCCGGGCCGTTTCGTCGATCTTCGCCTGCAGCCGGCGGCTGATCCGCGTGACCATGTCCAGATGGCGCCCGCTCGCGTCACTGGCCTCCACGACCGCCCTGCGGATCTGCGCCCGCACACCGGCCGGGTCGTCCTCCGCCTGAGCCCGGGGGCGCTCGCCGAACACCAGATAGTCCAGGCTGACATTGAAGTGGTCGGCGATACGCACGAGAGTCTCGAAGCTGGGCCTGATCCGGCCGTTGAGATAGTGGGAGATCGTCGCCTCGTTCACGCCGAGCGCGCGCGCCAACTTTTTTCTGCCTCCGGATATCGCCGGGCTGTCGAGAAGATCCCGCAGAACTGTCTCGAACTCAACGTGACGCTGGCTTGAGACCATGATCGCTACCTCAGCGCAACCGGTGAACGCGATGACCGCGCCCGGGAGTTACCCAGACTATCGGCCGCTGCTCCGTCGGTACAGACGGCCGTTGCCGCACCGTGCCGGTCTCCGTATCGTGGAGGAAACGGGGGAGGAGGAGCGGCCATGACAGTCGCGAAGTTCCGGTTGTTCAGGTCGCGGAAAAGGCGGCGTCAAATCGTCACCGGAACACTAGCTCTCGGCCTGTCCACGGTACTCATCGCACGTCCGGATCTCTGGCAATTCCTCACCGCGGCCCTCGTGGTGCACGATCTGCTCATTCGGCTGCACGGCACCGAGAAGGACGACAGCGGACAAGAACCGGTGGCTGTTGAGAACGGAGGGGGAACCCATGACGCAACCGACCCGGCTGCCGAATCTGACTCAGTACGAGCGGATCGCATTCGATCGTGAAGTCAATCTCGCCGACGGTCACGCCCATCAACGCGGGGACGCGGCACAACGTGAGATCACCCGGCGCCTGCCGGACCTCTATGAGAAAAGCGAACTGAGCCGGCAGCAGGACGTCGAGGACGTCTTCAAGGAGACGTTCTACCGGCTGGCCGGGCAGCACTCCGCGATCCGCCACCCACATGCGCTGCTGTGCTACTCCGCCTCCCTCTCGATCGACCTGGTCGGGGCCTTCCTCGCGAACGCGGGAATCAGGGCGGGCCTGTTGCAGCCGTGCTTCGACAACCTGGCCGCCCTCCTCGTACGCCGCGGCGTCGCGCTCACCCCCGTCTCCGAGGAGTCGGTGACCGGACCGCATCTGGCCCGGCTGCTGGCGGGGGCCGACGCGCCCGGGGCGCTCTTCCTCACGCTGCCCAACAACCCCACCGGCTTCACCCTGGACGCCGCGGACTTCCGGCGGGTCGTCGACGTCTGCGCCGCCACCGGCACCCTGCTGGTGATCGACTGGACGTTCCGCTTCTTCGGCCGGGGCGAACTCTGGGACCAGTACGCGGTGCTGGACCGCTCCGGGGTGAGCTACCTCTGCATCGAGGACACCGGCAAGACCTGGCCCACCCTCGACGTCAAGTGCAGCATCCTCGCAACGAGCGCCGACGTCCACGAGGGCCTCGTGGAACTCCACAACGACGTGCTGCTGAACGTCAGTCCGTTCGTCCTCACCTTCCTCACCGCGTATCTCGACGACTCGGCGCGGCGCGGTCTGGACGCCTCGGTGCGCCGGCTGATCCGGATCAACCGCCGGGCCCTCCACCGGGCCCTCGACGGCTCCGTGCTGGAGCCCGGCGCAGCGGAACGCACCATCAGCGTCGAGTGGATCCGTATCGCGGCCGAGTCGCCGAGCAGCCTGGAGGTCGTCGAACTGCTCGGTGGCCTCGGCATAGCCGTGGTCCCCGGCGACCACTTCTACTGGCACGACCGCGACCTCGGGTCCCGCTACATCCGCATCGCCCTCGCCCGCGACCCCGTCCTGTTCGCCAGGGCCTGCGCGGGTCTGCGCGACGCGGTGCGGACACTGCCGCAGCTACGGGGGAGTGATGTCCCATGAAGATCGTCTACCTTGACGAGCCGACCTATCTGCCCGAGTGGTGGCGGGCCAGGTTCGCCACGCTCGGAGACTTCGAGGTCTTCACCGACCGCCCGGAGCCCGAGACCGCCCTGCGCCGGCTGTGCGAGGCCGACCTCGCCGTCGTGGAATGGACACAGTTGCCCGCCGGCCTGCTGAGCAGGATCACCCGGCTGCGCTATCTGACGATGGTCTCCACGAGTTTCGACGGGGTGGACCTCGATGCCGCCGCCCGTGCCGGGCTCACCGTCGCGCACTGCCCGACGTACTCCCGGCAGGCCGTCGCCGAGCATGTCTTCGCCTCGCTGCTGGCCCTGATCCGCCGGCTGCTCGCCGCGGACCGGGCGACACGGGCCGGAGCCAGCCATCTGTACCGGCCGTTCCTCGGGCTGGAACTGCACGGCAGGACCCTCGGGCTCGTGGGCACCGGCCGTATCGCCACGGCCGTCGCCCGGATCGCGGCCGGGTTCGGGCTGGAGGTGATCGGCGCCAACCGTACGGGCCGCGCGGCGCCCGGCATCACCGTGCTGCCGCTCGACGAGGTGCTGCGTCGCAGCGACGTCCTCTCGCTGCACGCCCCCCTGAACGCAACCACGCGCGGACTGCTGAACGCCGAGCGCCTCGGCACACTCAAGCCCTCCGCCGTTCTCGTCAACACCTGCCGGGGCGCGCTCCTCGACCAGGCCGCGCTCGTCCGGATGCTCACCACCGGGCGGCTGGCGGGCGCCGCCCTGGACGACATGACCTCGCAGGACGCCGAGCTGCTGCGCACGCTGGACAACGTGATCCTCACCCCGGGCACCGCCTGGTACACGGACACGGCCCGGTCGGACAACCTCCAGGAGGTGTACGACAACCTCGCGAGCTATCTCGCCGGCTGCCCGCGCAACGTACTCACCGGACCGGGCGTGCGGTGACGTCCGGGGACAGAACGCGGGGGGCATGGCGGTCATGGCGTCGCAGGTGGGCCGGCGCCGCTGTGCCCGAATGAGGCATCACTCGGACATCTCAGACAAGTTGCGGGTCCGGGTGCCGGGCGGGGAGCAAGGCTGCGTCAGCGCGAAGCTGCTGTTCACGTCATGCTCGCACGCGGCTGCCGCGCCCGCGTACGCGGTGGACGAGGTCGGCGGCGGCTTCCGGCCAGTGCGGGTGGTCGAAGGTGAAGCCCGCTTCGAGTAGGCGGCCGGGGACGACACGGCGGCTCTTGAGCAGCAGTTCGGTGTCGGTGCGCAGCGCCAAGGCGCCGAGTTCGGCCATCCACTTCGTCGCGGGCAGGCCCACCGGGACACCCCAGGCGGTGCGCATCGAGCGCATGAGCATGCGCTGCGCCACCGGGGCGGGCGCGGCGAGGTTCACCGGTCCGTCGATGTCGTCCCGGTCGACCAGGAACTCCACCGCCCGGACGAAGTCATGGTCGTGGATCCACGACACGTACTGGGCACCGCCCGCCACCGGTCCGCCTAGACCGAGTCGCGTCAGCCACAGCAGGACATCGAAGACGCCCCCTCGGTCGGGGCTCATCACCATCGCGGAGCGCAGGGCGACCTTGCGGGTGCCCGGGGTGTCGGCCTTCTCCTGCTCCCGCTCCCAGGCCTTGGCGATGTCGATGCTGAAGGCCCAGTAGCCCGGAACGCCGGGTTCGGCTCCTCCGATGACACCGGTCTTCTCGTCGTTGGGTGCGTCGAAGCGGTGGGCGTAGATCGTGGCCGTGCTCATCTGCAGCCAGACGCGGGGCGGCCGGGCAGCCGCGGCGATCGCCTCGCCCACGGCTCGGGCGGAGTCCACGCGCGAGTCCATCATGGCCTGCAGATTGTCGGCGGTGTAGCGACAGCTGACGCTACGGCCGGCCAGGTTCACCACGACGTCACTGCCGTCGAGTGCCTCGGCCCACGGACCCAGGGTCTTTCCGTCCCACGGGACTTCACCCGGGCGCGCCGGTCGCCTGCTCAGCACCACGACCTGGTGCCCGGCGGCGGTCAACGCGCGATTCAGGATCGTACCGACCTGCCCGGTTCCTCCGGGTATCACGATCTTCATCAGACCTCTCCCCCTCAGTGGAGGGGCCGAGTCTAGCCCAGTTTTGAACGTGTTCAAAATGATGGGCTGGTGTAGGCGCCGGGGGTCGGCTGCTGCCGGCCGGGGGTTGTGGTCCGCCATCTCCCGCAGGAACTCGGCTTCGGCTCGGGCATGAAGCTGGGTCAGTGCGCGCGTTCGCCGCACCCCGCCGGAAACAGGACGGCGCCGGGCGGCAGTTCGCCTGGACGCCTTCCCGTCACCCGCAGGCACGCTTCAAGAGAGCCCTCCACGAGGGCGTATTCGAGGGCAACCTCGTCCAGCACGGTGGTCTCACCGGCGAGGTGCAGTTCCACGGCGTGCACACCGCCCGGGAAACAGCCTGCCAGGGCCCCGAAGGCTGTCGTGTCGTCGCCGTCGGCGACGCACTCTCGGATCTCGAAGCGCCAGTGCTCGGCCGCATCGGCAAGCAGCGCCCTGCCCCGCCTGCCCAGTCCGGTGAGGAGGGCTGTGCGGGCTCGCAGATGATGGGCGATGGCGCAGCAGATCGGGACCGCTGTGCCGTAGGGCGTCGTCACCCGCGTGTACTCGGCGTGGGGATAGGACGTCAGGGCCTCATCGAGCAGCCCCAACGCGGTGTCGCGTGCCGCCGGGTGACCCTGCTGGGCGATGTCCAGGAGTAGAGGGGTCGCGACCGCAGCCGCCGGGAACACCGCGGCGCTGTGGTCATGGACAATTCCGCCGCCGCCGAGCAGCGAGCCGGCCTCGGCCGCCTCCACCGGGTTCGCCGCACCAGCCAGGGCGCGCAGCCCACGGGCGGCACGAGCCGGTTCATACCAGTCGGGATGGCCCGGCACGGCGCCCCAGTCCACCGCATCGACCGCATCGAACACGACAGCATCCTCGCACCTGTCAGTTCATGGCGGCTTACGTAATCGGGGGCAGGGCGCACCCGCACGCAGGTCCCCGTACCCGGGAACGGCCCCCGTGCTCGGTGATTGGCAGTTCTGTTCCAGCTGTGGGGAGAGAAAGCCCCGGAATCCCGGGCCGCCCGCGGTACAGATACTCCGATCATCGCCGGCTGCGGCGCACAGGGCACATGGGCTGGATGGGACGGAAGCCGAGTTCGGAGAGCTCAGGGATGACGCGGTCCAGGTCATCGATTCGCCACCGCCACCGCCACCGCCACCGCCACCGCCACCGCCGCCGGGCCCTGCCCGGCCAACCGTCGCCTCCACTCCCGTCGGCCCCCGCTGCACCCGCGGCCCGTCAGTTTTCCCTTCGGCTCCGCCGGTTTCTCCTTCCGCCCGGCGTGAGCCGACGGCCCCCGTTTCAACAAACCCCCGTTTGCCCGCACTTGTAGGGCGCAGACACCTGTCGAGTGTAGATGCAGAGCGTCACCATGGAGATGCGAAGGGTAAAAATCGGAGGGAGCGGGGAGCACGGTGGCTGCGGTGCACGTATCACTCGGGGGACGACACTCGGCGTGCGCGTCGAAGAGGCGGAGGGCACGGTGAAGCAAGTACCGGCGGTCCCACGGACCCAGCGGGCTCCGGAGGGGGGATGAAGCCGCCGATCGGTTCGTACGCCGTGGACGTCCGCAGCGGGAGGGTGGGCGTGGTGATGGGGCACGAGGGACCGTATGTCCAGTTGAGACCGTACGGCGGGGGCAAGGAGTGGGACGTGGAGCCGGAGGCCGTGCGCCCCGCGACCCCGGCGGAGCGACTGCGCGCCGCGACCGCGTACGCCAATGCCCGCAGCCGTGGCGAGGTGCCGTGACGGGCCGGTGCCCCGTACGGAAACGGACCGGGGAGCCCGGGGCCCGTCCCCCGTAGGCGAGAATGGGGCCCATGAGTCTGTTCCGCGACGACGGCATCGTGCTGCGCACCCAGAAGCTGGGTGAGGCGGACCGGATCATCACGCTGCTCACGCGCGGTCACGGACGGGTGCGGGCTGTGGCTCGCGGCGTGCGCCGTACCAAGTCGAAGTTCGGGGCCCGGCTGGAGCCCTTCTCGCATGTGGACGTGCAGTTCTTCGCGCGCGGCAGTGAGCTGGTGGGGCGCGGCCTGCCGCTGTGCACCCAGAGCGAGACCATCGCTCCGTACGGGAGCGGGATCGTCGCGGACTACGCGCGCTACACCGCCGGGACCGCGATGCTGGAGACCGCCGAGCGGTTCACCGATCACGAGGGGGAGCCGGCGGTCCAGCAGTATCTGCTGCTCGTCGGGGGCCTGCGCACCCTCGCCCGGGGTGAGCACGCCCCGCATCTGGTCCTGGACGCC
This sequence comes from Streptomyces sp. NPDC001222, assembly GCF_042896945.1. Lineage (NCBI taxonomy): Bacteria > Bacillati > Actinomycetota > Actinomycetes > Kitasatosporales > Streptomycetaceae > Streptomyces > Streptomyces sp. NPDC001222. Next base: position 35,320 of record NZ_JBIAXT010000045.1, read on the forward strand.
TTCCTGCTGCGCTCCCTCGCCGTCAACGGCTACGCACCCAGCTTCAGCGACTGCGCGAAGTGCGGTATGTCCGGTCCGAACCGTTTCTTCTCGGTGGCCTCGGGCGGCGTCGTGTGCGCCGACTGCCGGGTGCCCGGCAGCGTCGTACCCTCACCCGGTGCCCTGGAACTGCTCGGCGCGCTGCTGACGGGAGACTGGGAGACCGCGGACGCGTGCGAGCCGCGGTACGTCCGGGAGGGCAGCGGGCTGGTGTCGGCGTATCTGCACTGGCACCTGGAGCGCGGACTGCGCTCCCTTCGATACGTGGAACAGTAGACAGTCACAGCGACAGCAGATCGAGGAGCGAGAAGCACATGGCCGTACGCGGGTTCCTGGGGCGTCAGCGCCGCGAGTACCGGACGCCGGAGCCGCACCCGTCCGGGGCTCGTCCGCCGAAGCTTCCGGGCGAGCTGGTCCCCTCCCATGTGGCGATCGTGATGGACGGGAACGGCCGCTGGGCCAAGGAGCGCGGGCTGCCGCGCACCGAGGGGCACAAGGTCGGCGCCGAGCGGGTGCTGGACGTGCTGCAGGGCGCGATCGAGATGGGTGTCGGGAGCATCTCGCTGTACGCGTTCTCGACCGAGAACTGGAAGCGCTCGCCGGACGAGGTGCGCTTCCTCATGAACTTCAACCGTGACTTCATCCGCAAGACCCGCGACCAGCTCGACGCACTAGGCATCCGGGTGCGCTGGGTGGGCCGGATGCCGAAGCTGTGGAAGTCGGTGGCCAAGGAGCTCCAGATCGCGCAGGAGCAGACCAAGGACAACGACCGGCTCACGCTGTACTTCTGCATGAACTACGGCGGTCGTGCCGAGATCGCGGACGCGGCGCAGGCCATGGCCGAGGATGTGAAGGCGGGCCGGCTCGACCCCGCGAAGATCACGGAGAAGACCCTCACGAAGTACCTCTACTACCCGGACATGCCGGATGTGGACCTGTTCCTGCGGCCGAGCGGTGAGCAGCGCACCTCCAACTACCTGATCTGGCAGAGCGCGTACGCCGAGATGGTCTTCCAGGACGTGCTGTGGCCGGATTTCGACCGCCGTGACCTGTGGCGGGCGTGCATGGAGTTCGCCTCCCGCGACCGCCGCTTCGGCGGGGCGGTCCCGAACGAGGAACTGCTCGCCATGGAACGGGACATGCAGGGCCGGCCGGCCTCCTCGTAACGCGGACGGGGCGGGTCGTCGGCGGCGTCGGAGCGCTGCCTCGGGGTGGGAGCCACGGGAACGGGCCGTGCGCGTGTGCGATTAAGATCGTGAGCGACCGCTCGATCCTACGGGAGTTCCGTGTGTTCGCTTTCGTGATTCCTGCGCACAACGAGGAGGCCACGGTCGCCACGATCGTCGGCCAGGCCCTCGAGGCCGCACAGCCCGGCGACCGTGTGCTGGTGGTGGACAGCGGGTCGACCGACGACACGGCCCGGCGGGCACGCGAGGCCGGTGCGGAGGTGCTCAGCGGTCCGCTCGGCAAGGGCGCGGCCATGCAACTGGCCGTGTCGTCGGTGGACAGCGAGTGGACGTGTTTCCTCGACGCCGACCTCACCTCGTCGGACCGGAACGTCGCCGCGGTGCTCCGCGAGACCGCGGCCGGTGGCACGGCGGACCATGTGGTCGGTGACTACGAGTACGACTATCCGGGCACCATCCTGGCGTCCACGTTCACCATCTACGAGCCGCTCACCGCCCGATTCTTCCCGGAGGTCGGCTTCCACGGGGCCAACGCCCTCACGGGGTACCGCGCCGTCCGCACCCGTCTTCTGCGCACCGCCCCGCTGCCGCGGGACTTCGGTGTCGAGACCTTTCTCAACATCTCCCTCGCCCTGGCCGGCGGGCAGGTGAACGTGTGCCATCTCGGCGTCGTCGGCAGCCGCTTCCGCTTCCACGGGGGCTCGATGGCGACCGAGATAGGCACCAGGATCCTGGACATGGCCGAAGCCCATGGGCGCCTGGACCCGGCCGATCGGCCGGAGTGGGAGCAGTGGCTCCACGTCGGGGTCGCCGCCATCGCGCCGAACACGGGGGACCAGGGACGCTCGGCCGTGCTGGCCCGGCTGTTCAGCACGGTCCGCAGGCCGATGCCGACCAGCAGCACGTCGGCATCGGTTCATATCACCAGCCGGTCCGGGGTCTGAGAACCGGCGGGAGCCGGGGTCCGCAGCGGGCCCCGGCCTCTCGGCTCAGTCCGTGCTGCAGTCCGCGCAGGTGCCGAAGATCTCCACCGTGTGGGCGACGTTGACATAGCCGTGCTCCGCGGCGATGGCCTCGGCCCACTTCTCCACCGCCGGGCCCTCGACCTCGACGGCCTTGCCGCAGATGCGGCAGACCAGGTGGTGGTGGTGTTCGCCCGTCGAGCAACGGCGGTAGACGGACTCGCCGTCGGACGTGCGCAGGACGTCGACCTCACCCGCGTCGGCAAGGGACTGCAGCGTGCGGTAGACCGTCGTCAGGCCCACCGAGTCGCCCTTGTGCTTGAGCATGTCGTGGAGTTCCTGCGCGCTGCGGAACTCCTCGACCTCGTCGAGTGCCGCAGCCACGGCGGCACGCTGGCGGGTGGATCGTCCCCGTACAGGCTGGCCGGCGGTCGTCACCGTTGCCTCCTCCTTGATGGCTTGCTCGCCTGCGGGGCGCTTCGAGCCGGTACCGGCGCGCCCCTTCGGCTCTCTCACGGCTCACGTCTGCGCCCTGCCGGGCCCATTGTGCCAGTCCGGGCCGTGAGCGGTCAGACTCCGACCTCGTCGGTCGCCTCCTGGTTGGCCGGAATCACACACTCCAGTGGGTCGGATGCGGACCGCGCGGCGGCGAGTGCCCGCGCGCGTCGCCGGGCGAGCGGAGTCGCCAGAGCGGTGAGCGCGATGAACGCGGCGATCGTCAGCAGCACGATCGTCGCGCCGGGCGGCACGTCCTGGTAGTACGAGGTGATCGTGCCGCCGAGGGTCACGGTCACGCCGATGGCGATCGCGATGGCGAAGGTCGCCGCGAAGCTGCGCCCGAGCTGCTGTGCCGCCGCCACCGGGACCACCATCAGGGCGGACACCAGCAGCAGACCGACCACGCGCATCGCGACCGTCACGGTCACGGCCGCCGTGACGGCGGTCAGCAGGTTCAGCGCCCGCACCGGCAGGCCCGTCACCCGGGCGAACTCCTCGTCCTGGCTGACCGCGAAGAGCTGGCGGCGCAGACCGAGGGTGACCAGGACGACGAAGGCGGCGAGCAGACAGATCGCGACGACGTCCGACGGCGAGACCGTGGACAGGGATCCGAACAGGTACGACGTCAGGTTGGCGTTGGAGCCGCCCGGCGCGAGATTGATGAACATCACGCCGCCCGCCATGCCGCCGTAGAACAGCATCGCGAGGGCGATGTCGCCGCGCGTCCTGCCGTACCAGCGGATCAGCTCCATCAGGATCGAGCCGAGGACCGAGACGGCGGTCGCCATCCACACCGGGGACGTGGACAGCAGGAAGCCGAGGCCGACGCCGGTCATGGCCACATGGCCGATGCCGTCGCCCATCAGGGCCTGGCGGCGCTGCACGAGGTAGATCCCGACGGCGGGCGCGGTGATGCCGACCAGGACGGCCGCGAGCAGGGCCCGCTGCATGAAGGCGTAGTTCAGGAAGTCCATCAGCTCAGCAGTCCCGTACGGATCGGTTCGGCGCCCGCCGTGTCGTGCGGGTGCACATGGTCGTGGCCGGGCAGGGCGTGCTGGCCCACGGCCCTCGGGGGTGGCCCGTCGTGCAGGACACAGCCGTCGCGCAGCACCACCGCCCGGTCGATCAGCGGCTCCAGGGGCCCGAGTTCGTGCAGCACCAGCAGTACGGTCGCGCCGGCGGCCACCTGTCCCTCCAGGGTCCGCGCGAGCACCTCCTGGCTCGCCAGGTCGACGCCCGCCATCGGCTCGTCCATGATCAGCAGTTCGGGCTCGGAGGCGAGGGCGCGGGCGATCAGCACCCGCTGGTGCTGGCCGCCGGAGAGCGCGTTGACGGAGTCCTTGGCCCGGTCCGCCATGCCGACCAGTTCCAGGGCGCGTCGTACGGCCTCGTGGTCGGCCTTGCGCAGGACGCCGAAGCGGGCCCGGGAGAGCCGGCCGGAGGAGACCACCTCGGTCACCGTGGCGGGCACGCCGCCCGCGGCGGTGGTGCGCTGCGGCACGTAGCCGATGCGCCGCCAGTCGCGGAAGCCGCGGCGCGGGGTGCCGAACAGCTCGATCTCGCCGGCGCTCGCCGGCACCTGGCCGATGATGCTGCGGACCGCCGTCGACTTGCCCGATCCGTTCGCGCCGAGCAGCGCGACGACCTCACCGCGGTGCACGGTCAGGTCGATGCCGCGCAGGACGGGGCGTGAACCCAGGTCGGCGCGCACGCCGCGCAGGCGTATGACGGGCTCGCTCATTGCCGCACCCTCCGGTGTCACTTGGCCTCCAGGGCTGTCTGCAGGGCTTTGAGGTTGGACTGCATGACCTGGAAGTAGTCGCTGCCGCGCGACTTGGCGGTGATGCCCTCGAGCGGGTCGAGGACGTCCGTCTTCAGCTTCGCGTCCTGGGCGACGGTCTTCGCGGTCTTGTCGCTCACGAGCGTCTCGTAGAAGACCGTGGAGACGCCGTCGGCCTTCGCGATGCTCTCGAGCTGCCGCACCCGCGCCGTGCTGGGCTCGGACTCCGGGTCCAGGCCGTTGATGGCCTCCTCGGTGAGGCCGTAGCGCTCGGCGAGGTAGCCGAAGGCGGCGTGGGTGGTGATGAAGACCTTGCCCTTGGTGTTCCGCAGCCCGGTCGCGTACTGCTGGTTCAGGTCGTCGAGCCTCTTGACCAGGGCCGCCGTGTTCTTCGCGTAGTCGGCCGCGTGCTTGGGATCGGCCTTCTCGAAGGCCTTGCCGACGCCCTGGGCGAGCTGGGCGTAGCGGACCGGGTCGAGCCAGATGTGGGGGTCCTTGGCGCCGGACTCCTCGCCCTGGTGCGTGTCGTGTGCGGCCGCGTGGCCGCCGACCTCGTTGCCGTGCTCCTCCAGCGTGGTCAGGGAGGCGGCGTCGATCTTCGTCTTGATCTCGGACTGGGCGACCGCGTCGTCGACGGAGGGCTGGAGGTTCTTGAGGTAGAGCACCGCGTCGGACTCCTGGAGCTGCGCGGTCTGCCGGGCGCTGATCTCCAGGTCGTGCGGCTCCTGGCCGGGCTGGGTGAGACTGGTGACGTGGACGTTCTTCCCGCCGATCTGCTCGGCGAGGAACGCCATCGGATAGAACGACGCGACGACGTCGAATTTCCCGGTGTTGCCCTCGGCACTGGTGAGGGAGCAGGCGGAGAGGGCTCCGAGGCCCAGTGCGGTGACAGCGGCGACCGCGGTCCCGGGTATCAGACGTCGACCTATGTTCATGACAGTCATTTTCAACAAATATGGAAACCGTTGTCAACAATCCCCGGGTAACGGCTCGGTACACCCGGGGACCCGCTCCAGGTGCCATACCGATTTGATTGGAGGGGAGCCCCCGCCGGTAACCTGAAGCATTCGCTCTGAAGCAATGCTCTGAAGCAGTCGCTTCGTCGCCCGTCGTCGTAATGAAGAGAGCACCGTGGCCGCCGACAAGATCGACACCATCGTCAGCCTGAGCAAGCGCCGTGGCTTCGTATTCCCGTGCAGCGAGATCTACGGCGGACAGCGCGCCGCCTGGGACTACGGACCGCTGGGTGTCGAGCTCAAGGAGAACATCAAGCGCCAGTGGTGGCGCTACATGGTCACGTCCCGCGAGGACGTCGTCGGTATCGACTCGTCGGTGATCCTGGCGACCGAGGTCTGGGTGGCCTCCGGCCACGTCGCCACCTTCACCGACCCGCTCACCGAGTGCACCTCCTGCCACAAGCGCTTCCGCGCCGACCACCTGGAGGAGGCATACGAGGCCAAGCACGGCCGTCTGCCCGAGAACGGCCTCTCGGACATCAACTGCCCGAACTGCGGTAACAAGGGCATGTTCACCGAGCCCAAGCAGTTCTCGGGTCTGCTCTCCACGCACCTCGGCCCGACGCAGGACAGCGGCTCGATCGCCTACCTGCGCCCGGAGACCGCCCAGGGCATCTTCACCAACTTCGCCCAGGTCCAGCAGACCTCGCGCCGCAAGCCGCCGTTCGGCATCGCGCAGATGGGCAAGTCGTTCCGCAACGAGATCACGCCGGGCAACTTCATCTTCCGCACCCGTGAGTTCGAGCAGATGGAGATGGAGTTCTTCGTCAAGCCGGGCGAGGACGAGAAGTGGCAGGAGTACTGGATGGAGCAGCGCTGGAACTGGTACACCGGCCTGGGTCTCCGTGAGGAGAACATGCGCTGGTACGAGCACCCGAAGGAGAAGCTCTCCCACTACTCCAAGCGCACCGCCGACATCGAGTACCGCTTCCAGTTCGGCGGCAACGAGTGGGGCGAGCTGGAGGGTGTCGCCAACCGCACGGACTACGACCTCGGCGCCCACGCCAAGGCCTCGGGCCAGGACCTGTCGTACTTCGACCAGGAGGCCGGCGAGCGCTGGACCCCGTACGTCATCGAGCCCGCGGCGGGTGTCGGCCGCGCCATGCTGGCGTTCCTGCTGGACGCCTACGTCGAGGACGAGGCCCCGAACGCCAAGGGCAAGATGGAGAAGCGCACGGTGCTGCGCCTGGACCACCGCCTGGCGCCGGTGAAGGTCGCGGTGCTGCCGCTGTCCCGCAACCCGGAGCTGTCCCCGAAGGCCAAGGGGCTCGCCCAGGCGCTGCGCGCGAACTGGAACATCGAGTTCGACGACGCGGGCGCCATCGGCCGCCGCTACCGCCGCCAGGACGAGATCGGCACGCCGTACTGCGTCACGGTCGACTTCGACACGCTCGAGGACAACGCGGTGACGGTGCGTGAGCGCGACTCGATGAAGCAGGAGCGCGTCTCGCTGGACCAGATCGAGGGCTACCTCGCGGGCCGTCTGATCGGCTGCTAGCCGCTGCACGAAGTACCGAACGTCGGGCGGGCTGGATCATTCCGGTCCGCCCGGTGTCTTTTGCCCGGCTCGCGGCCTCAGCGGCCCTGGAGCGCCCTGACGTTGTCGCCGAACGTCCAGTTCTTCGAGCCGTCCCAGTTGATCGACCAGGTCATCAGGCCCTTCAGGCTCGTGCCGTAGTGCTTCCACGCCTGGGAGACCAGGGACGGTGACATATAGCCGCCGCCCGCTCCGGACTGGGCGGGCAGGCCCGGGACCTGCTTGTCGTACGGCACCTTGACCGTCGTGCCCTGGATGCTCAGGCCCTTGTTCAGACAGTCCGTCTGCGCCACGAAGCCCGCCACCGTGCCGGCCGCGTAGGAGTCGCCGGAGCAGCCGTACATGCTGCCGTTGTAGTACTGCATGTCGAGCCACCACAACCGGCCGTTGTCCGCGTACTTCTTGACGATCGGCAGGTACGCGCCCCAGATCGAGCCGTAGGTGATGCTGCCGCCGGTGACGTACGCCGTCTCCGGGGCCATCGTCAGGCCGAAGTTCGACGGCATACGGGCCAGGATTCCGTCGATGATGCGGATCAGGTTGGCCTGGGACGTGGACAGTCGGCCGATGTTCCCGCCGCCGACCAGGCCCGTCTCGATGTCGATGTCGATGCCGTCGAAGTTGTACGTCTTCAGGATCGGGACGATCGTCGAGACGAACCGGTCCGCGACGGCCGTCGAGCCGAGGTCGATGCCGGCCGTCGCCCCGCCGATGGACAGCAGGATCGTCTGCCCCGCCGCCTTGGCCGCGCACATCTCCGCCGGGGTCGCAACCTTCACTCCCGAGTCCATGCCGTCCTCCCACAGCGCGGTGCCGTCGGAGCGGATGACCGGGAACGCCGCATTGATCACGTTGTAGCCGTGGGCGGCGATACGGGAGTCGGTGATCGGGGTCCAGCCGAAGGGTGGGTGGACCCCGTTCGAGGAGCCGTCCCAGTTCTCCCAGTAGCCCTGAAGGACCTTGCCGGCGGGGCGGGACTTCACGGCGCAGGTGTCGGCCGCGGACGCGGTGGGGGCGGTCGCGACCGAGAGCGGGACGAGGAACGCCGCCGTCAGGGCGGCGGCGAGCAGGCGGAGCCTGTGGCGGATCATGCGGGCCTCCCGGTGGGGGTGCGGTGAGGTGTCCTAGGCATGACAGTGCAATGGTCCAGACCTTCCGTCAATAGGTCTGGACCAAATCGAGGCCTGTGGGCATGTGGGCATGCGGGTCGCGGTGGTGGCGGGTGGCAGGTAACAGATAACAACTGACAGATATTGAAAACTGTCAGTTGTCATGCCATGCTGGGCGCATGCTCGAAGAGAACCAGGGAGATTTCATGCGCACCCTCCAGCTCGGGACCACCGGCCCCCAGGTCTCCGCCCTCGGCCTCGGCTGCATGGGCATGTCCGCCCTCTACGGCGACGCCGACCGGGCCGAGTCGATCGCCACCGTCCACGCGGCCCTGGAAGCGGGTGTCACCCTGCTCGACACCGGCGACTTCTACGCCATGGGCCACAACGAGATGCTCATCGGCGAGGCCCTGCGCGCCGCCCCCGCCGCACGGCGTGAACAGGCGCTGGTCAGCGTCAAGTTCGGGGCCCTCCGCGACCCCGACGGAGGCTGGACCGGGTACGACGGCCGCCCCGCCGCCGTCAGGAACTTCGCCGCGTACTCGCTGCAGCGCCTCGGCGTCGACCACATCGACGTCTACCGCATCGCCCGTCTCGACCCCGACGTCCCGATCGAGGAGACGGTCGGCGCCATCGCCGAACTCGTCGAGAAGGGGTACGTCCGCCACATCGGCCTCAGCGAGGTCGGTGCCGACACCATCCGCCGGGCCGCCGCCACCGCGCCGATCGCGGACCTCCAGATCGAGTACTCGCTGATCTCGCGCGGCATCGAGGACCGCATCCTGCCCACCGTCAGCGAGCTGGGCATCGGCGTCACCGCCTACGGAGTGCTGTCCCGCGGTCTGATCTCCGGCCACTTCACCCGCGACCGGCAGCTCGGCACCAACGACTTCCGCGCCTTCTCGCCCCGCTTCCAGGGCGCGAACCTCGACCACAACCTCGGTCTGGTCGAGGCGCTGCGCAAGATCGCCGAGCAGAAGGGCGTCAGCGTCGCACAGCTCGCGATCGCCTGGGTGCTCTCGCGGGGGCCGCGGCACGGTGCGGCCATCGTGCCGCTGATCGGCGCCCGCACCCGGGAGCGGCTGTCCGAGGCGCTCGGTGCCCTCGAGGTGACCCTGGACGAGACGGACCTGGCAACCATCGAGGCGGCCGTGCCGGCGGACGCGGCGGCCGGCGCCCGCTACCCCGACATGCAGATGTCTCACCTCGACAGCGAGCGCTGACCACGGCGCCGGGTACGGTCTGAGTCATGTCACCGACCACCGAGACCCTGACCGCCGAGCGCATCCTCGAAGCGACCGAGGAGGTGCTGCGCCGCCACGGCCCGGCCAAGGCCACCGTGGTGGACGTGGCCCGCGCGCTCGGGGTCAGCCACGGCAGCGTCTACCGCCACTTCCGTACGAAGGCGGCGCTGCGTGAGGCGGTCACCCAGCGGTGGCTGGACCGCGCGTCCGGCAGACTCGCCGGGATCGCCGCGCGGGACAGCGACCCGGAGGCGCGGCTGCGCGACTGGCTGTCGGCCCTGTTCGAGGCCAAGCGGCACAAGGCGGGCGACGACCCGGAACTGTTCGCCACGTTCTCCGTGCTGACCGGGGAGAACAGCCGGGTGGTGGACCAGCACATCGCGGACCTCCTCGGCCAGCTCACGGAGATCCTCCGGGACGGTGCCGCACGCGGCGTCTTCGCGACGGCACTCGACCCGGCGGTCACGGCCCGGGCGGTCTTCGACGCGACGGGACGCTTCCACGACCCCTTCTACGCGAGGGAGTGGGGGCGTCCCGGGATCCAGGCGGAGTTCGACGCGGTGGTGGACCTGCTGCTGCGCGGACTGCGGGCGACAGGCCCGTCGGGGACGTCCTAAGCCACGCAGAACTCGTTGCCCTCCGGGTCCCGCATCACCCACCAGTGGCCGGCCGGACCCTTGTCCCGCTCCTCGACGCGGGTGGCGCCCAGCGACTCCAGCCGCGCCACCGTCGCGTCACGGTGCTGCGGTCCCGCGTGCACGTCCAGGTGCAGGCGGTTCTTCGTGTTCTTGGGCTCGGGGACGTCCTGGAAGAGGATGCGGCGGCCCCGGCCGATGCCCGTCGCCTCGTCGTAGGGGTCCTCGGGGTGCCGGATCGCCGCGAAGCCCCGGAAGACGCGGATCCCGTTGTGCTCGGCGACCGCCGCCTCCGGCAGCCCGCCCGCCGCCAGCAGGCGGTCGATCAGCGCGCTGTTGTTCTCCACCGTGTATCCCAGCGCCGCCGCCCAGAAGTCGGCCAGGGCGGGAGCGTTGTCCGTGTCGACGACCAGTTTCCAGTCCAGTGCCGTTGCCATGCGGACAGTTCTACCGCGGGTCAGGCGTCGCCTGGTGGGCTTCCGCGAGGTGCTCCTCGGCCTTCAGCCACGGCAGGAACGGCGTGTCCCTGCGCCAGCCGCAGGTGTCGCAGGTGATGGTGCGCTGCATCCCGGCCCGTCGCACGCGCACCACGTGCTCACGTCCGTTCCGGTCCCGGCCGCTGACCTTGCTCGTGTTGATCTGCAGCATGACGCCTCCAGGGAGTGCCTCTCCGCTCGCGCAGCAAGGAGTGTGCAGCAATCGGAAGATCAACGGTGGTGGATGGGCGCTTTCGTACGGCGAGTTGACGGACCCGCCGCCTGCCGGTCACCGTCCGGACGGGACGGAGACCATGACGCAATCGCTCGAATGCGGCACGGCCGCCGTCCGCCGAATGGTTGGCTGCCGGTGTGGCAGAAGACCTGGAGATCGTCGCGTTCGCATCCGCCGAGGCCTTCGAGGAGTGGCTCGGCGAGCGGCACGCGTCCTCGGCCGGTGTGTGGCTGAAGATCAGGAAGAAGACGCCGGGAGTGGCGGCCCTCGACTATGCCCAGGCGCTCGACGTGGCGCTCTGCTTCGGCTGGATCGACGGGCAGAAGAAGAAGTTCGACGACGAGTACTGGCTGCAGCGCTTCAGTCCGCGCACGCGCGCGAGCAGGTGGTCCAAGATCAACCGGGACAAGGCGGCGGCCCTGATCGAGCAGGGGCGGATGCGCCCGGCGGGGCTGGCCGAGGTGGAGCGGGCCAGGGCGGACGGTCGCTGGGACGCCGCCTACGACGGTGCGAGGACGGCTTCGGTACCCGAGGACCTCGCCCGCGCCCTGGCGGCCGACCCGGCCGCGGCGGACTTCTTCGCCACCCTGGACAGCAGGAACCGCTATGCGGTCCTGTATCGCGTGCAGGACGCCAAGAAGCCCGAGACGAGGGTGCGCCGGATCGAGAAGTACGTGGCGATGCTCGCCGAAGGGAAGAAGATCTATCCCTGAGGAGTGGCGGCAAGGCCTCGATGCCTGATCGGCCCCGGGCGAGCGGGGCCCGGGGCGTCCGGCCGCGAGTTGCGGAGGGGGTCGTCCGTCGTATGCGCGCGTGCTGGTGCCCGGGCAAGCAACGTTCGCCCGTCAAGGAGCGGAGTCATGGGGGCCCCTGCTCGAGCGAAGCCGAGAGCTCGGGGGAGCGTGCTCTGGGGGTATCCCCTGCTCGAAGAGCTTGGGGGAGTGCCGTCCGGAAGCCCTCGTACTGGATGTACTTGGGCTTTCGGCCGGTGCGGCGAGAGGGCGTGCCGGACGCCGCGACGGGGCGAACGTCGCCTGTTGGGGCACTAGCTGATCGTGCGCGGCAGCCGCAGGCTCAGCGCCACCGTCAGGGCGATCCCGGCCAGCTGGACCAGGAGCGTGGTCACCAGTGCGTCCCGCATGCCCCAGTCGGACACCAGGGACAGGAAGAGGGAGCCGAGCGTCGCCACGCCCAGCGCCAGCGCCGACTGCTGGGTGGTGATCATGACACCGCCGCCGACGCCCGCCCGAGCCGGCGGCACCTCGGACAGGATGATCCGCAGCAGGATCGGGAGCTGGAGCGCCTGGCCGGCACCGGCCACCGCCGCGCCCGGCAGCAGCTCCACCGTGCCCAGATGGGGCCAGGAGTGCCATGCGGCGAGCGCCATCAGCGCCACGCCGACCCCCTGGACCAGTCCGCCGGCCGTGACCACCCGGGTGCCGAAGCGGGCCACGAGCCGGGGCCCGCAGAGCGAGACCGCGAAGAACGCCGCCGCCATCGGCGTGAGGGCGAGACCGGCCGGGACCGGCCCGAGCCCGGCACCGCGCTGCAGCGCCACCGCGATCACGAACATGAACCCGCTGAAGCCGAGCGAGAACGGCACCAGCAGGACGAGCCCGCGTCGCAGCGAGGTGAGCGCGAGCAGGCTCGGCGGTACCAGGGGCGTCCGGCCCTGTCGGTCCGCCCGGCGCTCCACCGCGTAGAACGCCCAGGTCGCGAAGGGGAAGGCGGCCAGCGAAAGCCAGGTCCACAGCGGCCAGCCCGTCGCCCGGCCCTCGGTGAGCGGGGCGAGCAGCGTCAGCAGCGAGACCGCGAGCAGCGCGGTGCCGGGGCCGTCCACCGGCTCGGGGTGCTGCGAGCGGGTCTCGGGGACCGCCCGCACGGCCAGGACCAGGCCGACGATCACGACCGGGACGTTGACGAGGAACACCGAGCGCCAGCCGGTGCCCGCGATGTCCGCGGCCACGAGCACACCGCCGAGGATCTGCCCGGCGACCATGGAGAGCCCGGCGGTCGCACCGTACAGGCTCATCGCCCGGGCGCGCCGCTGTCCGCTGGTCGCCGCCTGGATGGTGGCGAGCACCTGCGGGAGCATCGCCGCCGACGCCGCTCCCTGGGCGGCGCGCGCCGCGACGAGCGTCCAGGCGTTCGGGGCGAGTCCGCACGCCAGCGAGGTGACGCCGAAGGCCGCCATCCCGGCGATGAAGAACTCGCGCCGGCCGAAGAGGTCGCCCAGCCTGCCGCCGAGGACGAGCAGGACGGCGTACGCCAGTCCGTACCCGGAGACGACGAGTTCGAGGACGGGCTCGCTCGCGTGCAGGTCCCCGCCGATCGTCGGGAGGGCGACGTTGACGATGAAGAAGTCGATGAGAGGCAGTGCCGCACCCAGCAGCACCGTGAACAGTCCGAGCCCGCCCAACTGGGGTGTCGCCACCGGGGAGCGGACGGTGCGGGAAATCAGAGTCTCGGTCACGACATAGAGCCTGCGGCAACTCCCAGCGTGGTACCAGAGTCCCTTTATCCTGGTAGCAGCGCTACCTGGCAACAGGGTCCGGTGGGCGGCAGACTGGAGGCATGACGACCATGGTGCAGCAGTCGGCGGCGGCCCGGGAGACCGACGGCCAGGACGATCTGAGAGCGACGCCCGCCTCCGACATCCGCCGGTCCGAACTGGCGGCCTTCCTGCGCCACCGCCGCGAGCACATCACCCCCGAGCAGGTCGGGCTGCCCCGCGGCCGCCGCCGTCGCACCCCTGGGCTGCGCCGCGAGGAGGTCGCCCAGCTCTCCGCGGTCGGCGTCACCTGGTACACCTGGTTGGAACAGGCCCGGGACATCCAGGTCTCCGTCCAGGTCCTCGACGCCCTCGCCCGTGCGCTGCTGCTCGACGTGAGCGAGCGGGCGCATCTGTTCAATCTGGCCGGGGTCGTCGACCCCGCGCCCGGCGCGCACTGCCCGTCCGTCACCGAGGCCCAGCGGGCCCTGCTGGAGCAGCTGGAGCCGATTCCGGCCTGTATCCAGAACAGCCGGTACGACATCCTCGCCCACAACCGCACCTATGGGCTGCTGCTGTGCGACCTCGACGCGATCGCGCCGGCCGACCGCAACTGCATGGTGCTCTGCTACACCAACCCCGACTGGCAGGCGTCGATCGTGCTGCTGGAGGAGACCATGCGGCTGATGGCCGCCAAGTTCCGCGCCTCGATGGCCGGCCACCTCGGCGAGCCCGCCTGGAAGATGCTGCTCAAGCGGCTGTCGGCGGAGTCCGCCGAGTTCCGTGAGGCGTGGGAGCTGCACGAGGTGGTGAGTGCCCGAAGCAAGCGCAAGCAGTTCCGCAACGCCCATGTGGGTCTGCTGACGCTGGACCACACGGACCTGTGGCTGGGGCCGCACGACGGGCCCCGGATGGTGACCTACGCACCCGCCGACGCCGCGTCCCGCGCGGGGCTCGAACGGCTGCTCTCCCTCGCCCGGGAACGGGAGAAGGAGCGGGAGCGGGTCGCGGTCTAGCCGGGGCGGCACGCGCCCCTCGCGGGGCGGGTGCCCACCACTGCTGTGCCGGGCGTCGCGTGCCGGTGGAGCTCTCCGGTCGCAGTCCTAGGCGCTGACTCCGGCTGCCTCGCGCACCTCGGCCGCCTGGAGCCGCTCCGCCGTGCGGTCCGCCGTCCGGCGGCCCCAGCGGCCCGTGGTCAGGGCGCCCAGGGACAGCACCGCGACACCGCACACGGTGAGGACCCACCAGCCGGGTCGGGCGGCGGAGACGAAGGTGTCCCTGTACGCCCCGGAGCCCACGCCCGCGGCCAGCAGCGCGCCGACCACGGCGACGCCGAGGGTCTGGCCGAGCTGGCGGCTGGTGGAGGCGACGGCGGCGGCGACACCGGCCTGGGCGCGCGGCATACCGGAGACGGCGGTGTTGGTGATGGGCGCGTTGACGAAGCCGAAGCCGATGCCGAAGAGGACGTAGCCGACGAACAGCGTGACGTTCGAGGTCTCCGCCTCGAAGGCCGCGAACAGCACGGCGCTCGCGGTCATCGCGCAGCCCGCGATCAGCAGTGGCAGCCGCGGTCCGCGACTGCCGACCAGCCGACCGGACAGGGGCGCGCACAGGAACGTCGGGGCCGCCATCGGGAGCATCCACAGACCTGCGTGCAGGGCGTCCAGGCCCCGTACGTTCTGCAGATAGAGGGTGGACAGGAAGAGGAAGCCGCCCAGGGCCGAGAATGCGCTGATGGCGATCACAGTGGCCCCGCTGAACGGCGCCGAGCGGAAGAACCGCAGGTCGATGAGGGGTTCGGTGCGCCGGGGCTCGTACCGGAGCAGGGCGAGCAGGGCCACGAGCGCGAGCGCGGCGAACGGCACGACACGAGCGGCGCCGGCGTCCGGGGCCTCGATGATCGCGTACGTCAGCGAGCCGAACAGGGCGATGACGAGCAGCTGGCCGACCGGGTCGGGGCGGCGGGCCTTGGGAGCCCGGGACTCGGGGACGAAGCGCAGGGTGAGCAGGAGCGCGGCGAGGCCCACCGGGAGGTTGACCCAGAAGATCGAGCGCCAGCCGACCGACTCCACCAGCAGCCCGCCGACCAGCGGGCCCGCGGCCATCGATATGCCGACGACGGCACCCCACACACCGATCGCGCGGGCCCGCTCCCGGGCGTCGGTGAAGGTGTTGGTGATGATCGACATGGCGACCGGGTTGAGCATCGAGCCGCCGATCGCCTGCACCATCCGGAACACGACCAGCAGTTCCAGGTTCGGGGCGAGGGAGCACAGCAGCGAGCCGACGCTGAAGACGACGAGGCCCGCCATGAAGACGCGCTTGCGGCCGATCCGGTCGGCTGTTGAGCCCGCCAGCATCAGCAGCGAGGCCAGGACGAGGGTGTAGGCGTCGATGGTCCACTGCAGCCCCGACGTGGTCGCGTGCAGTTCGTGCTGCATCGAGGGCAGGGCGACGTTCAGGACGGTGTTGTCGAGGCTCACGATCAGCAGGCTCATACAGCAGATCGCGAGCACCAGCAGACGCCGGCGATGGCTCAGCTCGGGCATGGGAACATCGTACGACGATTTCGATAGTGCGGCTAACTAATGACCGATGCATCGTGACCCGATCACCGGGCCACCCGTGCCGGGTACCCGCCGGCGTGCGTGACAATGGGGAAATGCCCACGTCCACGATGACCCCGACGAACCCGACGACCTCGGCGGATCCGACGACCCCGACGAACCCGGGGGGCCCGGAGAGCTCGCCGACGGACTCCGCGGTGCGGGTCGGTCCGCACGCCCTCCGGGCGCCTGTCGTGCTCGCGCCCATGGCCGGGATCACCAACGCGCCGTTCCGCACGCTGTGCCGGGAGTTCAGCGGTGGCAAGGGCCTGTTCGTGAGCGAGATGATCACGACCCGGGCGCTGGTCGAGCGCAACGACAAGACCATGCAGCTGATCAAGTTCGACGCGAGCGAGCAGCCGCGCTCGATCCAGCTCTACGGCGTCGACCCGGCGACCGTCGGCAAGGCCGCCCGCATGATCGCGGAAGAGGGCCTGGCCGACCACATCGACCTGAACTTCGGCTGCCCGGTGCCCAAGGTGACCCGCAAGGGCGGCGGCGCCGCGCTGCCGTACAAGCGGAACCTGCTGCGCGCGATCCTGCGCGAGGCCGTCGGCGGAGCCGGTGACCTCCCGGTCACGATGAAGATGCGCAAGGGCATCGACGACGGCCACCTCACCTACCTGGACGCCGGCCGGATCGCCGTCGAGGAGGGTGTGCAGGCCATCGCGCTGCACGGCCGCACCAGCGCACAGCACTACGGCGGCACGGCGGACTGGGACGCGATCGCGCGGCTGAAGGAGCATGTGCCGGAGATCCCCGTGCTCGGCAACGGCGATGTCTGGTCGGCCGAGGACGCGCTGCGCATGGTGCGCGAGACCGGCTGCGACGGGGTCGTGGTCGGCCGTGGCTGCCTGGGGCGGCCGTGGCTGTTCGCGGATCTGGTGGCGGCCTTCGAGGGGCGGACCGGGGAGCCGGTGCGGCCGGCCCTGCGCGAGGTGGCCGACGTCATGGTCCGGCACGCCACCCTGCTCGGCGAGTGGCTCGGCGACGAGTCGCGCGGAGTCATCGACTTCCGCAAGCACGTGGCCTGGTATCTGAAGGGCTTCTCGGTCGGCTCCGAGATGCGCAAGCGGCTCGCGATCACCTCCTCGCTCCAGGAGCTGCGGGCCGGTCTCGACGAGCTCGACCTCGACCAGGCCTGGCCGGTCGGCGCCGACGGCCCGCGCGGCCGGACGTCCGGAAACAGCCGTGTGGTGCTGCCGGACGGCTGGCTCAAGGACCCGTACGACTGCTCGGGCATCAGCGAGGACGCGGAGCTGGACACGTCCGGGGGCTGAACACCGGAGCGGAAAACCGAGGGGCGGGACCCCCCCCCCCCCGGGGGGGGGGGGGCCCCCCGGGGGTGGGGGGGGGGGGGCGCCCCGCCCCCGGGGGGGGGGGGGGGCCGCGCCCCCCCCGGACCCGGCGCGGGAGGCGCGCCAAATACAAACCCCCCCCGGGT